>CAZLBA010000001.1:0-3447 GCA_964557555.1 uncultured Beijerinckia sp.
TGTGCAGATTGACGACGTTTCTTTCGCCTACTTGTGTGACGAGAGTATCTGCCAGCAGATCGCCAATGACGGGGAGGACCCCAAGCGTCTGCCACAGCTCTATACCAAGATCGTCAACACGCTTGTCGCCAAGCGCCCGGCCAATATGACGGTGACGATCCACACCTGCCGCGGCAATCACCAAAGCATGTGGATGGCCGAAGGCGGTTATGATGCCGTGGCTGAAGCCTTCTTCACCGAAGCCGATGTCGATGGGTTCTTCCTTGAATATGACACCGAGCGAGCTGGCGGTTTCGAGCCGCTGCGCTTCGTGCCGAAAAACAAGAAAGTCGTGCTCGGCCTCGTCAGCTCGAAGGAAGCGGAGATCGAGTCAAAAGACCAGATCAAGCGCCGCATCGAAGAAGCCACCAAATTCATCGCGCTGGATCAGCTCTGCCTCAGCCCTCAATGCGGCTTTGCGTCAACGGCTCCCGGCAATCGCATCACTGAGGATGTCGAGCGCCAGAAGCTGCAGCTGATCGTGGAGATCGCGCAGGAAGTTTGGGGGAGTGCGGTTTGAGGCAGTCGGCAGTCGGCATTAGGCAGTCGCAAAGAATGCAGGCCCTCCTTCTCCCCTTGGGAGGAGCGGGAGCCCTTTATTGAAAGGCAGAAGCCCTGCGTCGCGCATCCCTTCTTTCATTGGGAGAAGGCAAGCGCCCGCTCTACGACTGCCGACTGCCAACTGCCGACTGCCCATCCCCCAACGCATCCCGCACCCAAGCACTCGTCTTCGCAAGCCCGCCAAATGGGAAGAAGTGGAACGCTTCCACGCAAGCGCCCTCCTCGCGCATGAGCACATCACCGAGCCCGCGCACAACACCTTCAGGCCCAGTGTCCTTCAACAAACGCCCAATCGTACCGACATGTTTTTGCACGGCTGAAATCGAATTGCCGATGCCGCAACGAAGCGCGAATTTCAGCAAGGTCGCCGGATTTGCTGGCCCCGCAAGCCCCAAGCGCACGGGCACATTGAGCCCTTCTTTATGAATGCTCATCAGCCATTGCTCGACGGGGCGCGGATCAAACGAGAATTGCGTCACAATGCCAAAGCCAAGTGCTGCTGCACGCGCCGCATCGCGCTTGTCCATGAGAACTTTCATCAAACGCTCATGTGAAAGGCCTACATTGCCTTCCGGATGGCCTGCAACATCCACATGTGTAATGCCACAAGCTTGGAGGACGCCGCTCTCGATCACCTGCAAGCTTGTTGCATAATCGCCTCGCGCGCGTGTTGAGTCACCTGCGATCAATAGCAAGCGCTTCACCCCAGCCTCTACTGCGCCTCCGACATAATCACTCAACATCTGCCGGTTCATGATCTGCCGCGCAGGCAAATGCAGAACGGGATTGTAGCCAGCCTCATGCAGGATACGCGCAATCTTGATGCGCTCGCCAAAATCATCACCAGGCAGATAGCTGACATAGATGTCGGTGCCCGGCCTGAAATAGCTGTCGAGCACGCGCGGTGAGTTGTTCTCATAAACCTCGACCGTTGCCGCGCGAAGCAAGTCAGCAATGCGCTTGTTCACGTCTGACGACACGGGAAGGCTCCTTTGGTTTGCAAGGGCGAGTGCCATATCACAGCTCACGCTTGCTTGCGCGAAATGACGTAGGATTCATCATTGAACCAGAGGCCGCCATGTTTTTGCAGCACCTCCTGCGTAGCTTCCAGATAGGCGTCGTTCTTGACCACTTCCGAGAGACGCTGATCCTCGATCTGCGCGACATAGATGGCGGCATTCCACGCGGCAAAGAGCGTTGATGTGCCAATCGCGCCCACCACCTCTCCCGGCAGCGTATGCATGTCATAGCGAAATACCGAGCGCGCATCGGCATAGGCGTTAAAAGTGAGATTGCGCCCTGCCGCCCCCAGCTCGTCCTTCACCGCACGCAACACGGCATGACGATCAACCTCGAAGGGGTTTTCACCGGGCCAAACTTTTTGCACGATCTCAAGACCCGGATCTTGCCCCATGGAATGAATGCCGATGAGACGGCCGCCCGGACCTATTGCACGCGCGAGCGGACCGATCACCTTCTTAGCCTTGAACTCAGCGGACGCGCGTGCACGGTAAGGCTGCGATGCGATCACGAGATCATAATCAGCGGCAACGCGACCAGGCTTCGGGATGATCGGATCGAGCAGGAAGCGATGATCTTCACGGTAGAGTACCAGCACGATGGGACGCTCATAAGTTGGATTGCCCGTCTTGGGACTGACTTTCGCGTTCCAGTTTTCAGACAGAAAACTTTGCAGGTCGGTGAGTTGCTCTTCAAAGTCATGCGAGGAATTTCCCGTCAGCGCCACTTCTTTCCAGATCAGGCCTTGTGCCGCAGTCGGGCTTTTGGGCGTCAGCCAGGGCGCTTCGGAATAATAGAGATTGGTGAGCACCACGACGCTGGAGGGATGTTCGTAGAAACGATCCGGCATCTTTTCCAGCGTCAGACGCACATCTTCCAAACTGATCTCTTTGCCGACGATGTAAAAGGGCATGGTCGGATGACGCGCATGCATCGCGCGCATCACACGCGCCAGCACCGTGCCATCACCCACGCCCGCATCAAATAGGCGCAAGGCAGGCGGACGCGGGCTGATATTGGCCAGCTCCATCGCCACACGATTGGCAACAACCCATTTCTCCGAACATGTATTGACGAAGAGCAGGTATGTTTGCCGATTATCAAAGAAGCGGAAATTTTCCTGCGCCGCGACGGGCGGCGCGACGAAAGCCGTGCGCTGCGCGCTCATGCCGTTGGGAAGCTTGGCGCGGCTGCGCTGCCGACTGCGCAATGCCTGAGGATTGTCCGCATGGCTCGCCATGAAACCGCGCAGGCGCGACAGCGTGTCAATCGTAACGCTGCCCCCATCCCTCAGCCGCGAAACCAGCTTGCCATCATTGACCGCAAGCCTGCCGAAGGTTGATTCCGCGAGTCCCGCCAACCGGCAGAAGTCGCTGATTTCGGAGAGGATTTCCTGCGCGCCCATAGCTTCCCCCAAAGCTCCGCTAAAGTCAGAGTCTCTTGGAGGCATGATCTCCCGCCCACGCGTTCCGTCAACCACAAAATCAGCGGACGAAAGTGGGCAATAATAGTGGGCAGCAGTGGGAAGGACTCAGACGCCGAGATAGGTCTCGTGGATGGACGGGTCGGCCATCAGCTCAGCCGTGCTGCCGGCCCAGACGATTTCCCCTTTTTCGAGCACATAATGCCGGTCAGCCAATTCGCTGAGCGCCTCCAGCTCCTTGTCGATGACGAGAATGGAGAGGCCCGAACGCTTGAGCATACCAAGCCGGTTCCAGATCTCTTCGCGAATGACGGGGGCGAGACCTTCGGTTGCTTCATCCAGCACCAGCAAACGCGGATTGGTCATCAGCGCGCGACCAATGGCAAGCATCTGCTGCTCGCCGC
>CAZLBA010000001.1:3457-40778 GCA_964557555.1 uncultured Beijerinckia sp.
CGAAAGCTGCGTTCCGCTATTCGACAAGCGCTCGCCCAGACGCGGGAAGAAATCAATCACGCGGTCGAATGTCCAAGGCTCTGCTCCCCACTGGCGATCAATACCTGCCATGAGGAGATTTTCGCGCACGCTGAGATTGGGGAAGATCTGCCGACCTTCCGGCACCAGCCCCACGCCCAAACGCGCGATGCTGTGGGAGGGCAGCTTTTCGATCCGCTCACCACCAAGCGTGATTTCGCCAGCACTGGCGCGCACGAGCCCCATCAGTGTGCGCACGGTTGTCGTCTTGCCCATCCCATTGCGGCCGATCAGCGTGACGACTTCGCCCTCACCAATGCTAAGTGACAGGCCAAATAATACCTGTGCGTGGCCATAGCCTGCTTCGATATTGCGCATGTCGAGCAGCATGGGGCGCCTCACGACCGATGACCAAGATAGGCAGCCTTCACGGCTGCATCACTGCGGATGGATTGCGGCTCACCTGTTGCGATGATGGCGCCCGCCACCAGCACGCTCACACGATCAGCCAAAGCAAAGACGGCATCCATGTCATGCTCGACGAGCAGGATCGCATAATCTTTCTTCAAGCCATCCAGAATGCGAGTCATGCGCTGACCATCCTGTCGGCCCATGCCGGCCATCGGCTCATCCAACAGCAAGAGCGAGGGCTTCATAGCAAGCGCCATTGCAAGTTCAAGCTGACGACGCTCACCATGCGACAAATCTTCCGCGATGATCTGTGCGCGATGATCAAGACCAATGGTGGCGAGTGCTTCCATTGCAGGCTTGGTCAGTGACGGATCACGCCACGCATCGCTCCAGAAACGAAAGCCATGCCCCTGCTGCGCTTGCACAGCAAGCGCAACATTGGCAAGCGCGGTGAATTGCGGAAAGATCGACGTAATCTGGAAGGACCGCGCCATGCCAAGCTGCGAACGGCGATGCGGCGGCTCTTGCGTGATGTCGCGACCCTTGAAAGTGATCGTCCCGCTATCAGGTGCAAGCTCTCCCTGTAATTGCGCAATTAATGTTGTCTTGCCTGCACCATTGGGACCGATGAGCGCATGGGTTTCACCCGCGCGCACATCCAGCGACAAATCATTGGTCGCCACGAGACCGGCAAAGCGCTTGTAGAGATTACCGACGGACAGGATCGGCGCGCTCATCAGTGGCCTCCCCCATTACTTGTGCGCGTGCGGCCCAGTACATCAACGAGACCGCCGCGCAGATAGACGACGATCAGCACGACGACAATGCCGAAAGGCAGCTGCCAGAATTGTGTCCATGACGGCAGATAGGCTTCGAGCAACACGAAGAGAACAGCGCCCAGCACCGGCCCCCAAACACGCCCCATGCCGCCCAAAACAGCCATAACCACATAATCGCCCGCACGCACCCACGACAAATCAGACGGACTGACAAAGCCCTGCCCGGTTGCCCATAAAGCACCTGCAAGTCCCGTCACTGCACCAGAGATGGCGAAGGCTGCGAGTTTGTAGCGAAGCGGTGGAATACCCAGCGCCACGACGCGGCGCTCATTTTGCGAGGTCGCGCGCAGGATGATGCCGAAGCGGCTTTGGACCAGACGCGAGAACAGAAAAATCACCACCGTCAATACGCCGAGTGCAACATAGAAGAAGGTGATGCGCTTTGTGATGTTGAGATCAGCAAAATGCAGGTTTGCCAAAATCTGCAACCCGTCCTCACCCCCATATTGCTGAAGCGCAACGAAGAAGTAATAGAGCATCTGATTGAAGGCGAGCGTGATCATGATGAAGTAAGTGCCGCTGGTGCGCAGCGAGACAATCCCCGTCAAGGCGGAGACCAGCATCGCCATCAGCAAGGCCAGCGGTATGGAAATCGCCAGATTGTCCGTGCCCGCCACAAGCCCCAAAAACTTCGTGGCCTCATAGTCGTGATAAGCGAGAATAGCGACCGTATAGGCGCCGACACCAAAGATACTGGCATGCATCAGGCTGACGAGCCCGCCATAGCCAAGGATGAAATTCAGCGCCACTGCAACAATCGAGAAGATCACCGCGCGCGTGAACAGGCGAATGAGGAAAGGCTCGCCTATCATGGTGGCAATGGTGGGCACGAGGGCAAGCGCAACCAGCACCAGAAAAATCGGCCAGTTCCTGCGCAGCATGGCGCCAAAGGATGTCGATGCGTGAGTATCAGCCATGGACGGGGAACAATCCCTTTGGACGCCAAGCAAGGATGATGGCCATCAGCATGAAGATGACCATGCTACCCAGCGCATGAGGCAGCAAGACGCGGCCGAATGTATCAACCACGCCGATCATCAAAGCCGCGATAAATGCACCGCGAATGGAACCGATACCACCAATGACGGTCACAACAAGCGCAAGGATGAGAATGGGCTCACCCATGCCAACCTGAACCGCAGTGATCGGCCCTGCCATCATGCCTGCAAGGCCAGCAAGGGCAGCACCCGCGGCAAAGACAAGTGCGAAGACAAGTTGGACATCCACGCCAAGAGCAGACGCCATCGGACGGTTGGATGCACCTGCGCGGATCCACATGCCGGCGCGCGTATGCACGACCACGAAATAAAGGCCAAGCGCGACGACGAGGCCCACGGCCAGAATGGCAAGACGAAAGGCTGGATAAAGTACGCCCTGCATAATCTCGACCGAGCCTGACAACATGGCAGGAACAGGCATTGGCACAGGTACGACGCCCCAGACCAAGCGCACAAGGTCATTGAAGATGAGGATGAGCCCAAAAGTGACGAGCACCTGATCAAGATGGCCGCGCGCATAAAAGCGCCGCAGCACAATAAACTCCATTAACACGCCCATGATCGCCGTGCAGGGAATGGCAAGCGCAATTGCCAGCAGGAAATTGCCAGTCAGCTTCACAAACATCGCTGCAAAAAAGGCACCGGCCATATAGAGGGAGCCATGAGCGAGATTGATCAGATTCATGATGCCGAAAACAAGCGTCAATCCTGCCGACATCAAAAACAGCTGCACGCCAAGCTGCACGCCGTTGAGCGATTGTTCAATGAACAGGCTGAATGTCATGAGAAGTCCTGCAAGAAGGCCGGGGGGAGCACCCCCGGCCCCTGATCCTTATTGCGACGGCATCTTGCAGTCACCCGCATAAGCATCAGTCAGATCACTCATGATCTTCTGCTGCAGCTTGGCGACAAGGCGACCCTTTTCATCCTTCTCAATTCTGGTCAGATAATAGTCCTGAATTGGGAAGTGATTTTTGTTGAAGCGGAAGTTGCCGCGCACGGATTCAAACTTCACATTCTCCATCGCCTTCTGGAAGGCAACTTTGTCCTCGATCTTGCCACCGATGGAATCGATGGCTGCCTGCATCATGCGCCCCGTGTCATAGGCCAGTGCAGCATAGGGAGAGGGAATACGGTTATATTCTTTCTCGAAGTCAGCCACGAAACGCTTGTTAGCCGCATTATCGAGATATTCGCTCCACAAGGCGCCCGTATACATGCCAAGTGCAGCATCGCCCAAGGCAGGCAGGATGGTCTGGTCAACGACCGCAGCACCTGCGTAAAGCGGAATCTGATCCTTCAAGCCAGCTTGCGCATATTGCTTGACGAAGTTGATCCCCATGCCGCCGGGATAGAAGACGAGCACCGCATCGGGTTTGGCAGCGCGGATCTGCGCAATTTCAGCCGAGTAATCGAGCTGGCCCATGGTGGTGTAAACTTCACCCGCCACGTCACCCTTGTAATAGCGCTTCACGCCCGTCAGCATGTCTTTGCCAGCAGGATAGTTTGGCGCCATCAGATAAATCTTCTTGTAGCCCTTTTCGCGCAGATATTGGCCCATGCCCTCGTAATTCTGGTCATTCTGGAAGGCAGCAGCGAAGAAGCGCGGGTGACATTGACGGCCGGCCACGATGGAGGGGCCGGCATTGGTCGAGATGTAGAAAGCACCCGAGTCCAAAACAGGCTTCAAAACTGCCAGCAGGACGTTTGAGAAATTGATCCCGGTGACAATCTGCACCTTGTCGCTTTCGAGCATCCTGTCGACGACCTGACGACCGACATCAGGCTTCACCTGATCATCGCCATATACGACCTGCACGGGACGCCCGCCAAATCTGTTGTCAGCATGTTTGAGGGCGAGCTTGAACCCGTCGGACAAATCTCGGCCAAGCACACCTTCCGGCCCAGACATGGTCGAGATAAAGCCGATCTTGATCGGCTGCTGGGCTTGCACAGCCGCACTCCACATCAGGCCAACGGTGGCCGCAGCAAGTCCAGCCAAACGAAGCGAAGACTTCATCATTTCCTCCCCTACGGACGAGCCAGACCGATCGGCTCAGGCAGCATATCCGCCGCTCTGAGTCTTAGCGCAAATTTTATGCGTCCGTAAGCCTCGCAGCCATCCCTTCAGTGGAGACGTGGCGCATTGGCGATGCGGTTACGGTCGGCTGTCACAGCTTCCACATCGACTGTGCGGCCATTGCGCATCAAGGTCAGATGTGCGCGCACACCAACCGGCCCCAAAGCCCACAATTTTTTATAGAAGCCTGCAAGATCAATGACCGGCTGACCAGCAATGGCCAAAACCACATCCCCCGCCGCAAGCCCGGCCTTTTTCGCGGGACTGCGCTCAGCGACCCCCATCACCACCACCTTGCCGTCCATGTCCGTTGCATAAAGCCCAAGCCACGGACGTGGCGGGCGGGCAGGCTGACCGGTCTTGATAATGTCCTCGATCACGCCACCCAGCAGATTGATGGGGATACTCATATTGATGTTTTCAGTGATGCCCTTGCCACGCTGCTGTTCCAGTTGCAGCGAGCCGATGCCCACCAGTTTCCCATCCGGCCCGATCAAGGCCGTCCCACCCCAATTGGGATGAGAAGGAGCAGTAAAGATCGCCTGATCGAGCAGATATTCCCAATAGCCGGCGAATTGCTGGCGCGCGACCACATGGGCCGCCACGGCGCGCTGGCGTCCGCCGCCACCCGCCATCACCACCTCATCGCCAATCTGCACATCATCTGAATTACCGATGGGAAGTGGCGGGCAATCCAGCTTGCCCAAGGCCTGCACAAGTGCAAAGCCGCTGCTATGGTCGATGCCCAGCACATCAGCCGGCACAACCTTCCCCTCGCCCGTCCTCAGCCAGACCGATTCTGCCTCATTGACGAGATAGCCCACCGTCAAAGCAAGCCCGCCCTCGCGGATCAGGACAGCATTGCCCGCGCGCTCCGTACCCAACGTGGCCGCAGAGAACGCCGTCTCTGGCACAACCGAGCTGATATAGAGGATGCTGGTCAGCGCCGCGTCGAGGTCAAACTCATATTCATCCGGCTTCGGCTGAAAGGCACCCGGCACTTTCCAGTCGCTAAACGACATGGGGCAAGCTCCATCGTGGCAGCAATAGCCACCTGCTTATCATAGTCCACCAGAAGCGTCCGACAAGCTCCCGTCAGGTCAACTGACCGGCACTTCACCCAGCACGGTCACCCGCCGCAAGATCCGGCGCTCCGTGGCGGGAAAGTCAGAACGGGCATGAAGGGTGCAGCGATTATCCCACATCAAAAGATCGCCCACCTGCCAGCGATGCGCATATTGGAACGCTGGCTTTTCCTGATGATCGAAAATGCGGCGCAAAATATCATCGCTCTCGCTGCGTTCCATCCCCTCGATACAGGCCGTCATGCCGCGATTGACATAAAGCGCCTTGCGCCCGGTATCGGGATGCGTGCGCACAATGGGATGCGCATAATGTTTCGAATTGGGTGGGATCTCGCGATAGATATCCATCGCGGCATCGCCATACCCCCCCTCTTCATTATACTCAAAAATATTGATCGCCTTGCGGCCCTCCACAGCGTGCTTGAGATCATCGGGCAGCGTTTCATAAGCGCGATACATATTGGCAAAGATTGTGTCGCCGCCATGCGAAGGAATCTCGATCGAATAAAGCAGTGCCGCCTTGCAAGGCTGGGCGACATAGCACTGATCGGAGTGAAACAGCATCTCGCCATCCGGCAGCGCACCGATCAGCTGACCGTTCTCGCGCACATTTGAAATCAAAAAGGAGGCGGCATTTTTCTGGGACTGGCCGCTATTGCGATTAACTGCACGCGCGAGCGGACCGAAGCCCTCCGCAAAGGCCACCTGATGCGGCTCTTCGAGTTGCTGATTGCGGAAGAGAATGACGCAATGATCGTTGAAGGCCTGCTCGATTTCGCCAAAACTTGCCGCATCGAGCGGCTGTCTGAGATCGACGCCCTGGATCTCGACCCCAATTTCGCGTGCCAGCGGACGCAAGCCAACCGAGCCCATCAAAGCCTCCCTTCTTTCTTCGCCGAGGATCAGCGGACGGCAGGGCGAAGTCAAGCAGGCGAGCCTGCCCCAAAAGGGGCTGAAAAAGCTCAGCCAGCAGGCATTTGCACTGCAAATCCTCTTGCCAGATGGTCCTGAAGACCGGAACATGAGCTGCAAGACTGGAGGTGGATATGTTGCTTCGTCATCTGACTGTAGCCATTGCGCTTGCGGGCCTTTTCTCAGCACCTGCACGGGCACAAGATAACTTCTATGCAAACAAGACGATCAGCATCATGGTCGGCTTTGGCGCTGGTGGCGGCTATGATCTTTATGCCCGCCTGCTCGCCCGCTATCTCGGCAATCACATCCCCGGCAAGCCAAATGTGATCGTGCAGAATATGGAAGGCGCGGGTGGCGTGCGCGCTGCCAATCATGTCTATGCAATCGCGCCCAAGGACGGCACCGTCATTGCGGGCGTCAATCAGGGTGCTGCGATGTTCCAGCTTCTGGGAGGCAAGGGCGCTCAATATGACCCCGCGAAGTTCCAGTGGCTCGGCAGCATGGCTCATTCCAACAATACAGTTTATGTCTGGCACAAAGCCGGCGTGAACACGATTGAAGACGCCAAAACACGCGAAGTCACGATGGCTGGCAGCGGTGTGATTTCGGATGCCAATATCTATCCCGCCATTCTGAATGCGCTGGTTGGAACCAAATTCAAGGTCATCAATGGTTATGCCGGCACCAATGAGAGCAATCTTGCGCTCGAACGCGGCGAAGTCGAAGGCCGCGGCGGTGGCGCCTATTCCAGCCTCGTGAGCACAAGGCCGCAATGGCTGCGCGACAAACAAATCCGCATCCTCACCCAGATCGGTTTTGAAAAGGAGCCTGACCTGCAGGACGTGCCTTTGCTGATTGATCTCGTGAAGGGCGATGAGGAAAAACAGATCGCCTCGCTTGTCACGCTTCCCGTCGCGATTGGCTATAATTATTGGCTCGCACCCGAAGTGCCTGCCGAGCGCATGGCCATCTTGCGCAAGGCTTTTGAAGACACCATGCGCGATCCTGAACTGATCGCAGAGGCCAAGCGGCAATTCTTCGAAATCCGGCCCAAGAAGGGCGAAGAATTGCAGGCTATGGTTGCGAAGGCGTCACAGATCCCCAAGCCCATTCTGCAACGCACAGCCACTATTCTCGGCTGGTAAAAAAAGGGCCGGAGTAATCCGGCCCTTCGACTTAGTGCGCCTTCGCGTCTTGCACCATCTGCCAGACACGGTTGGGCGATAGCGGCAAAATATTCGGCTTCACACCAAAGCTCTTCAGTGCAGACGCAACCGCATTGGCAACAACACCGCCAATCGGAATGATGCCGCCCTCGCCCGCACCTTTCGCACCAATCGGGTGATTGGGCGTCGGGTAATTATCGGTCGAGACGCAATGGATATGCGGATAGTCAGTGGCGAGCGGCAGCAGATAATCCGCCAGTGAACCCACAAGCAGCGTGCCCTGATCATCGTAAGCCAGTTCTTCAGAGAAAACGCTTCCAAAGCCCTGCACTGCGGCACCCATCACCTGACCATGCAGAGTGAGCGGATTGATGATGCGCCCGACATCATCAACGACTGTGTAATCGAGCACTTCGACATGGCCGGTCTCTGCATCAACCGCCACATGCACGCAGCCAGCGCCATAAGTGTAAGTCGGCGTCCAGCTCGTATATTTGGCTTCGGTGACGATCTTGCCCGCCGCCACTTCCGCCATGGGCACAGAACGCCCATCAGCATGGCGCGCAACACCTTCAGCAAGCGTGAGTGACGCAGGATCAACATTGAGACGCTTCGCCGCTTCTTCGCGGAAGCGCTCAAGCATTTTCTCGGCCGCCATCATGATCGCGCTGCCACCCATGACTGTTGCGCGCGAGCCATAAGAGCCCCAGCCCTCTTTCAAAAGATTGGTTGACCCGTGATAGATGCGCATACGCTCCATCGGCAGCTCCAGCGCATCAGCGGCGATTTGCAACATCACCGTTTCTACACCCTGCCCAATTGACGACGAGCCGATATAGAGCGTCACCGTCCCATCCGCTTCCAACTCCAGCTTGCAGGCTTCAGACGGACCTGATGCACCGCCTTCAATGAAGGTGGCGACGGCAACACCATGATAGCGGCCATCAACCAATTTTCCGTCAAGCTTCGATTTTTCAGCCCAGTTGAACTCCTGCAAGCAGCGCTCAAAGGTCTCGACATAATCGCCGCTGTCGCAATTGGTCTCCGCCCGCCCATCGCTCGGCAGAACGGTTGCAAGCGGATAAGGCATTTCATGATGGCGCAGGAGATTGCGACGGCGCAGCTCTACACGATCAATACCAAGCTTGTCTGCAGCCAGCTCCATCAGACGCTCCATAAAGAAGCAGCCTTCATAGCGACCCGGTCCGCGATAGGTGCCAGCTGGTGTCTTGTTGCTGACAAAGGCGTGCGCGTGAAGATCAATATGCGGCACACGATATGGTCCGGTCATGAATTGCGCAGCATTGCGCACAGGTGTCATTCCATTGGGCCGGACATAAGCTCCAATATTCGTGTAAAGATTGCCCCGCATACCAAGCAGCGTGCCATCTTTCGCGAAAGCCAATTCAACCTCCGCCTCACATTCGCGCGAGTGGCCGATGGCGGTGAAATGTTCACGGCGATCTTCAACCCACTTCACCGGCCTGTTGAATTTGCGTGATGCGAAGGCGCAGAGGAAATCCTCTGGATAGAATTCGCCGCGTGCACCAAAGCCACCGCCAACATCAACCTCAATATAATCCACCGCCTCTTCAGGCAGCTTCATCATGTCAGCCATGGTCTTGCGATTGAAGAAGGGAAGCTTTGCAGCACCCGACATCACGAGACGCTGGTTCTTTTGATCCCATTCTGCCAGAAGGCCCCGCGTCTCCATGGGGGTCGCTGTTTGGCGTTGGGTATAGAAGCGATCCTTGACGATGAGATCGGCCTTGGCAAAGGCACTATCCGCATCGCCCTTCTTAGCGTTGAAAACGGAGGCGACATTGGACTTTTGCGTCTCAAACAGAAGGACCTTGTCTGCAAAAGCCTGCTCGCGTTCCAGCACCGCGGGCAGTTGCTCATATTCAACATCAATGAGACCTACTGCATCTTCTGCGATCTCTTGCGTATCCGCGAGTACAACCGCGATCGGCTCACCGAAATAGCGGACCTTGCCACGACCGATGATAGGCTGCGCGTAAGGTCCGATGGTGGGATTTGGACGACGAAAGGGGATCGTGGGAACTTCATCGCCCATGTCATCGCCCGTCAACACGGCGCGCACACCAGAAAGCGCCAGCGCCGCCGAGGTATCAATCCGCTTGACAAGGCCATGGCCGATGGGGCTTCGCAGAAAGACAGCATGCCACATGCCCTCCCGCGACATGTCGCCAACATATTCCCCCGTACCCGTCAGGAAGCGCTGATCTTCAATACGCTCAATAGGGCTGCCGATATAAGTATTGACTGTGCGCATGTCAGCGATCCTCCGCCTTGGCGCGATAGGCTTCGCGCGCTTCCATGGCTGCCTCGATGATCGGAATATAACCAGTGCAACGGCAGATATTGCCAGAGAGCACATCGCGGATGCGCTCTTCATCTGCATCGGGTTCCTGACTGAGCAGAGCATGCAATGTCGTCAACATCCCAGGCGTACAAAAACCGCATTGCAGACCGTGATGCTTTTTGAAAGCCCGTTGGAGCGGTGACAATTCGTCCCCATTCGCCAGCCCCTCAATCGTCGTGATCTTCGTTCCATCCGCCTGCATCGCAAGCATCAGGCAAGAGCGAACCGCCTCGCCATCAATGATGACGGTACAGGCGCCGCAAACACCATGTTCACAGCCAACATGGGTACCGGTCAGTCCAACTTCATGACGCAGACAATCAGCCAGTGTCATGCGCGCGGCTGGATCAGCCTTCACCTTGCGCCCATTCACTTCAAAAGAAATCGACATGGCACGCCTCACTTCGCAGCCTGCGCCAAAGCGCGCTTCGTCATGGTCCCAACCAGAGAACGACGATAATCACTCGTCGCATGGAGGTCTGTTTGCGGATTGACCTCTCCCATCGCCACAGTGGCAGCAGCCTCAATGGCAGCCTCGTCAACATGCTTCCCGTCAAGCATGGCTTCAGCCTTGGGGAGCCTGCGTGGAATATCGGTCGCACCAAACACGGCGATATGCGTGTTCGACGCTACGCCCCGCGCATCAAGATCAAAACAGGCCATGATGCCAGCAATGGCGAAATCTCCGCGCCTGCGTGCAAATTCCTGAAAGCCCCAACGCCGCGCCTTGGGCCAGGTCGGGATGCGCACTGCCGTGATGATCTCATCTTCCTTGAGCGACGTCTCAAGCGCACCGACAAACAGATCCGCCGCCTTGATGCTGCGGGTACCCTTGGCACCCATGACATCGACAAGAGCATCACAACCAACTGCGAGCGCCGGAAACTCCGCCGCTGGATCAGCATGGGCAAGACTGCCGCCAATCGTGCCACGATTGCGGATTTGATAATGCGCCACATGTTCCATCGCGGCAGGCAGCACGGGCACCGTGCGCTTCAGCTCGCGGCTTTCCTCAATCATGCGCCAGCGTACCATCGCGCCAATCTTGATCTCTCGCCCGATGATCTCGATCTGATCGAGCCCAGGTATGTGGCGCAGATCGACAAGCGCAGAAGGCGTGGCGAGCCGAAACGCCATGACAGGCATCAGGCTTTGTCCACCTGCCAGAACACGCGCGCCACCATCGCTGGCAGCCAGAAGCGCCACAGCCTCATCAAGAGACTTCGGCGCATGATAATCAAAGGACGGCAGTTTCATCTTCTGTCCCTTCAGTACCGAAACACTTTGCCACGCCGATGACCCTGCCCCACATTCAAGAACAGCTCATCAAGCGGAACGAGACGGCTCGACAAACCCTGATCATGCGAGAAGGCGGCGAGCATAGTCAGCTGTTTTGCATTGTTGGGCGTGAGGCCATATTCCCATGGATCAGGTCCCAGAATTTCTTCCTGCTCCTCCCAGGCCTCTCGATACCAGGCGAGCGGTGCCACACGCGGATTTTCCATGCGGCGCATGCCAATCTCTTTCGCCTTCTCGAAGGCCTGAAACAGATTGACCGGCACCCAGGGATATTTCTCCACGATCTCCTGCTTGATGCCCATGAAATGCATGATCGGGAAGATCTGAGTGCGCTTGTAGAAGGCGACTTCCTCTTCCTTGTAATTGGGGAAGAGACGCCCAACACGCGGATCCTTGTTCATCAAAGGCGCGATGAGATCAGGATGGATCAGCGCATCAATCTCTCCTTCCGCCAGCATGGTCTCAATTGACTTGTCGTCGGGGATACGTTGCAGCTTGAGACCCGGCGGGGGCGTGAACTCAATCGCTTCGGCAAGCTCGGTGTACCAATCAATCGACTTGAAGGGGACGCCATATTCCTGATCAAGCAGGCCCCGAAGCCACAGCAAAGCCGTTGACTGATATTGCTTCAACCCGACCTTGCGCCCAATCAGATCTTTCGGGCTCTTAATTCCCTTTGACGTATTGATGAAGATGAATCCATGCCTGAAACGCCGATGCAAAAAGACCGGGATCGCTTCAAAGGGAAAGCCCTTCGACTTCGCTGCGATATAAGAAGAGCCTGACACTTCCGCGACATCAAACTCACGGTTACGCAGGAACCGATAATGGCGCGTATTCGAATCCATGCCTGTCAGGATGTTGAGTTCGATCCCGTCAGGCTTCACCACACCCTCTTTCAAGGGGCGGATAATCTCATAATCACCACAAGCGAGCGTCAATTCGAGCTTGGCCAAGCCATCCTCCCCATCATGTTCAGTGTGCGCCAACCGAAGCAATCAGCGACCGCAAATAGTCGCTCGCAGCTTCTCCCTTGAGCGCTGTCGCCCACATCTCTTTCACAGCCTTCTCATGCAATGCAAGCGCCTCAGGCGCGGATGTGATCATTGCCACACCCACGCGCACATTCGGATTTTCGCCGAGCCGGAAGGGGCTGAGCGTCATCACCTTGCGGTCGGGCTGCCGAAAGATTTGAAACCCGGTTTGCGGCAAGGCATCACGCACCACACCGATCTGCACCCCGATGGGAGCGCGGACAATCAGATCCGCAAAATAGCGGATCTCTGCACGTGCAAGCGCGCGCCGCTGATCCTGCTGCTCTGGTGGCAACTGAGCCTTGCCGACAAAACCGTTGCGCAGCAATCGCTCGATTTCGATCCCGGAGATCAGATTGACAACGCCCGGTTGCCGACGCCGATAGGTCGCCTTGCGCGCGACGAGGATTTCGATGATCGTCGCAATATCCGCCATCACCCGGTCGCGGTCTGGCAAATCAGCAGCAACGCTCTCAACAAGGAGTTGCTTCAACAATTCATCAAAACGTTCGGATGCGAGCAAATAAGACAATGGACCTGCGAGCACGACAATATGCTCAGCCTGCTCTTCAAGCTGACGCAACCGCTCAAAATATGCCACAGCCGAGGAGATATATTCAATGCCAACGCCCAGAAGTGTCGGGATGGATACATCGAGCAGTTCAGCAAGCTTTTCGAGTGTCTCGATCTTGGCAAGCTCACCGCGTTCAAAGCGGTAAAGTGCGGTGCGCGAGATATCAATACGACGAGCGATCTCATCGGCACTCATACCTGAGGCCAACCGAAACGCCTTCAGGCGCTGACCGATCTCGTCGTAGCGAAAGCTCATGCCTCATCCCAAGGTAGCAAGATCATGCGTCCCTGCGCCTTGCGCTCTTCCACAGCGCGCAAGCCTTCGTTGAACTTCGACAAGGGCAATGTACTGGCGGACAGTGGCTTTAGCTTACCCTGCACATAGAAATCGAACACTTCTTGATAGCATTGCGCAACCTGTTCAGGCCGGCGCTTGCGATAATCGCTCACCTGAAGACCTGAGACTTCGATATTTTTCACGAGCAGATAATTCACTTTCACAGAGGGAATATGCCCCGCTGCAAAGCCAATCACGACAAGACGCCCACACCACGCAAGCGCGCGAATGGCTGCATCGAAAATATCCCCGCCCAGCGGGTCGAGGATGATATCAGCACCGCGTCCATCAGTCTGCGCGTAAACCTGCTCGCGCAAGGACTCGCGCAGATTGGGCGCTGAAAGGTCAACCACACCGTCAGCGCCATTTTCAAGGGCAATAGCGGCTTTGGCGGATGATGAAATGCCAGCAAGAACGCGTGCCCCCATGGCCTTTGCCAATTGCACACTTGCCTGCCCAACGGCACCCGTAGCGCCCAGAACCAAAACCGTTTCACCGGGCTGGATACGCGCACGCTCACGCAGCGCAAACCAGGATGTGTCGAATGCAAGCGACATTGCACCCGCCTGCACATAATCAAGCCCATCAGGCAACACATAGCAGCTTTTGGCAGGCGCCAACCCATATTGCGCATAACCGCCCTGCTCGGCCATAGCGAGTACGCGATCGCCCACTTTCAAGCCGGAAACATCATTTCCAACAGCCTTGATAAGGCCAACAGGTCCCTTACCAGGCGTGAAGGGAAGCTTGGGCAGAAATTGATACTTGCCGCTGATGACGAGAAGATCGACAAAATTCACGGGTGCAGCGTGAATCTCAAGCAGAACCTCACCCTTGCCCGGCTGCGGCACATCAATCTCTTCGACGCGCGCATCGTCATAGGAACCATAAGAGCGAACAACAACCGCACGCATCATCAAGCCTCACGCAACTGCTTTGGGTTTAAAGCGCACCGGGACCGGCGACAGCTTGCCTTCGGCAACACCTGTCACGAGATCGCGCTTGAGAATCTTGCCGCTCGGCGTCAACGGCATCTTATCGAGCATCAGCACGAATTCCGGCATGTCGAAGCGCGACAAGCCTGCATCGTCAAGATGATCGAGCAAAGCCTCAGGTGTGAGACCATCCTGCTTGCGCAAGACGACAGCAAGGCAGACCTTTTCACCCAAACGCTCGTCACTGACGGGCAAGGCAGCCGCCTTGTCGATCAGGTCATGGCGCATGGCGAGCGCCTCAATACGCGCTGGATAAATGTTATGCCCCCCTCGGATGATCACATCTTTCTTGCGGCCAGTGATCCGCAGATAGCCCTTCTCATCCATCCATCCAAGATCGCCGGTCATGAACCAGCCTGACCGGTTGAACGAATTCTCCGTTGATTCCTGATCGTCAAAATAGCCAAGCATCAAGCTCGCACCGCGACCACCAATCTGGCCGGTCTGACCCGCAGGCAATTCCTTGTCGGGATCGTCCTGCGAAAATATTTTCACCTCATAGCCAGAGCACGCGCGGCCTGATGTTTCGCAGATCAGCTGCGCATCATCACTTGGCACTGTGTAGTGATGCGAACCGGCCTCAGTCATTCCATAGCCACTTTGCGGCACCACGCCGTGATCAAGCAAGCCCGCTGCCACGCTTGGCGGCACCGATGCGCCCGAAATACGAAAGCCCTTCACCTTGCCCAACTGTTTCAAACCGCGTGAACGGATTTCGCTCAAGAGGTCGATGGCGTGAGTGGGCACGCCGATGATGAATGTCGTGCCTGTCTCAATGATGCGATCAACCAGGCTTCCACCTCGCGGCAGATCATGAACGATGAATTCGCCACCACGAATGAGCGTCATGCCGCAAGCGCCAAATCCAAGATTATGGCTGAGCGGACTCATGGAATAGACAACGCTGTCTTGCAACAAATTCCAGTCCGCCGACAGAGCGCGCGCATTAGCAAGGAGCGTATTGTCACTATGCATCACGCCTTTGGGAACACCCGTCGTGCCCGACGTAAAGGCGAGATAAACGATCGTGTTGGGATCGGTGCGCATCGCAGGCGGCGCGCCGGAGAGATTGGCGTAAGAGAGCCTTGTCTCTTGAGCCGCAAGCGGCTGCAACCCATAAACGATACGCAGCGATTTGATCGCATCAAGCTCTTTAAAAATGTCGGCCTTATGCGCATCCGCACCATAACCATGTTCTGTTATGAGCGCAGAGGCGCGCATGCGGATCAAGAGATCACGAATCTCGCCAACCGTATGATCGCGATGGAGCGAAGGGCAGCAGACATAACCGTTTCGCGAGCAAGCCAGCAAAGCAACCGCCGTCTCCAAACGGCTCGGCAACCACACAGCCACACGCTCACCAGCCTTCACACCGTTGCGATGCAGATCACCCGCAAGCGCATCAACGCAAGCCACCAACTCACCATAGCTGATCGCCCTTTGCCGATCGCGCAGCGCAACTTTGGTCGGCGTCTTGCGTGCATTGTCGGCAACAAGGCTATAGATCGTATCATCACGCCAGTGACCTTCCGCGTACAAGCGGCGCATGTCCTGCGCATTCAGCAAGGTGAGCATGGTGGACGCCACAGGCTTACTCCGCAGTCTTCTTCTGTTTGAGGATCGGCAAGCTGATGCCGGCTTTATCGCGAAGCCAGACGGAGGCTTGCAACAGGCGTTGATCTTGCCAGCGCGGCGCGATCACCTGCACCGCCACCGGCATCTTGTTGCGACCACGCGCAGCTGGCAAGGCGAGGGTGGGCACATGCAAGCAGGTCCAGAAACCCTGAAAAGCAGGCTCACCTGTAAAGGCAAGCCCAACCGGCGCTTCGCCGTGCACGCAAGGGGCGAGCAGAATGTCATATTCAGCAAAAAGCTCATCGAGCTTCACACGGGCCCATTCAGCAAACCGCAGCTCATCATGATAAGCCGCTTCCGAGGTCTTGAGACCAAGCTCAATCGACTTCGTCATTTGCGGGCTGAGCTTCTCACGGTGATGCGCCCATTCCCAAGCAAGTGATCGCGCACGTTCGACATTGTTCAAGACTTCGCGCGTCTCACTGATGCGCGCGAATTTCACGGGAAGTTTGAACATGCGCACAGATGCACCAGCTGCTTTGGCTTTCGCCGCCGCCTCATCAAGCGCCTTCTTTGTTTCGGGCTTCGCCTTCTCATACATAGGCGTCAGGCAAATGCCGATGCGCGGCGCACGCTTGGAAGCACGCGCATCAATCACCTGATGGGTGAGTGCGGTTGAAAACAGGGCGCAATCCTCGACTGTGCGACCAAACAGGCCAATTGTGTCGAGCGACTCGGCTGCGAATTTGAGGCCTTCGCGATTATAGGTGTTGTAGGTCGGCTTATAGCCCACAATGCCGCAGTAAGAGGCCGGGCGCAGAACAGACCCGCCCGTCTGCGTGCCGAAGGCGAGCGGCACCATAAAATCAGCGACAGCTGCCGCAGAACCGCTCGACGAACCGCCCGGCGTTCGCGTCACATCATGCGGATTGGTCGTTGCACCAGGTGCAATGCCTGCGAGCTCGCAAGTCACCGTCTTTCCAAGAATGATAGCTCCTGCTTTGCGGGCCAAGGCCACGCAAGCGGCATCATTGCGGCTTTGATAACCATCATAGATAGGCGAGCCCATCTGCGTTGGAAGATCGAATGTGTTCAGCACATCCTTCACGCCAACCGGCACGCCATGCAATGCGCCATCTGAAGGGGCGGCATCTGCCGCGCGCGCAGCTGCAAGCGCTTTGTCAAAATCAATAGCAGACCAAGCTTTCACCACATCTTCACGCGCTTCAATGCGCTCGATACAGGCCCGCACCAATTGTTCGGACGTGATTTCGCCCGACTTGATTTTCCGGGCTGCCTCGCTGGCCGAAAGCTCGTTGAGTAATGTCATGATTGAACAACCTTCCAAGGAATAGTTTCACCACCGCGATAAATCAATGCACGCTCTTCGGGTCCCGCGACCTTGATGTCTTCCGGGGCAACCCAGTCCTGCTTTTCAAGTGTAATGGTCTCGCTATTGGGCTCCATGCCATAATGACGGGGGCCATTCAGCGAGGCAAAGGCTTCCAGGTTTTGCAACTTCCCCTGCTCATCAAAAACCTGCGCATAAGACTCAATCGCAACCGGCGAATTGAAGAGGCCGGCAGCACCAACCACGGCAAGCTTTTTGGCGACGGAATGAGGTGCGGAATCTGTACCAAGAAAGAAGCAGGCATCACCTGACGTTGCTGCGTCAACAAGCGCCAGCCGATCCTGCTCGGTCTTGATAACAGGCATACAATAGAAATAAGGGCGATTGCCCCAGCCCAACCAATCCGTGCGATTGTGGCGCAAATGATAAGGCGTGATGGTTGCACCCACTTGCGGCGCTGCTGAGCGAATATAATCAACACCGATCTTTGACGAGAGATGTTCAAGGATGATCTTCAACCCCGGAAACTTCTTCGTCATCGGGATCAAGCGACGCTCGATAAACACCGCTTCACGATCAAACACATCAACACTCGGATCCACTTCTTCCCCGTGAATGAGGAAGCGCATTCCAATCTTTTCCATGCGCGCGAGCACGGGCTCAATCTTGCGATAATCCGTCACGCCGGCGGCTGAGTTTGTCGTGGCATTGGCGGGATAGAGCTTCACACCAGTGAAGATGCCTTCTTTGAAACCGCGCTCGACATCATCAGGGTCGGTGTCATCTGTCAGATAGCAGGTCATCAGCGGCTTGAATGTCGTATCCTTCGGCAACACGGCCATGGCACGCTTGCGATAGGCATCTGCGTCTGCAGCGGTACGCACCGGCGGCACGAGATTGGGCATCAGGATCGCGCGGCCGAATTTCGCTGCCGTATGCGGCAACGAGGCTTGCAGCATCTCATGATCACGCACATGCAGATGCCAATCGTCAGGCTTGCGGATGGTGATGCGCGTTGTCATGGGTTTGCCTTCTCAATCAGGGAGACAAGTTCGGGCGGCGTGATCGGCACGCGGGTGATTTTCACATTGAAAGGCGCGAGCGCGTCATCAACAGCCGCCGCAACAGCAGCTGTCATAGGAATAACGCCAGACTCGCCGACACCCTTAATGCCAAGTTCGTTGAGCGGAGTGGGCGAAGTGAGATGCACAATGTCGGTTTTCACCGGCATCTCTGTCGCGCTCACAAGGAGATATTCAGCAAGTGTTGTGGTGACAGGCTGCGCATTCTCGTCATAGCCCATCCACTCATAAAGCGCATTGCCGATGCCATGCGCCATACCGCCGATGATCTGCCCTTCCACGATCTGCGGATGAAGCACATTGCCGCAATCATGCGCGAAGGTGACATGTTCGAGTTTCACGAGACCCGTTTCAGGATCAACCTCAACTTCAACAACCGCCGTACCATTAGCATAGGTCATATCATTGATGATGACGCGCTCGGTCGCTTCAAGGCCCGGATCAAGACCACCGGGCACGTAATAACCGGGGAGACCCGCCAGCGCGCGCGCAATCTCACCAAGGCCGACCTTCTTGTCATCACTGCCCTTGAGGCGCACATGGCGACCTTCGATCTCAAGCGCCTGCTCGCCGACATCAAGCATATGAGCGGCAACAGTGAGCGCTTTCGCGCGCACCTTTTGCGCCGCTGCATGAGCCGATGCGCCCGCCATCACCGCCTGGCGGCTATTGAAGCCGCCCATCCCATAATCAATCGCCGCCGTATCACCCGTCACAACTGAGACATTGCTCATGTCACAACCAAGCTGTTCCGCGACAACTTGCGCCAGCATGGTCTTGGTGCTTTGGCCCATTGCGGCAGCACCACTTGCAACATGGATGCGGCCATTCTCGCCAATGCGCACGCTGACAGGCTCAAAGGGACCGCGCCCCGTTCCTTCAACATAATTGGCCATGCCGATGCCGAGATAGCGACCCTCTTTGCGCGCTTGCGCTTGACGCGCGCGGAAGCCAGCCCAATCAGCTTTTGCAAGAGCAGCGGCTTGCGTGGCAGGGTAATCGCCGCTATCGAGCACGACCTGCATACCACCGCGCGTCTTGAGCGGTGTCGTGTAGGGGATCTTTTCCGGCGGCACCAGATTGCGACGACGCACTTCTTCAGGCGCGATCTTCAATTCGCGCGCCACACGATCAAGCAAACGCTCCATCGCAAAAACAGCCTGCGGCTGACCCGCACCACGAATGGGCGTGACCGGCACTTTATTCGTGACAGCAAGCTTGATGTCGAGGAAGAAAGCCGGGATCACATAAGGCAGTGTGATGGCAGCCGCAGAGCCATAGGGCACATTGACGCCGCGCGCGGTGTAAGCGCCGTGGTCATGGATGAGCAGACCACGCAGACCAAGGATCTTGCCCTCATCATCA
Source organism: uncultured Beijerinckia sp. (assembly GCA_964557555.1). Taxonomy (GTDB): domain Bacteria; phylum Pseudomonadota; class Alphaproteobacteria; order Rhizobiales; family Beijerinckiaceae; genus Terripilifer. The sequence continues at coordinate 22,967 of CAZLBA010000001.1, forward strand.
ACCGCGATTTCCATATCCCACAACTGATCGCGCTCTTGCGTGGTGGCGACGAAATGTTCGCGACGATCTTCGATCCATTTCACCGGCGCACGCAATTCGCGCGTGGCAAGGGCAAGGATCACTTCTTCAGGATAGAACACAAGCTTGGGACCAAAGCCGCCACCAACATCAGGCGTCACCACGCGCAGCTTGTCTTCATCAAGACCGAGAACTTCGCAAATCACACGCTTGCAGGCATGGGGCGTCTGCGTTGAACTCCACACCGTGATACGGTCTTCGAGCTTATCGTATTGCGCAACCACGCCGCGACATTCCATGGAATGCGCGACGCCGCGATGCTGCCACAGCTCTTCGCGGAAGACATGCGGCGCATCTGCAAAGGCCTTGGCATGATCGCCATAGCCCATGGTGAATTCAGCGACCAGATTATGCGGCTGATTGCTATGCGCGCGCGGCGCATCAGGAGCGAGTGCAGCCTGACAATCATTCACAGCTGGCAGCGGCTCATAATCAATCATTATCAATGCAGCGGCATCTTCCGCCACATAGCGGCTATCGGCAATCACCACCGCAATCGCTTCACCCACATGCACGACTTCTTTGTCGCTGAGGGCCGGGCGATGCAACTCTTGCCGGAAGGCGGGGCTCGGTAGCGCCACTTTCAGGAGAGGGTCGTTCAGATGATGAACAATATCCTCCATCCGCCAGATGGCGCGCACGCCGGGCACTTCGAGAGCGGCAGAAATATCAATGTTGCGGATGAATGCGTGAGCCTGTGCACTGCGCACGAAAGCGGCATGCAACATGCCCGGAAAGGCGATGTCATCAACAAAGCAGGCCTGACCGCGCAACAAGGCACGATCTTCGACGCGCTCAACACTGGAACCGATGATGCGGGTCATGCGCGGCTCCCTTGCTTCATGCGCTCAGCTGCATCAAGCGCAGCTGCCACGATGCCCTCATAGCCGGTGCAGCGGCAAAGATTGCCGGAGATCGCAATGCGCACATCTTCTGCGCTCGGTGAAGGATTATCGCGCAACAGTTCCGTGAGCGTGGTCAACATGCCCGGCGTGCAGAAACCGCATTGCAAGCCATGATGTTCTTTCAATGCTGTTTGCAGATGGTTCAACTCACCATTGGGTGCCGCAAGGCCTTCGATCGTGGTGATCTCATGCCCATTCGCCTGCACAGCCAGCATCAAGCAAGAGCGTGCCGAATGGCCGTCAAATAAAACGGTACAAGCGCCACACACACCATGTTCACACCCCACATGCGTGCCTGTGAGGCCGAGTTCGTGACGCAGGCAATCAGACAGCGTCATGCGCACGGGCACGGTTGCTTTCAGCTTGCGACCATTCACGGTCAGTTCAATCTCGCGCATGGGCTCGCTCATGCGTTTTCTCCCTTGGCGCGTGCGACAGCGCGGGTCAATGCGCGGCGCACCATCACGCCCGCCAGATGTTGGCGATAGCTCGCGGGCGCATGCACATCGCCCAGCGCGTCGATTTCCTTGCAAGGCACGACAGCAGCCTTCAAAGCCTCAGGCGTTGGCTTGACGCCCTTCAACAAAGCTTCAACCGCATCCATGCGCAAAGGCGTTGGCGCAACACCACCAGTCGCGACCGCAATGCGGTCAATCGCGCCAGCTGAATCAAGCGTCAGCAGTACGGCGGCGGAAGCAATTGCGAAATCGCCATGGCGGCGGGCGAATTCTTCGAAGGCAAAGCCGTGCATCTTCGGCCACAAGGGCAACCGAATGCGCGTGACAAGCTCATCAGGCGCAATGCCCGGCGTCATGTAAGCCAGAGGAAACTCCGCGAAGGGGATGACGCGCGCACCCTGCGCGCCAACAGCTTCGACCTCAGCATCCATAGCTAGGCACAGCGTCGGCAATTCAGCCGCAGGGTCGAGATGGCAGAGGGAGCCGCCAATCGTGCCGCGATTGCGCGTCTGGCGATGACCCACCTGCAACAAGGCCTCACTCAGGATAGGACAGTGTTCGGCAATGACGGAACTGAATTCCAGCTCCCGCTGACGCGTCATCGCGCCAATGATCAGCGCATCTGCCTGCTTCTCAATGCCTGCCAAACCCGGCACATTGTTGAGATCGATGACATGGTCGGGCAGCACGAAGCGCATATTGAGCATGGGCATCAGCGACTGGCCGCCCGCCAGCACTTTGGCATTTTCAAGCGAGCCCAGAAGCGCCACGGCCTCTTCCACGCTTTTGGGGTCGTGATAGGCAAATGAGGGGGGCTTCATCGCAAAAGCGGCTCCGCTGAGAAGTGAACCATTTTTTGTACTAAAGCCGCTTTTCGGCTCGCGGGCAAGAGAGGGGGCGCGTCCCGCCTCTTTTGTGCACATCCCCCGCCGCTCCCCGAAAGACTCCGTGATTCGGGCTTTTCCGGCCACTGCCGACCATTCACAGGCGCGCCCCCAAGGCCCCGGCCCCGCCATTGACCGGGCCAAAAGAACGTGATCCAATTTTGGCACAGTTGGCATAAGGGCCGGATCTGCGGCCCCATCCGGGAGACAGGCATGGCAGGGTCACAGCGCACCGCGCGCGGGCAGGATTTGCGCGATTGGATCGCCCATATGGAACGGGCGGGCGAGCTCATCAACATCAAGGGCGCAGATCGCGAGCGCGAGATCGGTGGCATCATCGACATCGCCATGCGCGGCATGAACCGCCCCTCGGTGCTGTTTGATGAAGTGCCCGGCTATCAGCCAGGCTTCCGCGTGCTTTCAAACCTCCTCACATCCGTGAAGCGCATTGCGCTCACGCTCGGCCTGCCGGAAGACACGAGCGAAGTCGATCTTGTTCGGTTCTGGCGCGACTATATGAAGAACGCGCCAACGATCCCGCCCAAGCAGGTCAATCACGGCGCCCTGCTTGAAAACAGCTTCACAGGCGATGACATCGACCTTCTCAAAATCCCGACGCCACGTTGGCATGAAGGTGACGGCGGTTACTTCATGGGCACGGGCTGCATGGTGATCATGAAGGATCCCGAGTCAGGCTGGATCAATTATGGTGCTTATCGCGTGCAGGTGCATGACAAGAAGGTTGCTTCTGTCATGATCTCCAAGGGCAAGCATGGCGACATTCTCATGCGCAAATATCACGACAAGGGACAGCCCTGCCCCATCGCGGTCGTGACTGGCGTTCATCCCGGTCTTTTTGCGGTTGCGGGTCTTGAGATCCCTTACGGCAAGAATGAGTTTGAAGCGGCCGGCGGCCTGCTGGGCGAAGAAATTCGCGTCATCAATGGCCCTGTGACCGGGCTGCCGATCCCGGCGGAGGCGGAGATTGCATTTGAAGGCTATGTCCACAAGGGCGATCTGATCGAAGAAGGTCCGCTCGGTGAATGGACTGGCTATTACGCGGGCGGCAAGGATATGCGCCCGGCCATTCGCGTCGAAACCTTCTGGCATCGCGACAATCCCATTCTGACAGGTGCAATCCCCGGCGTGCCGCCGAATGATGATACTTTCTATCGCGGCACGGCACGTTCGGGCGCCGTGTGGCAGGAGCTTGAAGCAGCCGGCGTGCCGGAAGTGCGCGGTGTATGGTCACATGAAGCTGGCGGCAGCCGCATGTGGCTCACCGTGTCGATCAAGCAGATGTATGCAGGCCATGCCAAGCAAGCGGGCCTCATCGCCTCGCAATGTCACGCAGGCGCCTATGCCAATCGTGTTGTCGTGGTCGTGGATGATGATATTGATCCTGCCAACATCAATGATGTGATCTGGTCGATCTGCACACGCTGCGATCCTCGCGATGATGTGCAGCTCTTGCATGGATGCTGGAGCACCCATCTCGACCCGATGTCCTATCCCGATGACAAGCACAACATGAATTCGCGCATGATCATCGATGCCTGCGTTCCGTGGAACCGCAAGGCCACCTGGCCTGATGTGGTGCGCAACAGCCCGCAGCTTGAAAAGGATGTGCGCGAGAAGTTCGGCAAGTTCCTGCCCAAGGGCTGGTAACAGATCTGTCGCAAATCAACCCAAGCGCAGGCGAGGCTTAGTCTCGCCTGCAACTTTTTCAACGTCCTGCGCCGTGAGTGGCACGGGATGTTCACGGTCCCAGCGCATGATACGGCTGCGCAAATAGCGCGCGGCTTCGTAGGCCTGATCGGGAGCGGGGAAAACCTCCAGCGCAGCTGTCTCCAACCGCAGCTTTGCTGCTTCGCGCGCCAGATACCAGTCACGAAAACTTGGATACTGCGCCTGCAAGAGCGGGAGCAGATTAACGGGGATCGCTTCAAAGCTGACGGTCTCGTTCATGCAGCGCAAACGAAAAGCGCTGGCGGCAAGTTCCGTTACTTGGCCTGAGCCATTAGCGATTGGCGTTCACGATTGGCGATGTAAAGGCCGGCACCCACGATTAGCGCAATACCAATCGAGGTGAGCGCATCGGGCACATTATCAAACCAGACATAGCCGATGATCGCCGCGAAAACGAGCATGGAATAAGAATAAGGTGCCAACACGGGTGCGGGCGTGTGGTGAAAAGCAAAAATGGCGCAGCCCTGCCCCACAACCGCCAGCGCAATCACGCCTGCAATCTTGGGCGCAATCTCAACAGGCACGCTGTTCCAGAAGAGCGGCAGAAAAAGTGTCAGCGTTATCGCGCCGGTCAGTGCATTATGCGTCACATTCAGGAGCGGAGGAGCTGCTTTCACCAAGCGGCGATTGGCGATGTAATAAAGCGCGAGCAACATACCAGCGCCGGTGCCAATGTAATAACCCGTCACATCGCCACCGAAGCCTGGCCGCAAAATCACCAGAACGCCGAGGAACCCAACGCCGACTGCCATCATGCGATCCGTACTCAGCCTCTCGCCCAATATGAAGGGAGACACCGCTGTGACGATGACCGGCGCCAACATGAAGACAGCCGTTGCATCCGCGAGGGGAATGTAAAAGAGCGCCCAATAAAGCATACAGACCGCTGCCGCACTGGCGGTCCCGCGCACCATCTGCCACGCAATAGGCTTGGGTCTGAGCACTGCCCAACCAAACTTTGGCGCAGCCACACAAGCCATCACCAAAAAGTTTCCGACATATTGAAACCAAATGAGATGGACTGGCGAGATGTCGCCTAAAAATGTTTTGGCAAGTCCATCCTTTGTGGCGAGCAAAGCGCTCGACAAGACCATCAGCACAATGCCGATCAAGGAATGATAATTGGTCATTTCGCAGTCCAGTTCAGATTTTTTGCCGGATCAAATCACTCAAACGTTCCGCCATCATGATCGTCGGCATATTGGTATTGGCGCAAGGAATAGTCGGCATTAAAGATGCATCGGCAATGCGCAAAGCTTCAACCCCATAAACGCGTCCATGCGGATCAGTGACAGCCATGGGATCATCGGCTGCGCCCATTCGGCACGTGCCAGATGGATGCCACACACCACCGGCAGCGAGGGTCAGAAAATCATCCATGCGTTTTTCATCGGCCAGCAAAGCATCCAGAGTCACGCCACCGGTGATGACATCGCGCACCAGACGCCCGCGCAGAGGCCCTGCAAGATCGAGCATGAAGCCGAAGATCGCTGCCTGGACAGAATTGCGCATGCCCGGTGTCGAGACGCGCCGCACACGATCAGAAAAAGCAGCTGGAAAAGCTGGATCGCAGACGGCGCGCATCGCTGGATCAGCAAAGACCTTGGCCGCGAGGCGAATACCATCTGCCAGGCGTTTGCGATCACGCGGGTCACTTAGCAGGCGGAAATCAACATTGGGATGGGCATGAGGGTCAGCACTCGCCAATCGCACTTCACCGCGCGAATAGGCCTTGTTCACCCAGACGAACAAAGTGCCAAGCCGCTGCCCGACATTGTGCCAAGCCGACTTGGCCACCATCGCCATATGCATATCGCCTTGCGGGCACTCAGCATGGCCAGATGAAAAGCGCAGACAGGCATGAATTTGATGATGCCTGGGATCATCAAGCCGCGCATGGGGCTTCAGGTAAGCGGACAGCGCGAGCGAGGGATGCTCCATCAGATTGCGACCCACACCAGCACGCGCTGCTACAACCTCAATCCCATGGCCTGCAAGCTCCGATGCAGGACCGATACCGCTGCGCATCAGCAAGGCCGGGGTGTGCAAGGCGCCGCAAGATAGAATGGTCTCGCGCGCATGAATATCCTGCACACTGCCTCGCATTTCAATCCGCGCACCCAGAACCCGCTGTCCTTGCATGATGAGCGAATGCGCAGAGGCCTGCGTGATGACGCGCAAATTAGGACGCGCACGCACCGCCTGTGTGAGATAAGCGAGCGAGACTGGCACGCGCTCACCTTTCGCACCGCGCGCAATCGCGACAGGAAAAATACCATCCTGCCACTGGCCATTCTGATCTTCCCGTTGCGCAAAGCCTTGCCGACGCAACACCTCGCTTGCAGCCTGCACGAAGGGCGATTGATCAGACGCGAATCTGCGCCGGATCGGCAAAGGACCATCCTTGCCATGCAAGGGACCACCGAAATCCTGATCGCTTTCTATTTTCCTGAAATAGGGCAGCACATCGTCCCAACCCCATCCGCTCGCGCCATTTTGGACCCATTCAGCATAGTCAGACGGCGCGCCGCGATTGGCGGCCATCGCATTGATCGCTGATCCACCACCCAGCACACGCGCTTGCTCATACCGGCGCGGCGCACGCTTCATCGGCTGATTGCCAGAAGCGACACCCATCAGTCCTGTCAGTTGCGGCCAAATGTTTTGCGGATTGAGAAAGGCCCGACCGGGATAGCTGCTCGCTATATCCTCCGGCACAGCGCCTTCGCGAAGATCACCGCCCGCTTCAACAAGCACGACGCTACGGGACGGATCTTCGCTCAGTCGTGCCGCCAGAACACAGCCCGCAGAGCCGCCACCAATGATGAGAATGTCGCAATCGCTCATCAGGCGCTGAACTTTGTCGGCAGGGTCTCAAGCCCGCGAATGATATTGTTGAGATGCCATTCGCCCGCACCCGTTTCAATGCGCTTCACCTTGCGCACCATCGCATCAAAGATGCAATTGGCCTCCAGACGTGCGACATGCTGCCCGGCGCAATTGTGAATGCCCATGCCGAAAGCAAGATGTCCCACGGGGTTGCGATTGGCGATGAAACGATTGGCATCAGGCCAGCGGCGCTCATCGCGATTGGCCGAGCCATACATCAACAAAACTGGCGAGTCGGCAGGGACTTTCACACCTTCAATCTCAACATCGCAGCTCGTCACGCGGCGCAAAAGCTGGATGGGGCTTTCAATACGAATGGCTTCATTGAAAGCCTGCGGAATGAGCTTGGGATTCTCGCGCACCATGTCCCATTGATCCGGGTTCTGGCCAAACATCATCACCAGCGCACTGATACCGTTGATCGTTGTATCGAGCCCCGCCATCAGATAGGCGATCATCAGCGGCCCCGCCTGTTCGCGCGTAATCACACCGCGATCAGCTGCTTCATAAATCGCGGCCCCCAAACTGCCTTCACGCAAGCGGCCGGGTTGTTCAAGCGACTTGATATAGGCGGTCACTTCGGGGAAGCGGCCAATGGAGCGCTTCACGCGCTCATTCTCAGGCCCAAACAGATTAAAGCCTGCATCAGCCCAACCAAGTAATTTGTCGCGCCCGTCTTCGGGCAGGCCGATCAGATCAGCCATGACCCGCAGCGGAAACTGGCGCGCGAAATCGGCCACACCATCAAAAGACCCACGCGCAAGCACTTCATCAACGAGCTTGTCGGCTTGCGCCTGCACATCTGGCTGCAATTCACGTACAGCAACGAGCGACAGTCGCTCATTCAGAATACCGCGGATTTTTGTGTGATAGGGTGGATCGCTGGCGATGGGCGTTCCCTTGCGGGTTTGATTGCCCGGCTCGTAAAGGCCCACACCCTTGCCGGAAAGATAGGTGCGATGATCTTCGAGCGCTTCGCGAACCTGCGCGTAACGGGGAAAGCCAAAGCAGTTGTGGCGGGTGAGATAAACAACAGGCCCAGCTTCCCGAAGCTGCTCATAAACCCGGTAGGGATTGCGCAGCTGATCATCTGCATACATGTCAACGTCAAAAGCCGGAATACCTGACACATCCGGTGGCACGGTCGTCGTCATTCTTTTTCACCTACTGCCTGTGCGCCGGACTCTTGTCTATCGACCGGGCCGAACGTCTCGACATGATGGAGGTCCAGCTCCCGTCTGGCACCATGTCGAGTGATTGGCAAAGTTTAACACCGCACCCATGCTGCGCAATTGAAAAGATCAGGATGGACGGGGTGTGTCGCAAAGACGGGGTCAAGCTGTTTCGTTCAACGCACTTGCACTGGCACGGCCTGCGACCTATTTGCCAAGCTTGATGCACCTGCGGTCAAGCCGTTGCAGCAGCCCTCAAGGAGGACGCAGCCGATGCGCCGGCTATTGAAGTTCTGCCACCACCTCTCCTCCTGCGGCATGGCCGCCGGCCTGATCGGCTATGCCTTCCTCTTGCTGAAGGCGCCACAAGAGACCTCCACACAGGTCGCTGAGCTGCGCATGATGATTTCGCAGCTCGCCAATTATGTTTTGGTCCCTTCTCTGGGTCTGGCGCTTGTCTCTGGCCTACTGGCCATCGTGGTGCATCGGCCGTTTCAGGAACATCGCTGGGTCTGGGTCAAGGCGCTCATCGGCCTCACCCTGTTTGAATCAACACTCGCCGTTGTCCAGTCGAAAGCCAATGATGGAGCCCTCATTGCCGCACAACTGGCCGATGGCAAAGGTACCCGCGAAGATCTGCAGGCGATCATTGCGTCAGAATGGACGGCCCTTTACGCCATCACGGCTCTGGTGATCGCCAGCATCGCTCTGGGCACCTGGCGCCCCGCCTTGCGCTTTGCTGCCACCAAAAGTCACGTTCAAGCTCCGGCGTCTTGACCCGCAGGGATTGAAGGCGCAAGGTTTGTGAATCGTTCTTGAGAGGCTCTGCGTTGGGACGCTACCTGCTTCTGCTCTGGGTTGCTGTTGCTGTGGCGTTCGCGCCGCTCGGCACGATTGCCCATGCGCGGGATCATGGGTCACACAAGAGCCTTCAGGTAACCCAGCATCATCATCAGCACCAGTCGCACCAGCACCAGTCGCACCAGCAACACAAGCATGGCGCGCATGACCATCAGCTTCATGCAAAGGCGGCGACTGAACAGGCTTGCCTGACCTGCGGAACGTCAGACACGCAGCCTGCAGCCAAGGATTGCTGTCAACTTGGCTGCCACATGATTCTGGCGGTGGTAAACCCCAGCATGATCATATTGGCGGCGATTTCTGCCCTGCACGCCGCGCCGTCTGCCGGGCTTCACGCAGGCATCGAGCCCGCTCAGGCCGACCCTCCACCCAGAGTCTGACCAGAAAAGATGTGAAAGCCCTTCTGCGGGGCCGAACTCCTTTGGTCACGAGGCTCTTTATGAAACAGCTCTTCTTCAGCTGTCTTGCACTCGCCCTTGCGGGTTGCGCACAGCAAGTCCCCGGCAGTCTCTTGGCGCCGGCTGATCCCTCGCAGGGGTTGCGCCCCCAACGCAGCGCCAGCGTCACCTCAGATGCGCGCGACTACAAGATCATTGAGCCACTTGAATGGGGCGAGCTCAATCGCCGTGTGAGCCCGCAGGAGGGCCGCCGATGAAAGCCGCACGTCTCCTGCCAACCGCTGGCGTTCTTCTACTGACGTTGAGCCTTGCCGGCTGCATCGGTGAAAATGGGTTTGGCTCTGTTGCGGCGATTACCGCCACAGAAACGGGCCATCAACCGCAAATCATCTCAAGCGAAGCTGATCTGCAACAGGCCAGCCAACGCAGTGCCGCTTTGCTGAAAAAACCACTTGATGCTCAGACCGCCGTTGAGCTGAGCTTTCTCAACAATCGCGCACTCCAAGCCTCCTTCAATGAACTTGGCATCGCGCAAGCCGCACTCATTCGCGGCAGCCTGCCGTCAAATCCACGCTTTGGCGTGAGCCGGATGTCTGGTGGGGGTGAGCTTGAGATCGAGCGCGAAATTCTCGTTGGACTTTTCTCGGTCCTGACAGCGCCCATACGCGCGGCAAGAGCGCAGGAAGACTTTCGAGCGGCACAATATCGCGCAGCCGAGTCGACCTTGCGTCTCGCCATTGACGTACGCCGACAATATTACCGCGCCGTTGGCGCCAATGAGCAGGTTTTCGTTCTGACAGAGGCCAAAGCGCTTACTGACACTCAGGCCGATATTGCCCGCAAACTGGGTGAAACAGGCGGCATGAACAAGCTCGATCAGGCGCGCGAATATGCGTTGGCTGCGGAGCTGGACAATCAGCTTGCGCGGGCGCGCCTCAATCAGCGTTTGGAACGCGAAAGACTGATCCGCCTGTTGGGCCTGTGGGGCAAGGATGTCGATTTCAAACTGCCAACACGTTTGCCAGCCCTGCCTGCAAGCTTGCGCAGCGCGGCATCGGTTGAGGCGCAGGCCTTGATCAGGCGCGTCGATCTCGCCGCACAGAAACATGAGTTGGAAGCACTTGCGATCGGACTCGGCCTGACGCAGGCTACCCGTTTCGTTTCCGACATTGAGCTTGTGGGACGCAGCAAGGAGGTCAAGGATCGTGCCTCCAATACGACCACACGGCAAAGTGGCGTCGGGCTGGAATTCGAAATTCCCATCTTTGATTTTGGCACGGCCAAAGTCCTCGATGCAGAAAATCGCTACATGCGCGCTGCCAATCTTCTCGCTGACAAGGCGGTGCGTGTGCGCTCTGAAGCGCGCGAGGCCTATGCGGCCTATCGCGGCTCGTGGGAAATCGCACGCCATTACGACAAATCCATCCTGCCACTGCGACAGGAAATCCAGAATGAGATGCTGCTGCATTATAACGGGATGCTCAAGGATCTCAGCTCCCTCATCACCGATACGCGCGCAACTATTCTTGCGCGCATGCAGGCGATAGATGCCAAGCGGGACTTCTGGATTGCAGAGAATGAAATGCGCGCTGCCCTTGCTGGCGGCGGCACTGGAACCAGCAATGCAGCTACGCGCGCGCCCATGGCCAGCGCTGCTGCTGATGTTCATTGAGGAGGTCTTGAGATGGATATCTCCCGTCGCAAAATGCTGGGCGCTGGCGGCTTCGTTGTCGCGGCCGCGGGGCTGGTGAGCGGACGAACCGCTCATGCGGCGCTGCCTGAAGCTCCCGTCATGAAAGAGGCCAAAACCCAATCGCCTCTTTTTCCAAAAAGCGGCCCCGATTATCAGCCCGTCGTGACATTGAACGGATGGACACTGCCCCATCGCATGAATGGCGATTGGAAAGAGTTTCACCTCGTCGCAGAACCGGTCATACGCGAAATCGCACCGGGTATGGTCGCCAATCTGTGGGGCTATAACGGCCAATCACCCGGCCCCACAATTGAAGCTGTGGAAGGTGACAAGGTGCGCATCTTCGTCACTAATAAACTGCCGGAGACAACCGCCGTACATTGGCACGGGCAACGTCTGCCCAATGGCATGGATGGCGTTGGAGGCCTGACGCAGCCCCATATCCCGCCAGGCAAAACCTTTGTCTATGAGTTCCAGCTGCGCCGCAGCGGCACATTCATGTATCATCCCCACTCAGATGAAATGGTGCAAATGGCCATGGGCATGATGGGTCTGTTCATCGTGCACCCCAAAGATCCGAAGTTCCGTCGCGTGGATCGCGACTTTGCATTTCTGCTGAATGCATTCGACATCGAGCCGGGCAGTCGCCTGCCCAAGGTCAATACGATGCTCGACTTCAACATGTGGTGCTGGAACAGTCGTGCCTTTCCCGGCATTGACCCCTTCGTCGTGGCCAAGAATGACAAGGTCCGTATCCGCTTTGGCAATCTCACCATGACCAATCACCCCATTCACATGCATGGTTACGAGTTCAAGGTCTCTGGCACGGATGGCGGTTGGGTTCCCGAAGAAGCCGCGTGGCCGGAAGTGTCCATTGATGTTGCAGTCGGGCAGATGCGCTCTTTTGATTTCGTGGCAGATGAAGCAGGAGACTGGGCCATTCACTGTCACAAGTCACATCACACCATGAATGCGATGGGTCATTCGGTGAAGACCTATATCGGCGTCGATAAGAAAGACATTGCGCAGCGTCTGAAAAAGTTTCTGCCAGACTATATGCCCATGGGCTCGACCGGCATGGGCGAAATGGGTTCGATGGAAATGCCGCTGCCTGACAATACGCTGCCAATGATGACGGGCTTTGCACAATTCGGCCCGGTTGAAATGGGTGGCATGTTCTCAGTGGTCAAAGTACGCGAGGGCCTCGCAAGTCATGACTACAAGGATCCCGGCTGGTTTCAGCACCCGCCCGGCACTGTCGCTTATGAGTATAAAGGCCCTGCACCTGCCGCGACGAACAGCAAATCGCCTCCTGCAGGAGATGCGAAATTCAATGTCACAGATCCACGCAAGAAAGGAGGCTCAGGTCATGGCCATCACTAAACGCGCAACAGTCTCGACCCTCATCATGGCTGGCGTCTTCGCTGCGGCAGGCGCTATGGCTGGACCCTCTGCATCTTCCCACCATCATCATGGTCACCATGATCATGCAATGACCGATTTTGGAGAGCCAGGGGATCCCAAGCGCAAGTCACGCGTTATCGACATCATCATGAAAGAGGCCGATGGCAAGATGCTGTTCGAGCCCTCGCAGCTGCGCATCACGCAGGGCGAGCAGATCATGTTCCGGCTCAAAAATATCGGAGCCCTCAAGCATGAAATGGTGATTGGAACATTGGAAGCCAATCTCGCCCATGCAGAGGAAATGAAGAAGAACCCCGACATGGAACATGATGACCCGAATGCCAAGGAGCTGGAACCCGGAACATCCGGCACCTTGCTTTGGCGCTTCACCAAAGCAGGACGTTTCGATTTCTCATGCCTTATTCCCGGACATCGCGAAGCTGGCATGAGTGGTGAGATCATTGTGAGCAGGAGAAAATGATGCGCAAGATTTCCATTGTCTTTGCAGCACTTTGCATCGCGGCCCCTGTTTGGGCACAATCCACTCCGCTCGTCAGGGGCACGGTGACAAAAGTTGACGCTGCAGCCGAAAAGATCACCATCCGTCACGCCCCCATTCCCAATCTGGACATGGGCGAAATGACGATGGTGTTCCGGGTCGGAACCGCCGACATGCTGAAACAGGTGAAGCCCGGTGAAAATATTCAGTTCACGGCTGAGCGCGTCAATGGACAGATCACTTTGACATCTATTCGGAAATAGACGCACTGATCAGAAGAAAGGCACGCACGGGGCGACAGATCCTGTCACACTCACTGAAAGAGCAAGTGACAACCGGTGGAGCTTTCTCTAGGCTGTTTGGGTTATCAAGCGACCATAGGGGCAGCAGAAATGTTTATCGCTCGTGCCTTTGTTGTTTTATTGGCCGCAGCCGCTCTGGCTGGCTGCGCCAACAAGAGTGTGAATGACGTGAGGGTTGGTGACTCTGGCCAAGCCTATCAGGTGAAATTCGGCACTGTTCTCGCGCAGAAGCCTGTCAATGTGCGCAGCGATCCGACAGCAGCAACCGGCGGTGGTGCGCTTGCAGGCGGATTGGCAGGCGCCGCAATCGGTCGCAGTGATGGAGCTGCTCTGGCCGGCCTGCTGATTGGTGGCATTGCAGGTGCTGTTGCGCATCATGCAGCGGAAACAAACAACGCGATCCAATATACCATCGCCTTCGCAGATGGCTCAACGCAGGTCATCAACCAGATCCAAAACTCGGAAGATCCCGTCTTCCAGCCGGGCCATCCCGTGATGGTGCAATTCGGTGCAACGCGCAATCTGGTACTGGATGCTTCGCATCTTCCCAACCGCGTTCGTCAGCCCAAGCAAGTGCAAGTGGAAGGCGCACCAGCACGCAGTGGCCCCATCGGCGTGCGCTCCTGCCAGGCTGCCGTCACCGGCGGAACACTGAAGGAATCCTGCAGCTACCAGTGACCTGATCTGAGTGCCCGATGAGCTTGGGCACTCAGCACCTCATTCGGCTGTGGCGCCCGACTGTTTCACAATCGGCGCCCAGCGCTTAATGTCTTCGCGAAGGAAAGCGGTGAAGGCTTCGGGCGACATGGCTGCAGGCGTTGCGCCCTCGCGCCGCAGATAATCGACCATTTTAGGATCGTTGAGAGCGGCAACAACGGCGGCGCTCAGTCTGGCCGTGATGTCCGGCGGCAATTTGGCTGGACCGAAAAGACCAAACCAGGCCTCGGACTCAAAGCCGGGGACGACTTCACCGATAGCTGGAAGATCCGGGAAGGTGGGCTGCCGACGCGCGCTTGTGACGCCAAAAGCGCGCAGCGTTCCGCCTTGCACCTGCGCAGAGCCGGTGACCATGCTGATGAACATCAAATCCACCTGTCCCGCCACAACGTCCTGCAAAGCGGGTGCCGTGCCCTTGTAAGGCACGTTGAGAATATCAACTCCAGCCATGGTCTTGAACTGATCGCCCGCCAGATGCAGGGACGAGCCGATGCCGCCAACCCCCATGGTCAGCTTGCCCGGCTGCTTCTTGGCGAGCGCAATCAGATCTTTCAGATTTTGCGCCGCAAGCTTGGGGTGGCCCACCAACAGGCTCGGCACTTTCGAGATCATGCTGATCGGCGTGAAGTCCCCGACCGGATCGAAAGGCAGCTTGGGATAAAGCGAGGCATTGATAGTGTGGCTCGTGAAACTGACGAGGAGGGTCGAGCCGTCCGGCTTTGACTTTGCCACGAATTCTGCAGCCAGATTGCCACCTGCACCCGCACGATTTTCAACCACCACCGGACGCCCAAGCGATGTAGAGAGTTGCTGGCCAAGAGCGCGCGCCATCGTGTCGGTGGTTCCACCCGCTGAGGCCCCCACGATCAGCTTGATCGTCTGCGCGGGATAGTCTTGTGCAGACACTGGCATCGAAAGTGTTGCGGTCAAAAATGCAACGGCGGCGAGGCAGTGCTTGGCCAACATCTCAAACTCCCTGGATCATGCAGACAGGTGACTGAAATACCGCTGCGCCTAGCGCGCAGCATCCACAAAGCGGTTGGTGTAAAGCGCTTCGGGGTCACCGGGATCAGCGATCTTATTGTCGCGCAAAGCATCAACACCAGACTTCCAAAGCCGTGGCACATTGCGCATCAAATTGTCGGGGCCCTCGGAGAGCCACAGGCGATCAGCCGTCGCCTTCTCGACTTCGACCAGTTCCTGCACATTGCGGATATTCGGGATTTCAAAATCCTTCGCGGCCCGCTCAAAAATAGGCTGCATGGGCTTGGTCATGATCTCGCGCGCAGATGCATACATGGCTTTCATGGCGCGGGTGTAAAGATCGGGCTTCTGCTCAATCTGCTGACGGTTGGAAATATAGCACTGGCCGGGCATGGGCGCATAACGATCCGTGGACCAGATCTCGACATCTTCCTTCATGCGCTGCAAGGCGACCACGACCTGAATGGATGCGATAAAGCAATCGACACGGCCCTGCTTCATGATCTGCACAGCACCCGGCGAATTGCCCGTCACTTCACGCTTCACCGAGTCCTTGCTCAATCCGCCCTTGGCGAGAATGAGATCCAGATAAACCTCCGTCGTACCGCCCACGGACACAATGCCAACGGTCTTGCCTGCAAGATCTTCCGCCTTGCTGATGGGCTTGCTCTTCAAACTCACCATATGGAAGGTCGAGCCCTGATACATGGTGGCAATCGAGATCAGCGGTGCCTTGGTCGTTGAAATGGCGCGCATGACGTCAATGCCGGATGCCCGGATCATATGGGCCTGCCCCGTGATCAACTGCTGGATTGGCTGGGCGGTGCCTTGACCGCCGAGCAACTTGGCATCAAGCCCCTGCGCCGCCATATGGCCACCAGAGATCGCATTCATCATTTCAATAAAGTCAGCAATGAAGCCAAAGGGCGTCATCATGACGAAGGGTTCGCGCGTCTGAGCGCGCAAAATGGCCGGGCTCGCGAGCAAGGCGCAAGTCGCACCCGCTGTCTTGAGAAGCTGACGCCGGGTCTGCATTTTGACCTCTCCCCAATGGCGCTTTGACGATGGCCGTGAGGTTGTCTTAAAAGTCAGACAAGGTCAATCAGTCGGCATGGATCGGGGTTGAGGATGACGGGCGCGCGAAGCGATAGTGAGGTGATCATCTCTGGCGGTGGTCCGGTGGGGCTTTGTCTGGCCCTGCTGCTGGCGCGGTCCGGTATTTCGGTCAAGGTTTTCGAGGCCGAACCAGCGATTTCCGAAGACCTGCGCGCTTCGACCTTCCACCCGCCAACCCTCGATATGCTGGAGCCGCTGGGTGTCTCGCAAGAGCTTGTCTCACGCGGCCTGATTTGTCCGCATTGGCAAATCCGTCTCCACCCCACTGGAGAACGTGCGGTCTTCGATCTCACCATTCTCGACAAGGACACCAAACATCCCTACCGCCTGCAATGTGAACAATGGAAACTGTCGCAAGCCCTGATGCGGCTTATTGAGAAAGAGCCGCTGGTCGAAGTGGTTTTCTCTGCTCCCGTTGTCGATCTTGTTCAGGACGAGGCTGGTGTCTCGATCACGATTGAAAAGAATGGCACGCGCGAAACGCATCGCTCCCGCTACGCGGTTGGCGCTGATGGCTCGCGCAGCTTCATACGCAAAGCGCTGGAACTTCCCTTTGACGGGGAAACCTATCCAGAAACGACTTTGCTCGTCACAACGCACTTTCCCTTCGAACAGCATCTCGAAGGGCTTTCCAATGTCACCTATTGCTGGAAAGAGGGTGGAAATTTCAGTCTGTTGAAAGTGCCTGGCCGCTGGCGCGCCTCGATCTATCCTCGCGAGGATCTGCCGATTGAAGAACAGCTCTCCGAAAAGCTGATCGAAGAGAGCCTACAAATCATTGTGCCAAAGCCTGACCCCTATGAGGTGATCGAAAAGCGGCCCTATCGCGTGCATCAGCGCATCGTTGCCTCCTATCGCCGCGGGCGCGTGGCTCTGGCAGGAGATGCGGCCCATCTCAACTCACCCTCAGGCGGTATGGGCCTTAATGGCGGCGTCCATGACGCCTTCGAGCTTGCGGCTGCATTGACCGACATTCTGCGCAAAGGGGCATCAGACGCGCGGCTTGATCTTTATGACCGCCGCCGCCGTCCTGTCGCGAAAGAGCAGATCATTGCACAGGCTGATCGCAACCGTGCACGTATGCGCGAAAAGGACCCCACACGCCGTCGCGAAATGTTGGCAGAATTGCAGGCGATCACATCAGATCGCCAGCGTCTCTATGCCTATCTTCTCAAATCATCCATGATCGAGGGCCTTCGTCAGGCGGCCTCGATCACTTGAGATTGACGGACTGGTGCCACGGGATCAGCAAGCGACGCAGGGCACCTGTGGCAAAATAGAAGAAGAAGCCAAGCAGCGTCATCTGAATGATGACAGCAAAGAGACCATCCGTCTCATAGCCATTCATCTTCGACACCAGCATGAAACCAAGGCCCGCATTGCCGCCCAGATATTCTCCGACGATGGCGCCAATGATGGCAAGCACAATGCCGACTTCCATACCTGTGAGAATGTAAGGCAGCGAAGATGGCAGTTCGAGCCGGCGGAAAATCTGCCAGCGCGTTGCATTCAGGCTCGTCATGACGTCGCGATGGCCCATATCCACAGACTTCACGCCAAGCACCGTATTGGTGAGGATGGGGAAGAAGGCAAGGATGGCCGCCACGATCACCTTGGATGTGTTGCCAAAGCCAAACCAC
The DNA here is from genome assembly GCA_964557555.1 of uncultured Beijerinckia sp. Taxonomy (GTDB): domain Bacteria; phylum Pseudomonadota; class Alphaproteobacteria; order Rhizobiales; family Beijerinckiaceae; genus Terripilifer. Next base: position 40,716 of record CAZLBA010000001.1, read on the forward strand.
ACCACAAAAAGCGGCAACAGCGCGACTTTGGCCGAGATCTTGTCGATCTTCAGCTCGACCTCG
>CAZLBA010000001.1:40788-88553 GCA_964557555.1 uncultured Beijerinckia sp.
CTTTGGGAATGACCTGCGTTGCGACGATGAAAGGGTTGAGCGTGAGTTCGAGCCAGCGCATACGCCCAAGCAACACGCCAAGTCCGACACCAATTAGCAGCGCCCAGCCAAAGCCTACAAGCGTCACATAAACGGTCAGCCATGTATGCCGCCATGCGCGTGAGGACGTGAGCATATCCATCCACGCATCCCACACTTTCGCAGGTGCAGGAAGAATGAAAGCGGAGACATCGGCGATGGTGACATAAAGATGCCACGACAAAAGCAGGAGCAGCACGAGCACCGGCGTGGTGATCCACGGCAGAAGCGTGTTGCGATGTGAGGCTTTCTTTTCGGTGAAGCCTGTGGACGTATCGGCGGGGGCAGATTCAGACATAAGCCAGCCTCACGAAATCTCAGCGAGCCGATGGCGCAGCATCTTGGCAATGGATTGAAACTCGCTTGTTGACTGCACATCAAGCGAACGCGGACGCGGCATGGTCACATCCACGATTGTGTCGATACGGCCTGGGCGCGGTGAAAGCAGCACAATCCGGTCAGCCAGAAACACAGCTTCGGTGATGGAATGGGTGACGAGAACGATGGTTTTGCGCGTCTCCATCCAGATGCGCTGCAATTCAAGGTTCATGCTGTCGCGCGTCATCGCATCAAGCGCACCGAAGGGCTCATCCATGAGCAGGATCTTGGGATCATATGAGAGCGCACGCGCAATCGCAGCTCTCTGGCGCATCCCGCCCGACAGCTCTCGCGGCCAGCGCTTTTCAAAGCCATTGATGCCAACAAGGTTCATTAACTCATGCGCCCGTGCGATGCGCTCGGCGCGGCCGACGCCCTTCAATTCCAGCGGCAGGGCAATATTGTCTTCGATCGTGAGCCAGGGAAAAAGATTGGCTTCCTGAAACACCATGCCAAGCTCGCTCAAAGCAGCTCCATGGCGCGAGCCATTCTGCCAGAGACTCTCCCCTTCGATCCGCAATGTGCCAGATGTTGGCTCCAGCAAGCCGCCGATCATGCGCAACAAGGTGGTCTTACCACAACCGGACGGACCGAGCAGGACGAGCAATTCACCTTCCGGCACTTTCAGGTCCGTCGGTGCAAGGGCGTGAACAGGCTTGTCACGTGTACCGAACCACTTCTCGATTCCTTCAATCGAGATGGCGGCAGATGAACTGCTGTGACCAATGGCAGATGTGTCCAAGGGACCAAAGCTCCCCGAAAAACCGGCCAGACAGTTGACCGTTCATGTGTCTTGTATGCTAAATAATACATCTGACTGTCAATCATGAGGGGCTGGGCTCGCCATGACTGTGGAATATGCCTCCAAGGCCCTTGTGGGCGTCCTGACGCCGCAGGCCAACACAACTGTCGAGCCTGAATATGCGATGATGACGCCGCTCCACAGCGCGTGGATCAATGCGCGCATGTTGAGCCCGCACAAGACGATTGAAGAGCGCCTCGTCGATTACTGGTCGCGCGCGCCGGAATTTGCCCGTCAGTTTGCCAATGCGCCCATTACCTCCATCGCCTTCGCCTGCACGGGGACATCCTATCTCGTCGGCAAGGATAGCGAAGACGCCACGCTCGCACAGGTCAGCAAGGAGTCCGGCGGCCTTCCCGCAATGAGTGCTGCAACATCTGTGGTGGACTCGCTGCGTCTGATTGGTGCCAAGCGCATTGGCCTCGTCTCGCCCTATGCAGGCGCGCTGGATGCAGCTTGCACACCTTATTGGGAAGATCGCGGCTTCGAAGTCGCGATGAAGACCAATGCCACGGGCGCCACGCATGAGTTCCACCCGATCTATTCGCTTCCCTCAGGCTCGGCTCAGCTGGCTTTGGATGCGATGCCAGATGATGAGCTTGATGCGATTGTCATGCTGGGAACGGGTATGCCAACGCTGGCTCCTATTGCGCGCGTGCCTTTCAAGGGCCGCACACCGGTCCTGTCCTGCATGTTCTGTATCGTCTGGCTGTCGATGGTGCTGGGCGCCGGCGAGGAGGCTAGCAAGGAAAGCCTCTATGCATGGCTGAAAGGCGATTGGTGGCGGCAGCGCATGGGAATGCCAACGATCTGATCAGCGGCGCGGCTCGCTCCAGGGCCGTGCAACACGATCCTTGGCGAGATAGGCTTCGATCTCCTTCGCATAAGAGCGCGTCATATCAACAGCGTCCCAACCATTGATGAGGCGCTGTTTCCAATCAGCGCGAATGTCGAAGGGCACGCTTTTATTGCCCACGCTGACTGTCTGGGCTGGCAGATCAACCGTGATCGGTGCGCCTGCAAGCACGGATGGATCATTCAGCAATGTTTCGATATCTGCTGCACTCACCCGCGCCGGCAATAGGCCATTTTGCACCGAGTTGGACGCGAAAATATCTCCGAAACTCGGCGCAAGCACGCAGCGAAACCCCGCATCGGCCAACACATAGACCGCTGCTTCCCGTGACGAGCCACAGCCGAAATTGCGGCGCGCAATCATAATCTGCGCCTGCGCATAACGTGCGTCATTCAACGCGAAATCCTTGCGCATCTCGCCTTGTTCACTGCGTCTGAGATCATGCAGCAAAAATCCACCATAGCCCTGCGCGCGAGGTGTCTGCATGAAACGCGCGGGGATCAGCTGGTCTGTATCGACATTTTCGAGACCCAGCGGACAGGATGGGGCGGTGACGATGTTGAAAGGCGTCATGGCTCGCGGCCCTCCATGAACTTGCGCGCATCTGTGAGATGGCCTGCAACGGCTGCAGCGGCCACCATGGCAGGCGACATGATATGGGTGCGACTGCCCTTGCCCTGACGCCCCTTGAAATTGCGATTGGTGGTTGAAGCGCAGCGCTCACCAGCCGGCACGATGTCGCCATTCATGCCAACACACATTGAACAACCCGGCCCACCCCATTCCAGACCCGCCTCCACAAAGATGCGATCAAGTCCTTCTTGCTCGGCCTGTTGCATCACCTGGCGTGAGCCGGGCGACACAAGCCCCGGCACTTTCGAGCGGCGATCTTTCAAAATGGCCGCCGCTGCCCGCAAATCTTCAATGCGGCTATTGGTGCAAGACCCGATGAAGACGCGATCAACCTTGATATCCGTGATGCTCTGCCCAGCCGTCAGGCCCATATAATCCAGCGCATCACGCCAGGCTTGTGCACGAGTTTCATCGCCCAGCCTTGCAGGATCCGGCACCCGCGCAGTGATAGGCGCGGCTTGCTCAGGACTGACGCCCCAGGTGACAATCGGCGCGATGTCACCTGCATCCATGCTGATCTCCTGATCGAAAGCAGCATCAGCATCACTCGCCAGCGCCAGCCAATCCTGCGCTGCACGCTCGAAATCATCCCCTTTCGGCGCATAAGTGCGGCCACGCAGATAACCAAGCGTCACCTCATCTGGCGCAACGAGCCCCAGACGCGAACCTGATTCAATCGAGAGATTGCAAAGTGTCAGCCGTCCTTCGACAGACAGGCCACGCACTGCACTGCCGGCATATTCAATCGCGCAGCCCGCAGCAAAACCAGTGCCGAATTTGGCGATAATCGCCAGCGCCATATCTTTGGCACCAATACCCGCAGCCAGGGTGCCGTCGATCCGCATCCGCAGGCGGCGTGGACGCGATTGCCAGATCGTTTGCGTCATCAGGACATGGGCAACTTCCGACGCACCAATCCCGAACGCGTAAGCACCCAGCGCACCATGCGTCGATGTATGACTATCGCCACACACAATCAGCAGCCCCGGCAGAGTCAGCCCCAATTCAGGCGCGACCACATGGGCGATTCCCTGCCGCGCATCGCCATCACCGAAACAGGTGATGCCATGCTGAGCGCAGTTCTGCGTGAGCTGGCGCACCATGCGCGCGGCATCAGGATCAAGCACGGCGCCCTTGCGCGTCGCGACATAGTGATCGGCTGTTCCAAAGGTCAGATCCGGCCGCACCACCTCAGCGCCGCGCTGGCGGACTTGTCCAAAGCCATGATGGGACCCTTCGTGCACGAAATGGCGATCGACCCAGAGCAGGCAATCGCCATCCTCGCGAGCGGTTATGACATGGGCATCCCATATCTTGTCGATAATGGTCCTTGGCCCGCCGACCATCCGCCTCTCCCGTTGAGCTTCCGTCCTGTTTTGAGTCGTCCTATAATCTATACATGTCGTGACCCAAACCAACGATTTTCGATGCCCAACAGCAAACTGCCCAAAAGCCGACAGGTCTATATCGCTCTGCGCGACCGCATTGCACAGGGCTTTTATGATCCTGTGGGTGGCCTGCCGGGTGAGCAGACGCTGGCGGCCGAATTCAGCGTCTCCCGCGTCACCCTGCGCCGGGCGCTGGCTGAACTCGAAAGTGATGGCTTCATTGATCGTCGGCGGGGTGCAGGCACTTTCCTGAATGCGGCGGGAAGCCCCGCTCCGATTGTCATTGATCTGGCCGATGCTCTGGCCCAGCTCGTGGCTATGGGTGCTTCTACAGAAGTGAAGCTGCATGACTTCCGCTACGAGACGGCACCGGCCAGTGTCTGCGCGGCGCTGAAACTGCCTGCAGGCTCTCGCGTGCAGCGCTCCCTGCGAACGCGCCTGCTTGAAGGCCAGCCCTTTTCATGGCTCACGACCTATGTGCCCGAAGCCATCGGCAAGACCTATAGCCGTGATGAGCTTGCCAAGAAGCCGCTTCTCTCGCTGCTGGAACGCGCGGGCTATGAGGTCGATCATGCCATTCAAGACATAGGTGCGGAACTGGCCGCCCCTGACGCCGCCAAGGCGCTGAATGTTGATGTGGGCACGCCCCTCATCTCCCTCACGCGTACGGTGTTCGACGCGACGGGTGGCGGTATTGAATATCTGCGCGCACTCTACCGGCCTGACCGTTACCGCTTCCGCATGGAACTCACCCGCACCGGCGAATGCGACACACGCCATTGGGCGCCGCACACCTCTTCTCTCAAGCAGGATATCTCCGGTGACCGTAATTGATCTGCGCCAGCGATTGACGCAACGCCCCATCGTCATTGCGCCCGGTGTCTTTGATGCGCTGACAGCATCCATTGCCGTCACGGCTGGTTTCGAGGCGCTTTATCTCTCAGGCGCAGCCATCGCCTATACCAAGCTCGGCCGCCCTGACATTGGCCTCGTTTCCATGAGTGAGGTGGCAGATACGCTGATGACCGTGCGCGAGCGCGTCGATGCAGCGCTCATCGTTGACGCAGACACAGGCTATGGCAATGCGCTTAATGTCGAGCGCACGGTGAAGCTGTTTGAGCGCGCGGGTGCAACAGCCATTCAGCTTGAAGATCAATCACTCCCCAAGCGCTGTGGACATCTTGCTGACAAGACACTTGTGAGCGCGAGCGAGATGGTGGGCAAAATCAAGGCCGCCGTCGATTCACGTCGCAGCGACAAAACACTCATTATCGCGCGCACCGATGCGGTGGCGGTGGAGGGCTTCGCCGCTGCGCAGGATCGTGCTGAAGCCTTCGCGCAGGCAGGTGCGGATGTCATCTTCATTGAAGCACCGCAAGATGCTGGTCAGCTTGCGCAAGTGGGCAAGGTGCTGAATGGCCGCCTGCCCCTGATGGCCAATATGGTCGAAGGTGGACGCACACCCGTTCTGCCTGCGTCCGAACTCGAAGCCATGGGCTTTTCGCTCGTCATCTTCCCCGGCGGCATCGTACGTGCACTCGCCCGCACCGCACAGAATTTTTATGGCACCTTGGCAAAGGAAGGGACAACAGAGAGCTTCCGCCCCGCGATGTTTGACTTTGAAGGCATCAATCGCCTGCTGGGAACAGCTGACATTCTCGCCCGCGGCAAGCGCTATGAAGGCGGCGAGCGATGAGTGGCTCTATCCCGGCCGTGAAATCAGCGCTGCTGCTGGTCGATCTGCAAAATGATTTCCTGCACCCCGAAGGTGCCTATGCGCGCGGTGGCTGCAGCAATGCGGATATTGCGGCGCTTCCAGCGCGATTGGCGCCACTCGTTGATGCCATGCGCAAGCGCGGCTCACTCGTTTTGGGCACATTGTTCACGCTCGTGCCCGGCCATGCCGGAGAGCCGATCATCTCGCCGCATCTCCAACAGCTGCGCCCATTTTTAACGCGTGGTGATTTCGCTCCCGGCAGCTGGGGACAGCAAATGGTAGAGGAGCTTGGCCCGATCGACGTGACAGTGGAGAAAGTCGCCTATTCCGCTTTCTACATGACGCGGCTTGAATGGCTTTTACGCAAGCTTGATATTGCTCACCTGATCGTTGGTGGCATCGTCACCAATGGCGGCGTCGCCTCCACCGTGCGGGATGCGCATGTGCGCGACCTACATGTGAGTGTCCTGAGCGACGGCTGCGCTGCCTTCTCGCGACAGACCCACGAGGAAGCATTGGCTGGCCTCAAGCCCATCGCGCAGATCATTACGATCAGCGATGCACTCACCTTCCAATAGCTCTTTCGAGTGGAGACGACCCATATGCTCAAAGACACGGTCAATGCCTTTGTGCCCGGCGGCATCTTCACCATCAAGGGAGCGAGCCAAGGGCCGCTTGCGGGGCTGACTTTTGCTGCAAAAGATTTGTTTGATGTCGCAGGCCATCAAACCGGCGCTGGCAATCCCACCTGGGCGGCGACCCACCCTGTGCCTGATCAATCAAGCCCGCTGATCGACAAGCTGCTTCAAGCCGGCGCAACATTCGTGGGCAAGACCATCACCGATGAACTCGCCTTCAGCCTGCATGGCGACAATATTCATTATGGAGCTCCCATCAATCATGCAGCCCCTGACCGTGTAACGGGCGGTTCGTCGAGTGGCTCTGTGGCAGCTGTGGCGGCGCGACTGGTCGATTTTGCGCTTGGCACCGATACAGGCGGCTCCATTCGCGTGCCTTCGAGCTATTGCGGCGTATGGGGCCTGCGTAGCACACATGGCAGCCTGTCTGGCGAGGGCCTTGTGCCGCTGCATCGCCTTTACGATACGCCCGGCTGGTTTGCGCATCAGGCTGAAACTTTCGCACAAGTCGCAGATGTCCTGTGCATTACGACCAATTATGCGCCGAAACGCGCTGTGCTCCTGCAGGATGTAGCAAGCCTTGCTGATCCCGTGTTTCAGCCTGCGCTATCGCGGGTGGTCGAGGCGATGGCGATGCGGCTTGGAAACGTCACCCCGATCAATATTGCTGAAGGTGAAAATCTGCATGACTGGCGCATGGCCTATGCGACATCGGGCGGACATGAAGGCTGGCAGATCCATGGCGACTGGATTACACGGCATCAACCACAATTCGCACCCGCTATTGCCGCGCGGTGGAAAGCAGCAAGCGAAATAACAGATGCACAGGGGCAGGCTGCGCGGCAAAAGGCAGCCGCCATCCGCGCGCAGATCCGCCGCCAGATTGATCAGAATACAGTCGCCATATTGCCCTCAGCTGCCAGCCTCGCGCCCTTGCGCAATGCCGATCCCGCACAAGTTGATGCCATTCGCCTGCGCACAATGGCCATGACCTGTGTGGGAGGGCTTTCCGGCCTGCCGCAGGTCAACATCCCATTCAGCGCGGAAGATGGCCCCGTCGGCATCTCCTTGATGGGTCCGCCCGGCAGCGATGCCGCGCTGATCCGTCTGGCAGTCGATATCCGCACCGCGATCAGGGCTGCTTGAGGCGGCCTGTCACTGACCCCACGGACGGATTTGCCCGCAGCCGCGCGAGCGGGGCGTGCCTGCCGTCGTGAGTTTGGGCGAGGCCCGCGTCATCTGTTCATTTCATTGCGAACAACAATAATTGATCTTTCCTGAACCACCCGTCTCGGGCTAGTTTCTTCCAAAATCTGGGGAGGATCCTGTCCATGCGATCGAAGATTCTGGTGGCCCTTGCTGTTGCTGGCCTCATGACACTGCCAGCTCAAGCGCAAGAATGGCCCACCAAGCAGCCCGTGCGAGTCGTCATTCCCTTCACAGCTGGCAGCGGCACGGACATTGTGGCGCGCACCGTCTTTGAACAAGTGGGCCGTCAGATCGGGCAAGCCATTGTGTTCGAAAATCGCGGCGGTGCCGGTACAACCGTCGGCTCGCTGGCTGTCATGAATGCCGCCCCTGATGGCTATACATTGCTGGTGAATTCCACCTCGCATGTGGTTGTTGCATCGACCTATGCGAATCTCGCCTATCATCCGGTGAATGATTTCACGCCCGTCACAATTCTCGCTGAGCTTCCCTTCGTCATTGCAGCGCGCGCCAAATACAAGACGCTCAAGGACCTCGTGAACGAAGGTAAGGCAAAGCCCAATTCGCTGAATTATGGTTCGGCTGGGGCAGGAAGCTCTGGTCAGCTCTTCATCGAGCGCTTCCGCATTGCCGCGGGTTTTGAGGCACCGCATGTGCCCTTCCGCGGCACGCCAGAGGCCCTGACAGAGATCATGGGTGATCGTCTCGACCTCTTCCCCGCTCCGGCTGCCAATGTGGTGGGACTGGCGGCAGAGGGCAAACTGTCATCGCTCGCTGTCTCCTCTCGCAAGCGGCTGCCCATGTTGCCGCAGGTGCCGACGACGGTGGAGGCTGGATATCCGAACTCGGAATATAATTTCTGGGTCGGCGCCTTGCTGCCTCCCAAGGCGGATCCTGCCTTGGTGAACCGGATTCATGCGCAAGTGAAGGCTGCCCTCAACAATCCCGACGTGCAAAAGAAAATCGAGGCGCTTGGCGGGCAAACGGCGGTCCTGGAGCCGAAGGATTTCACGGCCTTCCTGCACGATGAATTGAAGCTCAACGCCGATATCGTGAAGGCATCCGGCTTCAAACCCCAATAATCTCATCTGGCTTCAGCTTTGCAGCGGCCAGCTTGCGATCGCGCGCGTCGAGAGCCATGATCGACGAGACTGAAAAGCTAAGAGGGAGAAAAAAGTGACGCTCGAGGTGATCCCGCTGAATAAGCATATCGGGGCCGAAATTCGGGGCGTCGATTTGACAAAGCCGGTCTCAGACGATCTGCGCAAGCAACTTTACGATCTGTGGATGAAGCATCTCGTCCTGCTCTTCCGCGACCAGAAGCTCTCGCAGGAAGAGCTGGTGCAGGCCACCGGCAACTTTGGTCGCCTTGCCAAACTCGTGCGCAAGGCGGAGTTTCGTCCACCGGGCTATGCGCAATTGCTCGACAGCATCATGCTGATCTCCAACATCCGCGAAAATGGCGTGCCTATTGGCGCCCTGCCGGATGGTGAAATGCATTTCCACCATGACATGCTTCACCAGGAGATTCCGCATAAAGGCACCTGTCTCTATTCGGTTGAAGTGCCCTCACATGGTGGCAACACATGCTTTGCCAATTGCTATGTCGCCTATGAAACGCTTCCCGATGACATCAAACAGGAGTTGGAAGGAAAGCGCGCCTTTCATAGCTATAATCTGGGCGAGCAAAAACGCGGCGATGGCAAAGGCAGCCCGCAAAACAATCAGGCCACGCATCCTGTCTTTGTCCGGCATGACGAGACGGGGCGCAAAGCGATCTTTGTCAACCGTCTCATGACGGAAGGCATCGTGGGCATGGATGATCGGCAATCACGCCCCTTGCTGGAGCGTATCTTCGATCATTCGGAAAACCCGGAATGGATCTACGAACATGTGTGGCGGCCCAATGATCTTCTGATCTGGGACAATCGCTGCTCCATGCATGCACGCACGGATTTTCCTGAAGGCGAGCGCCGCCTGATGCTGCGCACAACCATCGAGGGCGATGTCCGTCCTCACGCCTGATGGCTGAAGAAGAGTGGAGGGAATATGATGAAGATGAGCCGACGCGCGCTGATGACGGCCCTGGCTGTCGCAGCGCCACTCATGACGACAAGCGCCTTTGCACAACAGGCTTGGCCAACGCGCCCTGTGCGCCTGATCCTGCCCTTCGGCCCCGCTTCGGGGGCAGATATTGCAGCACGCCTTCTGGCTGAAAAGCTGCAACCTGTATGGGGGCAACCGGTCGTCGTGGAAGGAAAGCCGGGAGGAGATGGTCTGATTTCCATCGGCACTGTGGTGAATGCAAAGGATGACCACATCCTCTTCTTCGGACCGACCAGCGCCTATGTCGTGCATCCTTATGTGCATGACAATCTGCCTTATGATTTCGACCGGGATCTTGCGCCGATTGCTGGTGTCGCGCAGGTGCAGATTGCCATGGCGGTGCCAACGAAACTCGGCATCAATTCGCTGCGCGAATTCGTGGACTATGCGAAGAAGAATCCCGACAAGGTGAGCTATGGCGTTGCGCCTGGCTTCTCGGAATTCGTCTTCGACGGTTTCAAGCGCGAGGCAGGACTCAATATTGCCAAAGTGCCTTATCGCGATATCACCACGTCACCGGCTGATATTGGTGAGGGGCGCTTGCAACTTGGCATGATGTCTTACGCCGCCATGCGCGCAACCGAACAATTGGGCACCATCAAAGTGCTCGCCATCAACAGCAACAAGCGTTCAGAAGTTGCGCCCAATACACCATCCGTCACCGAAGAAGGTTTCCCCAATCTGGTGGCAAGCCCCATTCTCGGTTTTGTCGGCCCGGCCGGCATGACGCTCGCAACGCGACAAAAGATTGCGCGCGATGTGGTGGAGGCGCTGAAAGACCCGCAGATCCGCGAACGTCTCAATCTGTCGGGCCAACCGGCTGCACCCATGAATACCGAGGAATTCACCGCTGGCGTGAATGAACAGCGTGCACAGGTCGATCGCATCGCCAAGCTGCTAAACATTGCGCGCAAGAAGTAAAACAACAACAAGAAGAAGAGACATGGATGGTGTGCGACAGACGCGCACCATCCCACAAGGAGAAACGCATGTCGGCTACGGAGGGGGAACTGTCCGTCATTGATTTGGGCGGCACAGAGGTTGCCTATTCGAAACAAGGTTCAGGACCGACCATTTTTTACCTCGGCTCCTGCCACTGGATTGCAGATGATGGCCGGTTTCGCGATGCGCTTGCCAAACATGCACAGGTGATTGCGCCACTTTATCCTGGCATGAGCACAGCGAAGGACCGGAACAAGCTCAACAGCGTCGATGATCTTGCCTTTCTCTATCTCGATCTGATCGAAAGATTACATCTGCAAGATGTCACATTGGTCGGCGCATCCTTCGGCGGTTGGGTCGCTGCAGAAATGGCTGTGCGCAGATCACCCACGCTTGTGCGGCTTGCCCTCATCAACCCGCTAGGCATCAAGATCAGCGATCGCGAAACGCGCGACATCACCGATTTTTTCGGCACGCCCGATGATGAATTGCGCCGGCGCGCCTTTAAGGATCCAGCCCATGCGGGTGCAGGTCTACGCGAGCTTGATGATGAGCAGCTGCGCCAACGCCTGCAGGCACGCGAAATGCTCGCCCGCTTTGGCTGGCAGCCCTATATGCATCACCCGCGCCTCAAGCAGCGCCTCGCGCGCATCAATGTCGCAAGCCTTGTCCTGAGTGCTGACAAAGATGAGATGCTGAGTCCAGGCTATGCGCGCCGCTTTGCTGATCTGATCCCATCCGCGCGCTATGATGAGATCAAAAATACGCGCCATTTCGCACATATCGAACAAGCAGGCCCCGTTGCTGAACGCATCACGGCCTTCATGAAGCAGTGAGACAGGCTATGCGTATCTATCACTTCTCTGAAGAACCCTATGCCGATGTCTGGTCGCCTGAGCGCGACACATTGCGCGTCACCATTCCCAATGAGCTTTGCGACCCGAACCGGGCGCATGAGCTTTATAATCGCTATATCGACGAATGGATGCTGGCGGACGAACTGGGCTTTGACATCATGCTCAATGAGCATCATGCGACAGCCACTTGTATGACGGCCTCTGCCAATCTCATTCTGGCTATTCTGGCACGTGTCACAAAGCGCGCCCGGCTTCTGGTTCTGGGCGTCCCTGTTTGCAATCGCCCTGACCCGGTGCGTGTGGCAGAAGAGATGGCGATGATCGACGTCATCTCCGGCGGGCGGCTGGAATTTGGCATGGTCAAAGGCGTTCCTTATGAAATCGGTCCTGCCAATTCCTATCCCATCCGCATGATGGATCGCTTCTGGGAAGCGCATGACCTGATCGTCAAGGCCATGACAACCCGCGACGGACACTTCAATTTCGAGGGTGAATTTTTCCATCATCGTGCAGTGAATATCTGGCCGCGCCCGATGCAACAGCCCCATCCGCCGATCTGGTCGTCCACTTCCACCCCGTCCAATGCGAAGGAGCTTGGTGCACGCGGCTATGTCATGGGCACCTTCATGGGCGGCTTTGGTGATACCAAAAAGCTGCACCATGCTTATGCAGAAGGCTGGCGCGGGGCCGGACGCATCGGGGACGTGCCAGTTGATCGTTTCGGCTATCTTGCGATGAGTGCGGTGGCCACAACACGCGAAGAGGCGCGCCGTCGTGCTGACATTCTGGCCGATTATCTACGCACCAATTCGCAGGTGGCAGATCCTTTCAACCGGCCGCCCGGCTATTTCAATGTGGACGCTGCTTTCCGCGCCATGCGCTCGCCCAATCCGAAGGCATTCCGCATTCTTTATACGCCGCAGGGACGACCTGTTGAGCTGTCCACAGCCTCTCTCGATGATTTCATCGAATGCGGCATCACCTTTGCAGGCACTCCGGATGAAGTTTATGAGCAGATCTGCAAATTCGTCGATGCCGTCGGTGGATTGGGCAATTTGCTTTTGATGATGCAAGGCGGACGGCTTGACCATGCAGCCACAGTTGACAGCATGTCGCTCTTTGCAAAAGAGGTCATGCCGCGGCTGAAGGCGCGCTATGCAGCTGACCTGAAATTCGCCGCTTGAGGAGACCGTGAAGATATGGCCGGTTTGGTCTTTGACTATGTCATCGTGGGTGGAGGTTCCGCCGGTTGCGTTCTGGCATCACGCCTGAGCGAAGATCCAACGATCCGCGTCTTGCTTCTGGAAGCTGGTGGCCGTGACACTGATCCGCTGATTTCCATTCCGCTTGGCATGGGCAAGATGCATGAGCATCGGATGCATGATTGGGGCTATGACACAGAACCGGAACCCAATCTGAACCATCGCCGTCTTGAAGCCATGCGCGGCAAGGTGCTGGGTGGCTGCTCATCCATCAATGTCATGGCCTATACGCGCGGTCACCCTCGCGACTTTGATCGTTGGGCACGCAATGGCGCATCAGGCTGGAGCTATCAGGACGTGCTTCCCTATTTTCGCAAGGGCGAGTCCTGGGAGGGTGGCGAAAGCCAGTTTCGTGGCTCACATGGGCCTGTAGGAACCCAATCCGCCAAGACACAAGATCCAATCTTCTGGTCATGGATTGAGGCAGGGCAGCAAGCAGGCTTTCCCGCGACGGAAGATTACAACACCGAGCAGCAGGAAGGCTTCGGACGCGGGCAATATACAATCCGCGATGGTCGCCGCTCGTCTTCATCACGTGCCTATCTCCGGCCGATCCTCAATCGCCGCAACCTGACGGTGGAAACCAAGGCCCATGTCCTGCGCATTATCATGGAAGGGCGCAGAGCTGTTGGCATCGAGTTCGTTCAGCATGGCTTTGTGCAGCAGGTGCGCGCCGAGCGTGAAGTCATCATCAGCGCGGGGGCCTTCAACTCACCACAGGTCTTGATGCTCTCCGGCATCGGCCCTGCCGATCATCTGAAACAAATGGGCATCCGCCCGGTGCTTGACGCGCCGGATGTTGGCGGCAATCTGCAGGATCATCTCGGCATCTGGATTTTGTGGCGTCGCAAATCACCGGGCACTTTCCACAAACAGATGCGCTTTGATCGCATGGCGCTTGCCATGTTACAGGCCTATTTCTTCGGCAAGGGCGGCGGCACAGTCGTGCCGGGCGGGCTTCATGCTTTCGTCAAGACGCAAAGCGACCTTGAAGTGCCCGACATTGAATTCATGTTCCACACGGTGCCACCACAAACACGCTTGTGGCTGCCAATGATACGGCCCGCTTATGCTGACGGCTATGGCATTCGCCCCACCCTCCTGCATCCGCGCAGTCGGGGCACTGTCCGTTTGCGCTCAGCCGACCCGCGGGATCCGATTAAAATCTCCTATAATTTCTTCTCTGACCCCGATGATCTCCCGCGCCTGCGCGAAGGCTTTCGCCGGGCGCGCGAGGTGGGCGAACAAAAGGCGATGGATCCCTATCGCGAGATGGAGATGACGCCCGGTGCCAATCTGCGCAGCGATGAGGAGATTGATGCCTATATTCGCCGCACGGCCATGACAGCACATCACCCAGCAGGAACATGCCGCATGGGTAGCGATGCCAATGCCGTGCTCGACCCTCAAATGCGGGTGCGGGGGCTTGAGGGGCTGCGCGTGATTGATGCGTCAGCCATGCCTGATCTGGTCGGCGCCCATATCAATGCCTGCGTGTTGATGATGGCGGAAAAAGCATCGGACATGATCAAGGCCGACTGAAACCATCTGAAGAGGTCTGGCACATATGCCCCCGCGATTGGCGCGGGGTTGTGAAACCGCAGCAATATGTTTCTCTAAATAAGAGTTGTTTCGCGCAGCTGACCCCCGGCAACCACCCCCTGAGGTGACCGCCCTGCCCCGAAGCTGGGACTTGTCCGGCTCAATATTTCTGTTATTCTAGAAATATGGAATCAGAATCTGCCATTTTCGCCCTCGCTGCGCTCGGCCAGTCCACGCGCCTTGAGACCTTTCGCCTTCTGGTCAAGCATGAGCCCGATGGGCTGCCCGCAGGCGAACTCGCGCGGGCCTTGTGCGTGCCGCAAAACACTTTGTCAGCCCATCTGTCCGTGCTGACCCGCGCCGGCCTAGTGCGTGGTGACCGACACAGTCGCTCCATCATCTACCATGCAGAGTTGGAACGGCTGCGCGAACTCATCGGCTTTCTGCTGAAGGATTGCTGCGGCGGCCGATCGGAAATCTGCGCGCCTTTGCTTGAAGACATCGGCGCTTGTGAAACGAACAAAGGGGGCTGCGCGTGAGTGACCGCATATTCAATGTTCTATTCCTCTGCACCGGCAATACAGCGCGCTCGGTTCTGGCCGAGGGCATTTTGCGCAAGGATGGTGAAGGGCGTTTCCGTGCCTTCTCTGCCGGCAGCCAGCCGAAAGGTGTGGTCAACCCATTCGCGTTGAAGACGCTCGCTGCACATGGCTATCCTGCAGAAGGCTTCCGCTCCAAGAGCTGGGATGAATTTGCTGGCCCTGATGCCCCGAAAATGGATTTCGTCTTCACTGTCTGCGACAGCGCAGCCGGCGAGGCCTGTCCCTTCTGGCCCGGTAATCCGGTAACTGCACATTGGGGCATTGAAGACCCTGCTGCTGTCGAAGGTGAAGATCTGCTCAAGCAAGCGGCCTTTGAGAAAGCCTTCCACTTCATGCGTCAACGCATCAGCGTCTTCACCTCCCTGCCCATCACAAAGCTGGATGCCATCAGCCTGCAATCACGCCTGTCAGAAATTGGTCAGATGGAAGGGCGCAGCTGAGATGTCACTGTTTGAACGCTATCTCACTGTCTGGGTCTTTCTCTGCATCCTCGTTGGCATTGGGGCCGGCCATCTCGTACCCGGCCTCTTTCACAGCATCAGTGCTGCGGAAGTGGCAAAGGTGAATCTTCCCATCGCAGTGCTGATCTGGCTGATGATCATCCCAATGCTGTTGCGCATTGACTTCGCAGCCCTGCGCGGAGTGGCTGCACATTGGCGCGGCATCGGGGTAACGCTCTTTATCAATTGGGCAGTCAAGCCTTTCTCCATGGCGCTCCTGGCATGGATCTTCATCGGCCACTTCTTCCGAAACGCCTTACCAGCCGATCAGATTGACTCTTATATCGCTGGCCTCATCCTTCTCGCTGCAGCCCCCTGCACCGCGATGGTGTTTGTGTGGAGCAACCTGACGCGCGGCGAACCCCATTTCACCTTGTCGCAAGTGGCACTCAATGACGCGATCATGATCATCGCTTTTGCGCCCATTGTCGGCTTTCTCCTGGGACTGTCCGCAATCACCGTTCCTTGGGATACGCTACTGCTATCCGTGGCGCTTTACATCATTGTTCCGGTCGCTCTTGCTCAGATGTTACGCCGTCTCCTTTTGTCCCGTCATGGGCAAAAGGGACTTGACGCAGCTCTTGCAAAACTTGCCCCTATTTCCCTGATCTCTCTCCTGACCACGCTTGTCCTGCTCTTTGGTTTTCAAGGCACGCAACTGCTGGCACAGCCATTGGTCATTGCGCTTCTGGCAATCCCAATCCTCATTCAGGTTTATTTCAATGCTGGCCTCGCCTATGTCCTGAATCGCGCTCTGGGCGAAGAACATTGTGTGGCCGGACCTTCTGCCCTGATTGGCGCCAGCAACTTCTTCGAACTCGCTGTCGCTGCTGCGATCAGCCTTTTCGGGATCCAATCGGGGGCTGCGCTTGCCACCGTCGTTGGTGTGTTGATCGAAGTGCCAGTGATGCTCTCCGTCGTCAAAATCGTCAATGCCAGTGCGGCCTGGTATGACCGCGGCAGGAGGCTACGTCGTCCTTGAGGAGCGGCGCCTGTTCAAAAGACCGCATGATCGCCACGATCATCCCTCACGAGCCCACTCACCAGATCCGCATAATAGCTGGCCAACGTATCTTGACCTGTAGATGGCGTGAGTTGTGGGTCATAGCGTCCAGTGACAGGATCGAGCACAAGCATAGACTCGCTTGCATAATAGAGGCCAATCGCGGCAAGCTCGGCTTTGTCAGCGAAGGATTGGCTGACACTGCCCAAAGCTGACAGAAGACCATGCGCACCAGTCAAAAGAGCAAGCGGCACGCTTCTGAACTTTGGCTTCTGACCGAGCGCAGCGAAAATCAGCTCGCCCTGTTGGCGTGGCGTGATCGCTTCGCCGGGCCCGCCGATGGGAAGAATTTTGTTCGCCTTGCAAGGATCATTCAGGCAATCAGCAAGAAAAGCTGCAAGATCGCGATCGCTAACAGGCTTGCAAGACGTCAGGGAGCCGTCGCCAAACATGATATAGGGCTTGCCTGAGCGAAGGCGCGAAACCTGCCCCGATAACGACTTGAAAAAGGCGGTGGGCCTGACGATTGAGTAAGTCAGACCCGATTCTACCAGCTCTTTCTCAAAGGCCAGCTTTGCGTGCTGAAACGCAAGACGCGGCTTTTGCACACAGATGGCCGATAGAAGCACCATCTGAGGAATAGCAGCCTCTCGCGCCACATCAAGCATTTGCCGATGCGCCTGATAATCGACAGCCCAGGCATCGCGCGCAAGTCCTGTTCGTGAGGCCAGAGTCGACAGCACAGCATCAAAGCGCTCGCCGCAAAGGCCATCCTGCTCAAGAGATGACCGGTCGAGAATGGAGCCAAAGCGAAGCTCTGCGCCAGCAAGAGCAGGATGATTGATCGCATCCCGGTTCCGCAGAAAGCAGACCACTTCATGCCCACGTGCTACAAGTGCGCGCACGGTTGCCCGCCCGATGGTCCCGGTGCCGCCAAGAAGGAAAATGCGCTTTGCCTGTGTCATGGCCTGCTGAGGTACAAAACTTTTGGACGGAGACTGTCCTACCCCAGACGAGCACTGCGATCGGACAACCGGCAGGGTAACCGGCTCCTGTCGCTCAATCAATATGACCTACAAAAACCCGCTCAGAGTCTGGGCAAGGCTCCATGAGCCTGCCTTAAGCGCGATTGCGCAAGGTTGCGGTCAATCGTGGCCATGCCTGCCGTTCGCGACGCTTCTTGCTGCAACTGCCTGATGCGATAGAGATCAAAAAGACTGATCTCTCCGAGTTGATACGCACGCTGAGCGGTCGAAAATTGAAGGTCCGCCACTTCGAGACGGCGACGCGCTGTTTCTTCCAGTTTGCCGGCAGCATTCAAGGCCGCTTGCGCTGCTGAAACGCCTGCCTGCAGGCTACGCTGCTTTTGTGCAAACTCCGCTTCTGCGCGTGTCAGTTCTGATTGAGCTTCTGCAAGGCGCGGCGCATTGCGCCCGCTTGTCGGCAATGGCACGCGCAAGCGCATCCCAACTGTTGTTGCAGAAGCACCCGTATCACCTGCCTCATTTCGTCCAAACAGAGTGAGTTCCGGATTATCAATCCGGCTCTTGTTCACCAGCTCAATCTCCGCAAGAGCGCGGGCAATATCGGCCCGCCCGGCGCGCAAGGCTGGGTGCTGATCAAGTTTCGGCAGAGCGCTGCTCAACTCAAGAACCCCCTCCGCCTCTCCACCATTGGTCAACAAACGATAGGCAGCGCGCATGGCGGCGAGATTGGCCTCAGCTTGTGCCACTTCCACTTCAGCACCGAGCACTTCATTCTGCGTCAGAAGCGCATCGCGCTCAGCCACATCGCCCAATTCAGCGCGTCGCTCGGTTTCTCTGCGGATTTCCTGCGCTGTTTTTAACCTTATCTGCGCAATCGAAACGTCGCTACGCGCGCGCTGAACTTGCCACCATGCTTCGCGAATTTCGCCGGCCAGTGACAGGCGACGCAAAACAATTTGTCGATCGAGCTTTTCCACCGCCCTGTCGACTGTCTGGGAAAACGCCTGTCGCTGTTGCGGCAACCAAAGCGGTCCGCCAATTTCACCTTCAACCTCCCGCGAGCTTGATGGCCCCCGCGTATTGGATCGCGTGGAACCAGCCACGAAAGGCGAACCCGCGAAAGCAGACGAGGCTGTGGCATAGCGCGCCGCCTGAGCATCGCGTTTAGCACGAAGGGTCAAGATCTCACTATCAATCGCCTCCGCAGCAGCCAAATGCCGCCCAAGCTGGGACGGGGTGGGCGACTTGTTTTGCGCAGCCGCAGTCGAGTGCAGGAAAAAACCGCAGACAAAAACGACGAACATCGACTGGAAACGAAGCATCACAGATGATCCTTCTTGCTCAGCGGACCTGCCTTCACGTTCATCTCCTGACGGACCAGCCTCGAAAATCCGAAGCGCTCATAAAGAATCGGCAACAGTACGAGCGTGAGGCTCGTTGCCGTAAACAGACCCCCAATCACAACGATTGCGAGCGGGCGCTGAATTTCAGAGCCGGGCCCAGTTGCGAAGAGAAACGGCACTAGGCCTAATGCTGCAATGGTTGCGGTCAAGACAACTGGCCGCACACGCCGATGCGCAGCTTCGATGACGATCTGGCGCAGATCACGCCCGCCCTGTTCC
The DNA here is from genome assembly GCA_964557555.1 of uncultured Beijerinckia sp. Lineage (GTDB taxonomy): Bacteria > Pseudomonadota > Alphaproteobacteria > Rhizobiales > Beijerinckiaceae > Terripilifer. Next base: position 59,910 of record CAZLBA010000001.1, read on the forward strand.
GCCAGCTTGTTCATATAGGAGATCAGCACAACGCCATTGAGGACGGCGATACCAATCAGCGCGATAAAGCCGACAGAGGCAGGAACTGACATAAATTCACCTGATGCCCATAGAGCAAGAACACCACCAATCGCTGCAAATGGAACATTGCAGAACACAAGAATGGCCTGCCGAACCGATCCAAATGTGAGATAGAGCAAAAGAAAGATCACCGCCAAAGCCAGAGGAATGACGATTGCAAGACGGGCTGCCGCACGTTGCTGATTCTCAAATTGCCCACCCCATGAGAGAGTATATCCGAGTGGCAGAGCAACGCTGCGATGTACTTCAGCCTTTGCATCGGCAACAAAAGTCACAAGGTCGCGCCCAGAGACATTCGCCAGAACAGTCGCGAACCGCTGACCCTCTTCGCGAATGATATGAACGGGGCCATCTTCGAGTTTGATCTCGGCAAGCTGTGAGAGCTGGACAGTGCCCCCGCCGGGAAGAACAAGGGGGACAGCTGCTAGATCCAGGGCAGAACGTCGCGAGATATCCTCACCTCGAATGATCAGTGGTGTTCGTTTCGTGCCTTCAAGGACAATGCCTGCCGGACGACCATCGACCCAAATTCGAATAGCATCTTGAATATCTGCAGCATTAAGCCCAACACGACCAGCGGCGAAGCGATCCACCCTAACGGTGAGATATTTCATCCCTTCGTTGCGTAAGGCAAATACATCGCGCGAACCGTCAACTTTGCGGATCGACATAGCAATGTCGCGGACGATACGATTCAATTCGTCGATATCTTCTCCAAATACTTTGACGACAAGGTCGCCACGCGCCCCGATGATCATCTCTTGTACGCGCATATCAATGGGCTGGCTAAAGGCAAAGGAAATTCCAGGAATTGATTGCAAGACGTCGCGCACTTCGCCCATGAGCCAAGCCACATCGGGCTTCCGCCATTTTTCCTTGGGCGCAAGCGTTAGCAACATATCCGTTTCATTCAAGCCAACCGGATCCAGACCTAACTCATCAGCACCCGCGCGGGCCATCACACCCCGCACTTCCGGAACACGCGACATGATCTGATTTTGCACCTGCAAATCAATTGTAGCGGTACTTTCAAGATTAACTGTTGGTAATTTGCGAATGGTGATGATCGGTGTCCCCTCATCCATCACAGGCATAAAGGTTTGCCCAATCCGCGGATAGATCAAGGCGGTGATGACGAGACCGATGCAGGCTATCACAGCGACTAGCCTCGGCCGTTCGACAGCAGCTGACAAGAGCGGTTCATAAAATTTGTGCAGCTTACGCACGAGCCATGGTTCATGTGAATGCCCTATGCGCAGCACAGCTGAGCTAATGGCTGGCACAAGTGTCAGAGATAAGACAAGAGCCGCTCCCATTGCGAAAGCGATGGTGAGTGCAACGGGTCCAAACAATCTTCCCTCAAGGCCTTGCAGCGAGAGGAGCGGCATGAAGACTACCGCTATGATCGCCACACCCGAAACCAAGGGCGTGGAGACTTCACGCACCGCTTCGAATGTCAGCTTCAGCCTTGTTGTCGTGTCGTCATTCGTTGAATGAGCAAAACGGTGCTCGACATTTTCAACGACCACCACAGCGCAATCCACCAAAAGCCCAATTGCAATCGCAAGGCCTCCCAGCGACATGATATTGGCTGAGAGGCCATAAACCTCCATGACACCGAAAGTAGCAAGAACAGCCAGAGGCAGGATCGTCGCAACCACGAGGGCTGCACGAAGATTGCCCAGAAAAAGCACCAAAAGAACCAGCACAAGTGCAATGGCTTCCAGCAAAACCTTCTGGACTGTCCAGACTGCTTTCTCGATCAGTTCACTGCGGTCATAAAATATTTCGACCTTCACCCCCTCTGGCAGCAAAGGCGCAATTTCATCAAATTTCTTTTTGACGCCATCAACCACCATGCGCGCATTCGCACCTCTGAGACCAAGCACAACTCCCCAGACAGCTTCGCCTTCTCCATTACGCGTGACGATACCGTTACGAGGCAAAGCACCAACACGGACATCAGCAATGTCTCCGATCCGCACAATATTTCCATTACGCGTCGCGACAACTGTTGCGCGAATATCGTCTAAGGTTCGGATCCGACCTTCAGCGCGGACCAAAAGGGCTTCCTCGCCGCTGCGTACCCGCCCTGCCCCGTCATTGCGATTATTCGCTCCCAGGGCTGATTCCAGCATAGTTGTTGTAATCTCGCGTGCCGCCATAGCAGTCGCTGATGGCACAACCTCAAATGTACGCACGAGGCCACCCAGCACGTTGACATCCGCCACACCGGGAAGGCCTCGAAGCACGGGACGGATCGTCCAGTCAACAAGACTACGCTCTTCAGTCGGAGACAAACCGCCGCCAGTGATCGTAAACATCAACATCTCAGCAAGCGGCGTGACAATGGGCGCCAGTCCACCGCTTGTGCCTGCGGGGAGCTGATCCAACACTTGTGCGAGGCGTTCATTCACCTGCGCGCGAGCCCAGAATATATCTGTCCCGTCATCAAATTCGAAGGTCATCAATGCAACGGAGTAACGGGTGACTGACCGCACGCGCGCAAGATGCGGCGTTCCTCGCACTGCGATTTCGATGGGTGCAGTGACACGGCTTTCAAGCTCTTCGGGAGTCAAACCCGGTGCACGCATCGAGACCAGCACCTGTGTGGGTGCAACGTCCGGAAAGGCATCAATCGACAGGCGTGAATAGGCATTCAGCCCCCACGCTGCAAGGCCGATCGCAAAGATGACGACAACGAGACGCTGCTGAAGAGCAACGCGGACAAGATTGATGAGCATGGGTAATCTCAGTGCAAGCTGGCGTCGATGAGTTCGGACAGCAAGGCAACAACTCCACGCGTCGCGACTTGGTCATCAGAGTCAAGCTTTGCTGCGATCAAGGCAGACTGTGCGTTCTCAGAGATCACCTGCACTGGCTGTGCTCGGAAACCAGCAACCTCGCGCACAAAAATCCATGACCGTTCACCGTGACGAATGACTGATACGCTTGGTACGCGCCATTGAGGGACGCCATTCTGCTCCATGCGCAGAATGACATTCACCGCTTGCCCCGGTCTAATCTTCAATTGACGTTCACCATCAACCTCTGCGACCACATTGACTGACTGCGAGGACTGATCAACCGTCCGTCCAATGCGGATGACGCGACCCTCAAGACCCACCGAAGGAATGAGAACACGCGAATCGCGCGCAACGGTTGCCGCTCTTGAGACCGGCACTTGCAAATTAATCCAGAGCGGGCTGAGTTGCGCGATTGTCACAAGAGGAGAGGCTTCCTGCACACGCTCACCAGGCGTTGCCTGACGAGACAGAACGGTTCCTGACTGTGGAGCCAGAACGGTTAGGCTGCTGACGATCTTTCGGGTAGCAGCTAGACGATCGACATCATTCTCACTCATGCCATGCAAAAGGAGGAGCTGCTTGCGTTCGTCGAGGGCAGCGCGGGCCTGAAGCGCTTCGGCGCGCGTAACCAACAATCGCCGCTCCGGTATGATCTTCTCAGCATATAACAGTTCGTCACGACGCAAGCGCTCGGTGGCCAATGTCTCTTCAGAGACAGCTGCCAGAAACAAACGTTGCGCCTCGACCAAGTTATTGCTGCGAAGAGTCGCTATCGGATCGCCCCGCTGAATGGGTTCGTCGGGTGCAACATGCAAGACCTCAATCAAACCAGCTGCTGGGGCCGACACGACGCGCATCTGATGAGGCGGCACAACAACATTGCCTGGCAGTACGATCTCGGTTGAGCCTGCTTCCCGCTCAATCCGCTGCGTCTCGATCCCAGCCGCACGCTGTGCCCGTTCATCCATAGGAATATCAATGCTGGAACCCACCGCATAAGCGACCGCGTGAACGGGCGATCCCATTGTTGTGAGCGATAGCGCCAGAATCGACAACGCGGACAGAGCGCGCTGAAACAGCGCGGAAAGACAAGTGGGACCCATGATAAATGACCCTGCGGCCAACAAATCAGCCTTAGCTCCGACATCACGCGAAGGCCGCCATCGCGTCAGAGGGTCCCGGAACTCTCCAAATAAGTAGGTGCTTGCTTGCTCAACAAAAGAGGCAAGCTGATCACGAAAAACGTATCTTCGCTCAACGATTTTTGAGCGAAAAGCGAAGTTTGTGCTTCGGCTCAGGGAAATGCTGAGACGAGCAGGAAGACGGCAAAAATCACCAAGTGCACAGCGCCATGGAGGACGGTTGTTCGCCCGGTGCTCAAGGTGAGTGTGGAGATGAATAATGTACTCAGAAGCAAGACGACATTCAGCGGCTCAAGGCCTAGCGGCAGATTACGATCATTGAGCAACATCACAAATGAGACGATTGGGACGGTCAGACCAATCGTTGCAATCGCTGAGCCGAGGGCAAGATTGAGACTGATTTGCAGCTTGTTTCTCATCGCCGCGCGCAGGGAAGCGACAGATTCAGGCATGAGGACGATAAGCGCGATGATGACGCCCAGAAAGCTCGTGGGCAAACCTGCTACCTGCAGAAGATGACTTATCGGCAGCGAAAGCCCCTTGGCGAGAAACACCACACAAAGAAGCGAGACCAACAGGAGGATGGCACTTAGCAGGCTCACCCTGTTACTTGGTATTGAGATCTGCGCCCCAGCGTCTGCGTCAGCATCCGATAGCTCAAGAAAATAGTCGCGATGGCGGAGAGTCTGCACAAAAACGAATACGGCATAGAGGGCGAGCACAATCACAGCGATAAACAAGAGATGATTGGTCGAGTAGTATGGCCCCGCAGCCGAGGTAGTGTAGTTTGGGAAGATCAACGTGAAGATGGCTAGCGTGCCAAGAACAGCCAAAGCCGATGAAACACCGTGGCGCCTGAACACCTGCTCATAATGCCGACGCCCACCTGCTATGAGGCAAAGCCCAACCACACCGTTCAACACGATCATCACAGTTGCATAGATGGTGTCGCGCGCCACGAATTCCGCGCCGGGCGTATAAGTAAACAGGAAAGAAATGATCAGCCCGAGTTCAATGATGGTGATGGCGAGAGCCAGCACAAGGGATCCCAGCGGCTCACCGAAACGTACCGCGAGAACCTCGGCATGGTGAACCGCCGCGAACACCGCCACGGCAAGGGAGATAATGGCGATCATCTGCCAAAGCGGATGAGCGGCCACAGCTTCAACCGCGAAAGAGGCCGTGAGAACAGCGGCCGCGCCTATTGGCCCGAACCACGACCAAAAGGGCAACCAGCTTGATGTTGTGTGCGTACCCATTCGAAAACCCGTTCATCACCTCAAGCATGGAGATGGAGAGGGGATGATCACAAGGCAATCACATCAAGGTTCACAGCTTGGTGTTTGCCACAAAATGGCATCGCGCGGGTGATCAGCCCAGTTTCATGTCAGGCGTCAGCTGGTCGGGCGAGATCTGCAGCTCGATCAGGCTTGGACCACCCTGTGCCAATGCACGCCTGAAGATCTCGCCAAATTCGCTGGTCTTGTATACCACCTCACCGAAACATCCATGCGCCTGGGCAAAGATGGCGTAGTTTGGATTGGTTAAAGCAGTACCGCTCGGTCGGCCCGGGAAATGACGCTCCTGATGCATCCGAATGGATCCATAGGTCGCGTTATTTGCAATGATGACCACAAGCGGAACCTTGTGATGAACCGCTGTCGCAAAGTCCGGAGAGGCCATATGGAAACACCCGTCACCTGCAAAGCCAACAACCAGGCGATTGGGATGCCGGATCTTGGCTGCGATGGCAGCAGACAAACCATATCCCATAGCGCCGGCCTGAGAGGCTATTTGTGTTCCACGCTCATGATAGGAGAAAAAGCGATGGAGCCAGATGTTGCAATTGCCAGCCCCGTTGGTCACGATTGCATCAGACGGCAGAATATCTCGCATCGTCTTAATGACCTGTGCGAGATCAACTCCATCATTGATCTGAGGCCATCTCATATGATGATCGAGAAATTCAGCTCGACACTGCTGATGCCATTGCAGCCAGTTTCCCGTCTTGAGAGGATGGCCAAGCAGAGCCGTCACAAAATCATCAGCAAGAGCCCGAATTGAAATGGACGTCGGATAGACACGCCCAAGCTCTTCAGCGCCGGGAAAAACATGGACGAGTTTCTGCTGCCGACGGTCCATGGAAATGGCTGTGTAGCCGCGGGTCGTCACGTCACCAAGCCGCTCACCAATCACGAGCAGAAGATCTGCCTGCTGCATCCGCGCCACAAGCTTGCGTGAGCCTCCAAGGCTCATATCACCGACATAAGATGGACTTCGATTGTCAATGATATCCTGTGCACGAAAACCGGCAACAACAGGTAGCGAATGGGCCTCAACAAATTCCCGGAAACGGATACAAGTGTCAGTCGCCCAACCACCGCCACCTACGACCAGCAAAGGTCGTTCAGCTGCAGCCAGGAGCATACACAGTTCCTGTATTGAATCCTCTGCAGGCACGCAACGGGACTTCGCGAATGGCACGCAATCGACCACATCACTCTCTTCACTCAGGACATCTTCCGGAATTGAGATGACGACCGGACCGGGGCGCCCCTCTGTCGCAATATGGAAGGCACGAGAGACATATTCAGGAATTTGCGCTGCATCCTGAATTTCACAGGCCCATTTTGTTGTCGAGGCGAAGAGGGATTTGAAATCCATCTCCTGAAAGGCTTCGCGCCCAAGATGCGACCGCGGCACCTGACCTATGATGAGAATGAGCGGTGTGGAATTCTGCCACGCAGTATGTACGCCAATCGCAGCATGCATCGCCCCCGGGCCACGACTGACAATGCAAATTCCCGGTCGCCCGGTCATCTTACCGTCGGCCTCTGCCATATGGCAGGCATTGGCTTCATGTCGGCAGGTAATGAATCGTGGGGCATCTTCAATCAGCGCATCGAAGATCGGGAGAGCGCTCTCACCCGGCAGTCCGTAAATCAGATCCGTTCCATTCGCAGCCAGACATGAGATCAGAATTTGCCCGCCATTGCGCGTCACGCTGTTCACCCCGCTCTCTCCTCAAAAACCGTGGCTCTACGCTTCTTGATAAAGGGCAAGGCGACAGAAGCCAGCAAGACCAAGGCCACCAGCAGAAAGCCACAACTGATCGGACGCTCCAGAAAGACCATATAGTCGCCGCGTGAAATGATCAGACTGCGGCGCAAATTCTCCTCCATTGGTCCACCGAGCACAAAGCCCATCAGCAAAGGCGCTGGCTCAGCGCCGAGCTTGCGAAGCAGATAGCCCAGGAAGCCAACTCCAACGGTCAAGAGAATGTCAAAGGCCGAGTTATTGACCGAATAAACACCGATGGAGCTGATGACCAGAATGATCAGAAACAACATCCGATAGGGTACATTCAACAAGCGCACCCACAAACCGATCAGCGGCATATTAATGATGACCAGCATGATGTTTCCGAAAAACATGCTGGCAATGACACCCCAGAACAGGTCCGGTTGCTTGGTGACCACCATCGGTCCTGGCGCAACGCCATGCAGGATCAAAGCGCCGATGATGAGCGCCATGGTCGGACTGGTGGGCAAGCCCAATGTCAGTAACGGGATGAAGCTTGTCTGCGCTGCAGCATTATTGGCTGACTCGGGTGCTGCCACTCCTTCAATCGCGCCACGACCAAATTGCTCTGGCCTTTTCGAGATCTTCTTCTCCAATGTGTAAGCGGAGAATGAGGCCATAGTGGCGCCACCGCCCGGCAAGATGCCAAAAGCAATCCCAAGCAAGGTACCGCGCATAATGGCCCAGCGCGCTGACAGAAAGGTCGTCAAGCTCGGCCAAATGGAGTTGATCTTCTGGACCTCGGCCTTGTTCCCACTTTTCTGCTCAAGGTTTGAAACGATTTCGGACACGCCGAAAAGACCCATTGCAAGCGCGACGAAATTGATACCATCCATTAAAGGCAGGTAATCAAATGTCATGCGCGACATGCCGGAGTTCACATCCGACCCAACGAGCCCTAGCAATAGCCCCAGCAACACCATTGCAACTGCGCGCAGGATTGACCCACTTGCAAGAACCACAGCAGCAATGAGGCCAAGTACCATCAACGAAAAGTAATCAGGCGATTCGAACTTTGTTGCCGCTTTGGCAAGGGGCGGTCCGAAAATCGCGATCGCCAAAGAGCCGACAACGCCAGCGATGAACGAGCCAATGGCAGCAATTGCCAACGCCTCACCAGCTTTGCCTTGCTGAGCCATGCGATAGCCGTCGAGTGCCGTTACAACCGATGTCGACTCGCCCGGTATATTCATCAGGATGGCAGTGGTTGAACCGCCATATTGCGCCCCATAGAAAATACCGGAGATCATGATGATCGCGGAAACCGGATCAAGCCCATAGGTCAGCGGCAAGAGAAGCGAGATAGTGGCAACCGGGCCAAGGCCAGGTAACACACCAATCAAAGTGCCGCACAAGGCACCAACAAAGCAAAAGAAAAGATTCTGGGGCGTTGCGGCAACTGCAAAGCCATGAGCGAGGAGAGAAAAAGACTCCATCATGGCAGCAATCCAACCGGCATTTTCAGAAGCAGAACAAAGACGACAGCGGAAAAGCCCGCAAGGCCGACGCCGATCAGCAAGCTCTCGACGGGTCGTGCATCACGGCATGCAAAATGAGCGATCAGGACCTGTACAAGAACGGCCGGGATCAAGCCCGCTTTGTAACTGATGATCACTGCAAAGGCGATAAATGAGGCAAGCACGAATACGACAGGGCGAATGTCGAGCGCCTCGACACTGTCGCCTTGCATCACGAGTCCGCGCAAGATCATCAACAGACTAAGCAGTCCAAGTGCGCAGGAGATCAGGACCGGAAAATAGCCAGGGCCGATGTCGCGCGAACTGCCGAATTCCAAATCGGAATTCACCCAGATGCTGAACGCAGATATAGCAAGCAGCAAAAGGCCGCAAAATACATCTGCACTCACACGCGACATCGTTGACATGACTTACCTGCTCCCGCGCATCGGAGGGGTTCAGTTGGCGTCCTTGATTTCCTTCAGCAGGTCACGCCATTGGCTCATTTCATCGCCAATGCGCCCCCGGAACTGCGCGACACTTGTAAACACGGTGCTGGCTCCCGCAACAGCCATGGCTTTTTTCACGGCCTCATCCTTGGCCATCTTTTCGAGTGCCTCTGATACTTTTTTCACGACTGCATCTGGCGTTCCGCCAGGCGCCATGACGCCGTTCCAGGACTCAGCGCTATAGCCATTAAGTTTGGAGGCTTCTGCAACTGTCGGAAGATCAGGAGTAAAGGGGCTGCGCTCAACGGATGTCACGGCCAGCGCACGAACGGCCTTCGCTTCCATTTGCGGCAAAGCATCCGTCATGTTGGTGAACGAGATCAAAACCTCACCCGAAACCACGGCTGCCGTGGCAGGTGCGCCGCCCTTGAAGGGAACATGGGTCATCTTCGTTCCCGTGCGCAACTGGAACAAGGCAACCGAATAGTGCATCAAGCCGCCCGTGCCGCTCGACCCGTAAGTGATCTTGCCCGGATTGGCCTTAGCATAGGCCACCAGATCATCCATAGATTTGACGGGGAGGTTATTGTTGACAATCACCGTCTGCGGAATGGTGCTGACAATGCTGATCGGCGCCAAATCCTTCAGCGGATCATAGCCCGTCTTCTGCGCGAGTGGTGCAATGGAGATCGCACCCGCGCTGCACATGCAAAGCGTATAACCATCAGCAGCTGCGCGGGCGACAGCCTGCGTACCCACAATGCCACCAGCACCTGCGCGATTTTCCACCAGCACATTGACGCCGAGCGCCTGCTCGAGAAAGCGAGCGGTGATACGGCCGACCGTGTCAGTGTAACCGCCAGGCGCATAAGGAACGACCATGGTAATCGGCTTCGTAGGCCAGGCTGACTGCGCTGAGGCGCCAATCGGCGTCAAAAGGGCGAGTGCAGCAACAAGCGATTTCGTGACGTGTTTCATGGAAACCTCCCTCAAGTGTCAGGCGTGATCGAGACCAAGTAGCTTTGCCAATCCATCCAGCTCATCACTAAAAGTGGCCGGATGATCATTTAAGGGCGCGAATTCGACGCGCTTGAACCGCTCGCGCTCCTCTAGAGGAACAGTGGCGTCAATACCTAGTTTTGCCCTGATGCCATTGTTGCTGGCCCGCACATATTCATGGCCCCGTGCCTCCGGGATGATGATGAGATCACGCGAGGCCTCCATGCGCGTGGCCAACGCATATTCCACATCCGCTGGATCACGAATGTCGATGTCGTCATCGACAACAATCACCATATCGAGATCTTTCAACGCACCGAAGGAAGCGAGGATCGCATTGCGCTGCAGCCCCTCATGAACGGCGCTCTTCTTTGCGACTTGCACCACCGCATGAAAACGGTGAAGTCCGCCGGCCGTCATTTCTGCATCGGTGACAATAGGAATGGCTGCGCGCAGCACTTTCAGCAAGCTTGCCTCCAGAACATATTTGCGCAGCATGATCGTCTCGCGACCATAGCCATTGATGGCGTGATAAATCGGACGCCGACGATGAGTGACACAACTCACCTGAAAGACGGGCGCCTCTGCAGCTGGGGCCATAAACCCTACGAATTCGCCAAATGGCCCTTCGACCTGCCAGTCCTTTGCCTTGATGACCCCTTCAATGGCAAACTCGCATTCCGCAGGGATCAGCAAATCCTGTGTGACTGCCTTGACGACAGGCAGAGCCTCACCCTTTAGCCCACCAGCGACTGCAAGCTCGTCTGCATTTTCGGGCATTTGTGAGCCCATGGTTGCAGCCGTGAAATGCAGCGCGAGATCTGATCCAAGCACCACCGCAATCGGCAAATCCTCACCGCGCGCAGCTGCACGCTCATAGGCCAGACGCAGATGCCGCCCAAAATCAAGCTTGATGCCGAACCGATCAGGCCCTTGCAGTTGCAACCGATGATAGGACGCATTGTAGACGCCCGTATCTGGATCCTTAACAATCACAATACCGGCGGTGATGTAACGACCACAATCCGTCGGTGCATGAAAAAGCGCCGGGAAAATCTTTGCGAGGTCGAAGTCTTTCAATACCACGTCCTGAACCGGGGCCGATTTCACCTGTACTGGCTTCAGCGGATGGCCGATGGCGCGATCAACAAAATCGCGAATGGAACGGAAGTCCGCATCAAAGGCCGCTTCGCAATTTTCTCTGCTGGCAAGAAAATTCCCGACAACAGGTGTTTCGAAACCGGAGATCTGGGGAAAGAGCAAGGCTTTGTCGCCATCGCCGCGCTTCATCATGGATGCGATCTCCAGATGGGGATCGGCACTGCGCGTGCAATATCGAACGCGCTGCGCATCAATCAGCCGCCGTAAGGCAGATCGAAATCGCGTATCAATGACCCTGCCCATCCGCATGTGCTCCCGCAAGCGATATAGCGAACAGGTGCGCTGCCACACCAGATGCAGCGCAAGGCCATGCTCCCGTTCGCCAATGTCTTTGCAACAAAGCTAACTGGTAGCCCCTGTTAGTCAACAGCTTTTATCAGGGCTTGGCTTCCCATCCCCTGCGGGGATTTGACAGGCAAAGATTGGCTATGCTCGTCTTGGCGCAAATAAACAAAACTTATGGGAGGTTTCTCTGATGATCATGACACGAAGGTCTGTCCTGTCGGCGGGAGCCGTCACAGCTGCGTTTGGCCTGCAAGGGCCGCTGGCGCTTTATTCTGAGGCCAGAGCCGCGCAGAACTCAAATACGAGCCAGCCCGCCATTCGTCGCTTCAAGGTCGGTGATATTGAATGTATCGCCATCAATGACGGTTTGTGGGAGCGTGAACATGCGGAGGACTTCATTGCCAATGCATCTGTAGCCGAGACCAGAAAAGCCCTTGAAGCAGGCGGCATGGATCCAGCACGCATCTCCATGGCGATGACCGTTTTGGTCGTGAAAACGGGAGGAAAGACCTATCTCATCGACAGCGGGACTGGCGGAGAGGTCGTCAAGACAGCCGGCTCAATGTTGCAGAGCTTGAAGCTGGCCGGGATCTCACCAGAACAGGTGGACGGAATCCTGCTCACACATTTCCACGCCGACCACATTTATGGAATGATGGTTGGCAAGACAGATGAACGTGTATTCCCGAATGCGCAGATGATCATGTCCGAGCAAGAGTTCAATTATTGGACGCAGCCAGACATTTTCAAAGAACAGCCAGAACGCCGTCACGCCTATATACGCCGCATCCATAGCTTCTTCCCGAAGTGGAAAAACATGTGCACTCTGGTCAGCGGAGAAAAGGACGTTCTTCCCGGCTTGCGTATCATTCCCGCTTTTGGCCATTCACCCGGCCACAGCGTTTTCCACATCTCATCGGGCAAGGATCAGTTCTTCTACCTCGGTGATACTGCGAATGTGCAAGCGCTCTTCGTTCCAAATCCCCACTGGCGGGTTTTCTACGATCAGGATGGAGCGCAAGCAGAAGCTACACGCAGGAAGCTCTTCGATCGCGTCGTCGCAGAAAACGGGGTTGCATGTTGCACGCATTTTGCGTGGCCCTCTATGGGCCGCATCAGCAAGGATGGAAGGGGTTATGCCTATCACGCGGCATAACCCCAATCGGGCGTTACGGCACATCAGCCGTAACGCTCAGTCGCCATAGACAGCTTTGAGACGTTGTGTCAGACCCTCCGGCAAACGCCCAAGGTCATGGCTCAACTTCTGCAAGTCCTCACCCTTCATGGGTGAAAGCCCAAGGCGCATCTGGCGCAACTCGGCCTGAAATTCGGGATCTTGCATCGTCGCATCGAAAGCACGCCGCAAAGCTTCCACGCGATCAGCTGGAACCTTGGGGGTCGTGAAGAAGGATGTCCCGATTTCTGTCGCTGTCACAAGTGCTGCAAGGATCTGGCGTTCATCATCCGTGCGCGCAAGCTCCAGCACGGTTGGAACATCAGCAAGATCAGGATGGCGTTGCAAACCGAACTGAACAAGGATCCTGATTTTCTTCTCGGCAAGCCAGGTGGGATGGGCCACCTTCAATGCTTCCCATGCGGTATTGTGCCCTTCGACCTCACCGCGCTCGACGGCAAGCATGGCTTCATTTGTCCCCTTATAGCCCATGACCAACTTGAATTTATATCCAAGGAGCTTGTTCATCACATTGGGATAGATCGAAACGGTAGAGCCCGCACCCGTGCCAGCCAAGACTGTTTCACGGGCGAGCACATCCTCAATCCTGGTCACCGGAACGTTTGAACGTATCAGCACCATGTTGATCAGCGGATTGATCCGCCCGATCCAGTTGAACTGCGATGTGTCAAATCGCACACCCTGTGCGCCCATCTTTTGTTCGAGAGAGAGAGTCGGCGCGCCTATCGAAAGTACAGTTCCATCCTGCGGCGCTACCGAAAAGACATGCGCGGCAGCCTGGAAGCTTCCTGCCCCCGGCATGTTGCGTGCAACCACTTGCGGATTGCCGGGAATATGTTTGCCTATATGCCGTGCCAAACTGCGCGCATAAGTATCATTGCTGCCACCCGTCGTGAAGCCAATGATCAGATCAACAGTCTTGCCACGATAGAAATCTGCGACGCTCTGGGCTTGCGCATGACCGCAAGTCAGCAAAATTGCCAGCAAGGCAACAATCGCCTTCAACATCACTGTTCCTCCCTTTTTTGTTTTTCAGACGCCGGCGCAAACTGTCGTCACACCACCATCGACGACAAGCATTTGGCCTGTGACATAAGCGCTCTCATCACTGGCGAAGAAAAGAGCTGCATAAGCGACATCAAAACCGGTCCCCATGCGGCGCATCGGGATCAGTGCATTTCGAGCAGCCGCATAATCTTCAGCAGTCTTGAAGCCTTTTGGCTCATAATTGGGCCGACCGCCCACTTTGCGATTAATGAAGGGTGTGTCGATATAGCCCGGTAGAATACAATTAGCCCGGATGTGCTTTGGCGCATAATGCGCCGAGATGTTTCGCGTGAATTCATTCAATGCACCTTTGGCCGTGGAATACACGGTCGTCGGCACGTTCAAATAGCGCAGCGATGAGATTGAAGAGATATTGATGATGGACCCGCCGCCTTGCGCTTCCATATGAGGGACTACCGCGCGACAGGTGAGCATCGCACTGGTCAGGTTGCGCGCCAATGTCAGATTCCAATCTTCAAGCGTAATATTGCCGAGATGTTTGCCAGTACCCGACCCACCGACATTGTTGTGAAGAATATCAATGCGTCCGAAACGCTTCATCGTCTCCTGCACCACGTGAGACACATCCGCTTCGCTGGTCATATCACCTGCAAGTGCGAGGGCCTCGCCCCCTGCCTGCTCAATCAACCCGACGGTTTCCAGAGCCGCCTCCAGACGTAAATCGACCACGGCTACTTTTGCGCCTTCCTTGGCATAGACAAAGGCAGCGGCCTTGCCATTGCCCCATCCCTCACCGATGGATCCACCGCCAATGACAAGCGCAGTTTTGCCCCGCAAGCGATCACGCCCCGGACAGTTCTCAAGCTGCATTGCATTTCCTCCCATTTTGATACCCAGCTTAACAGCATCGGCAAGCATGGCTAGTGCGACCGTCTCTATGTGCCCATGCCGACTTGACCTGAGGTTTGGAAAAGCCTCACTCTCACGATCAGTTGCGTTTGTGCTGGATTGACGCAACTGGCCGCAGTGCCCGATAAAATCCATCACCGCGCCATCAAGAGCGCGCCGATTGCTTGGGGAGGACCATTCCATGTCGATGTATGACATTGCCAATATGAATCGTCGTCAGCTGCTAGCCGCCTCAACGGCCACAGCCGCAGGTCTTGCGGGTGGCTTCATTGAGCCTGCGCTTGCAAAAGCGCCATTCCTGAATTCACTCGCACCCGCTTTCTACCGTTTTAAGCTTGGCGAGATGGAGGCGACCGTCATTTCCGACGGCCCGCTGAATTTTCCTGATGCGGGCAAACTTTTCACACGCGCCCCGGATGCAGATATCCGCAAGCTTCTCGCAGATGAATTCCTGCCGACTGACGCCGTGCGGATGGAACAAAATCTTCTCGTCTTGAACACGGGCGACAAGATCGTGCTCTTCGACACAGGTATGCTGTCGATGAAACCGAATCCAAGCCTGCCTTCGGGGCGGATTTTGAAGAGCCTCGCTGAAGCAGGCATCAAGCCTGAAGATGTTGATGCCATCGTGCTCACCCATCTGCATATCGACCATGCCGGTGGCATTATGAGTGCGGATGGAAAGACCCGTCATTTTCCGAATGCTCAGATCTTCACAACAGAAGCTGATCTGAATTTCTGGCAAGATGAAAAACGCATTGGCACCCCGGCTGAAAGCTCGCGCAACACGGTCTTGAAGAATATCATTCCCAATAAGGACCGCCTCGTCATGATCAAGGACGGGCAGGAAATCTTGCCCGGGATTCAGGCCATGGCTTCACATGGCCACACTGTCGGCCATATGTCCTACATGATCACATCTGGCAGTAAGACCCTCTGCCTGACTGGCGATATTGCGCATCACTCAATTTTGTTGCGTCGACCGAAAATGGGGATTGGCTTCGATACAGATCAGGAAGCGGCCAGCGCCACACGAATCCGAATGTGCGACATGCTTGCCGCTCAGAAGATCCCGGCGCTGATCTTTCACCTTCCCTGGCCGGGCATTGGACATATCGCAAAAGACGGCGAAGGCTATCGCTTCGTTCCAGTACCGATGCATCCAGCCTGATCTCTTCGCAAACGCAAAGCCGCCTCTGAACGCCGGTCAGGGGCGGTTTTTGCTTCGTTATGTAAGGCCCCTGCCAAATTTACCGACGATGAGGCTTGATCCCGCAACCGGCTCATCATCAGTAAGGCAACCCATCTGTGATCTTACGCGAGGCCTTCAACAAGGGTTCCAGAAATCTCGCTTTCAGCGTTTCATCGTCCGGCTCTCGCTGCCAGACACTTGCACTCATCGCGGCGATGACTTGCCCGCCACGGTCATAGATCGGGACCCCGATTGAGAACAGCCCAACTTCGAGTTGTTGATAGACAGTCGAATAGCCCTGGCTGCGCACTCTTGCCAGATCATTGGCAATTTCTTCTGGTTCCGTGAGCGTGAATGGGGTTAACCGCGCAGGTGGATAAGCTTTGAGCAATTTCGCTACCGCTTGGGGGCTCAAAGACGCCAGAAGAACACGGCCCATCGCAGTGGCGGTGGCTGGCAATCTTGTGCCGACTGATCGCAACACGCTGGCCGAGGCGCCGCCTGGCGTATAGGCCACATAAGCAACGCTATCACGATCAAGCACCCCGACTGCACAAGCGCAGCCAATCTCACGCCCAGCCTCTTGAAGAGTTTTTTGCGCATGTCGCCACCAAGGCTGCGAAGCAAGATAGCTATAACCAAGCTCCAGC
This sequence comes from uncultured Beijerinckia sp., assembly GCA_964557555.1. Lineage (GTDB taxonomy): Bacteria > Pseudomonadota > Alphaproteobacteria > Rhizobiales > Beijerinckiaceae > Terripilifer. Next base: position 76,326 of record CAZLBA010000001.1, read on the forward strand.
ACACGCGGGCTCAGACTAAAGACCTTGTCGTTTCGCTCGACATATCCAAGCGCTTCCAGAGTGAGCACGAGACGGCGTGCTGCGGCACGAGTCAAACCGACGGCCTTGGCCACATCAGCCAGCGTGCGAACAGGCGTGTCCTCATTGAAACAGCGAATAACCAGCAAGCCCTTCTCAAGGGTTTGAACAAATTCGGACGCAGGAAGGGACCCTCGCCCGTTTGACTCGCCGTCATCTTTCATCCATCATTCTCCGAACAAATGTTCGATAATCGAACAAATGAAGCAGGTCAAGGCCGGACTTCTTGGCGGACAGAGGTGAGGGATGGATTTCAGGAAGGCTTCAGGCACAGTTCCGCGTTTCTATGCGTCGCTCGATTTCGACCGGCTTTGGAAAGAATTTCCGCCTGCTCCAGACTATTTCGACACCACCTATGCGATGTCGCGTGATGAGATGCGCGCCACACAGGAGCGCCGCTTTCTTCAAGAGATGGAACGCGCTTGGGAGATCCCCTTCTATCAACGTCACTGGGGGGATGCAGGCATGCAGCGCGGTGACATCAAGTCACTCGATGACCTGAAAAAGATCCCGGCTTTTTCCGTTCATGATCTGCGCGACGCTATTGCGCGCAACCCTCCCTGGGGCGATTTCATCGGGATTGATCCAGAAGCGGATGAACCCATGCCGCTTGCACTTCAAACAAGTGGCGGCACCACCGGCTTGCCGCGGCCCATGATTTACTCACCACAAGACCGAGAGATCATGAATCTCATCACCGGGCGGCGCCTCTATATGCAAGGCGTGCGGCCATTCGATCTCGTTCAAGTCACCTTGTCTCTTGGTCTTTCAAATGGCGGCTTTCTCGCGCGTGAAGGCATTTGGAAATATACGGGCGCAGTGCCGGTAATGACCGGATCTGGTGCACAAACACCAACACTGCGTCAGATCGAAATCATGCGCGCCTGGAAGCCAAAGCATCTCGTCGGCTTTCCCGCTTATCTTCGCCACATGGGCCTCGTCATGCGCGACGAGGTGAAAGTCGATCCTCGCAGCGTCGGCATTAAAAGCCTCATTGTCCACCTCGGCACAGATGATCGTCGCCCCCTGGAAGAACTCTGGGGCGCAGACGTATATGATACATATGGCACCAATGAATGCGGATCGCTTGCTGCAGAATGCGCCGCCAAAAACGGAATGCATGTCTTCGAAGATGCATTCATTCTGGAAATGATCGACCCAGCAACGGGCCGCGATGTGCCCGATGGCGAGCGCGGGACGATCTATCAAACAACACTCTTCAAACATCTTGCACCGCTCATTCGATTTAATTCGAACGATGTTTCGGCATTCAAGACAGGCACATGCACATGCGGCTGCACGCACAGACGTATTGATCGCATCTTCGGCCGCAGCGACAACATGATCAAACTGAAGGGTACCAATGTCTTTCCCGAAGCAATTGGTGCGCTTGTCTCCGAAACATCCCAAAGCAATGGCGAATATGTTTGCATTGTCGAGCCGACCGCTGGTGGGAGCGAAGACATGATTGTTCACATCGAGGTCATGGATGTCGAGCGCGATGGCGGTACTGTCGAAAAAGCGCTTGCGGAGCGGCTCAAACTCGCGCTTGGCGTCAAGATGAGGGTAATTGCCTCCGCACCCGGCAGCCTCAGCGCCCTCACCGGACTGAAGGACAATTCAAAGGTTCGTCGTCTCATCGACAAAAGGCCGAAGCTATGAAGATGAAACTATTCGACTGCCATTCCCACTGGGCGACCGAAAAGGGTTATCTGTTTCGCACACCGCAGGAGCGGGCCAATCAGGAGCGCATCTGGCGAACACCCGCGCAGGTCTTCACCGAAGATGAGCAGGCAGATTATTTTCGTGCCAATAATGTGCGGGTCATCCTGGACATTTCCTGGATCAAGGAACTGAGCCTGGACGAGATGAAGACCTATCATGATTACATACTGGATGTGCAGCAACGCCACTCAGATGTGATCGTCGGGCAATGGCTGCAATTCAATCCGGCACGCCACGGTCCAGCGGCCGTCGATGAATTCAAACGCTGCCTCGACAAGCGCGCCGGCTTTGTTGGCATTTGTGTCAATGGTCAAGTGACGGGCGTTCCCGCGAATGATCCGCGCTGGGACCCTTTCTACAAGGTATCGACAGAGGTTGGCGCTCCGGTCATGATCCTCACCGGCCTGACTGGCATTGGACAAGGCCTGCCAGGCGGCAAAGGTATTTTGCTTGATGATGGTCATCCCCGCTATATCGACCATGTTGCTGCCCGATATCCGGACCTCAAGATTCTCGCTGCACGTCCTGCATGGCCATGGCAGGACGAAATGCTCGCTATTCTGCTGCACAAGCCGAATGTCAGCTATGAGCTGCATGGCTGGGGACCGCGGCGTTTCACAGATTCGCTGAAGAAAGCGATCTCGCGCGAAATGCAGGACCGCGTCATGTTCGGATGCGACTTCCCTGTTCTTCGCTATGAGAAGGTTGTCGCGGACTGGAAATCCGAAGGCTATTCCGATGACATCATCGAAAAGGTCTTGTGCAAGAACGCAGAACGCTACTTCGGACTCGAAGGCTAAGGAGAGGAACATGTCCAAGATCACTCGTCGCCAGCTCGGCGCGCTGACCGCAGGCTTTGCAGCTCTACTCACAACCTCAACAGCTCACGCCGCCTGGCGGCCTAATGGTACTGTGAAGCTGGTTGTTCCTTTCGCTCCGGGCGGCGCAACCGATGTCCTCGCCCGCATCGTCAGCGAACGCCTGACACAGATTTGGGGACAGCCTGTCATCGTGGAAAATGTTGCAGGCGCCACCGGCGCTGTTGGTGCAACGCAGGTTGCGCGCGCCGCGCCAGATGGGGCTACACTTTTCGTTGGCACAGGCTCCGTAAACTCTGCTTTGCCAAGCGTGAAATCTGATCTCACCTTCGACACCTTGCGCGACTTCAAAGCAGTCTCCCTGCTGGCGACATTCCCGAATGTGCTTGTTGTGCGAACCGACATTGCGGCCAAGAGCGTTCCAGAACTGATTGCATTGCTGAAGAGCAAGAAAGGTGGCGCAAACTTCGCCAGCTCAGGCTTTGGCAGCTCTATTCATCTGGCAGGCGAGCTCTTCAAGCTTCAGACACAAACTGAAATGACTCATGTTCCTTACAAAGGTAGCGCGCCTGCACTGGCGGATCTTTTGGCAGGACATGTCGATCTCATGTTTGATAACCTGACAAATGTGATGCCTCATATTGAAGCCGGCAAGGTCAGGGCACTCGGCGTTGCCGGTGCAAAGCGCACCCCCTATCTTCCGAACATCCCTGCAATTGCCGAATTCGTCCCGAATTTCGAAGCAACGACTTGGGTTGGTTTTCTCGCACCAGCTGGCACCCCACAAAACATCGTCGATCTCATCGCAGCAGACTGTGATCGGGTTCTCCGAGAGGAGGCCGTTGTCGAACGGGTAAAGAAGCTGGCTGCTGAACCCGTGGGCGGAGCACCTTCGCAATTCGCTGCCTTCCTCAAGGCAGATGTCGAACGCTGGAAGAAGGTCGTGAAAGACGCCAATCTGAAAGTGGAGTAACTCTGAGCGGGGAGTTGAAATCTATCTGCTCCCCATTCAAAAAAGAACAAGGCTCACGAGCGCGGTAAGCGTCGTGAGCCCGTCACATTCACCAGTCGATGAGCCTTATCAATTGGGCACAAGCTGCTTCACGCGTTCGATAGCGACTTTGGGAGCCGCGTAAAGATTACGAACGGTCTGCGCAATTTCCTCAGGGGGAACATAGTCGATTTCGAGTTGCTGACGTGTCGCCAATTCGATGAATTGTGGATCGCGCAGCGTGTCTAGATAGGCCTTACGAATGGCCGCCACCCTGTCGGCTGGCACACCCGCCCCCATGAAGGAAGGATAGCCCATCGCGGAAGGCGCGCATAAAATTTCGAGAACAGCGCGATCCTCCGGCGTCTTTACCAGATCAAGGGCAAGCGGCACGTCAGACGAAATATCACTGGCCTTTTGCAGCCCAAGCTGGATGAGAACCTTGAACTTGCCCTCAGTGAGCCAGCTGGCATTGGTACCACTCGTCAACAACGAATAGGCAAAGCCAACTTTCCCTTCGACCTCTCCCTTTTGCAGCGCAAGGTCAACAGCTGGCACGCTGGAATAGCCGGTAATGACCTTGAACTTCGTGCCAATGAGCCGGTTGAGGGCATTAGGAAACACCGCTGTATCCTGACTGGGTGCCGTAGCGCCGACGATGACCTCTTTGCGCATGGCATCCGCAAGACTGCGAACGTCGGTGTTGGCTGTCCACACGCCACCAACAGAGGCAGAGCGCGATGGGCTGCCAATCCAGTTGAACTGGACCGGATCGAATTGTGCACCGGGAGCTTTCAGTAGCGGCGCAAGCACGAATCCGCGCGTGATAAAGGCCCACTGGGTGCCGTCCTGCGGACCGATGCTCTGAATGTAATTTGCCAGCTTGATCCCGCCAGCACCCGGCATATGGGTCACAATGACATTCGGATGACCAGGAATATGTTTTCGGATCACCTGCGCAAGAGCATGTGGATAGGCGCCCACCACACCAGCATTCTCGCCCGTGCCGACATACATCGTGATTGTCTTGCCGCGATAGAACTCCTCGACCGATTGCGCTTGCAGTGGCGCAGATGCGCATAACAGCGCCAGCCCCATAAGTGACGCGCCGCAATACCTGCGGTCAAAGATCTTCCTGAATACCATAAGCTCCTCCCTGCGCCCCACTCTCTTGCAGGGAGTGAATGCAATCGTCGAAGCTAGCAGCGCCCCCTGCACTGTCAACTTCGCTGACCTCATAGCCTCATGAATAGCACTCATAGCGGAATGAGAAATCCATGCCTTGCAATCATGACAGCACGCCTCAATAATCGCAACGCGCATGGCTAGAGAGGTCGGCGTGAAACGGGGGAGGACTATGGCCTTGAACTGCACACATCAACTATTCCGTTGCGCCTGCCAGCCCTCGCGGCGCGGTTTCATTGCTTTCGCGGCCAGCGCGACGGCAGCAGCGGTGATCCCAGCTCAGGCAAAGGCCCAACCTGCCAAACCACCTCACCGCATTGACGTCCACCACCACATCCTGCCGCCGCAATATGTCTCCGTGGCGCGCGACCGCCTGCTTTCCTTCGCGCCCAATTACGCCTCTGTGCTGAATTGGACGCCTGCGCAGTCAATCGAACAGATGGATCGCTTCGGAATTCGTACCGCGATGACATCGCTTTCCAATCCCGGCACCTGGTTTGGCAATGCGACGGAAGCGCGGTCACTGGCGCGTATGTCGAACGAATATGCGGCTCAAATGGTACGCGACTATCCCGGCCGCTTCGGGCTGCTGGCATCGCTGTCCTTGCCTGACGTCGAAGGCAGCCTTGCGGAAATCGCCTATGCTTATGATGTTCTGAAGGCGGACGGCATCGCCATGCTCACCAGCTACGGGACGAAATGGCCGGGCGATGAAGCCTTCATCCCCGTTTTCGAAGAGCTGAACCGTCGCGGTGCTACGGTATATTTCCACCCCACATCAGCTGATTGCTGCTCAACGCTCATCAAGGATGTGCCAGCGCCCGCCGTCGAATATATGTTCGATACAACGCGCGCGATCACCAGCCTGTTGTTCAGCGGCGCGCTATCGCGCTGGCGGAACATCAATTTCATCTTCTCACATGCAGGCGGTGCAACGGCTCCCATCGTCGAACGCATCATCCGGCTTGCAACCATCGACAAAAATTTGGCAGCTCGCATGCCCGATGGCCCCGCAGCTGACCTGAAGCGTCTCTATTTCGATACGGCAACCTCCACGGGATCGGAAAATCTCGGCGCCATCATGAAATTGTCCGGCCCGGAGAAAATCCTGTTGGGAACGGATTACCCATTCCTGCCGATGGCCGCCACATTGCCGGGACTTGCCAAGATGGGCTTCGATGAACGCACACTTCAACGCATTGAAGCTGACAATGCGTTGCAACTCTTTCCGCGGCTGCGCACATGAGGGAGAGCAAAACGCAGGTCATCGACTTTCACGCACATGTTCTCCATCCAGCGGTTTACGCACGCACGATCAACAAGAATGTTGTGAGCGGGTTTGGCATCCGCGCCATGGAAGAGCGGCCGACGCCGGATTCACCGCGATGGCCTCTCTTTTCAAAAATGATCATGCCCGATGTGCAAATTGCTGACATGGATGCGCGCGGGATTACCCATGCGGTAATTGCGACAAGCACTGTCTCACAAAGCACATTTTTCGCTGATGGTGCGCTGGCTGGGGAACTCGATCGGCAAGCAAATGAAGGGATCGCTGATTGGGTTCGCGCTTATCCCGACCGCTTCACCGGAACATTCACCTTGCCACTGCAGGACATGGGCCGCGCCCTCACAGAGCTTGATCATGCCGTAAATAAGCTTCAGTTGAGGATTGCAAACCTGCCTGCAAGCATCAACGGCAAATATCTCGGAGACCCCTATTTCGAACCACTTTGGGTGGAGATCGAAAAGCGCGGGCTGATCGCCATCATTCACCCCGACGGGATCAAGGATCAGGCCTTTCAGCACTATTCACTTTGGAATGCCATTGGTCAGGGCATCGAAGAAACGCGCGCTATGGCTTCGCTCATCTATGAAGGCGTTCTGGAGCGTCATCCTGATCTCACCATAGTGATGGCCCATGCTGGCGGCTTCCTGCCGACCTATATCGCAAGGCTTGACCGCAATGCGAGCGCACATCCAGCCAGCATGAAGAATATCAGCCGTCGCCCGAGTGAATATCTGCGGCGCTTCTATTATGACACTGTCACCTATGATCCATTGGTGATCGAGATCATTCGCCAACGCATCGGCAGCGACCGAATCCTGTTTGGCAGCGACTATCCATTCGGAGATGATGATCCGCTTGCGCTCATTAAGAGCTGTAACTTTGACACCGCCACGCGGTCTGCCATCACATATGCAAATGCCGCAACGCTCATTGAGCGGCTCGCACTGAAGGACGGATCGCGCTAATGCGGATCGACATGCACCACCACTTTCTGCCACCAGCACATGTGGAACGCGAATCCCGCCGCATCAAGAAAGCCCATGCAGCGCCCCCGGAACGGCTGGCCAACTGGTCGCCGCAAAGGGCGCTTGCCGTGATGGACGAAAATGAAATTGATTTCGCCGTCGCCTCCATCTCAACGCCGGGAGTTTGGTTTGGTGATGCCAAAGAAGCCGCATTGATCGCATGTGAATGGAACGATTACGCGGCCGCGCAAATACAGACCTATCCCGACCGCTTCGGCTTCTTGGCGACCTTGCCCCTGCCTGCAACAGAGGAGAGCTTACGCGAAGTTGATCGCGCTTTGGGCATGTTACATGCCGATGGTGTGGCACTGTTCACGAATTATGAAGGGAAGTATCCCGGTGACAGGGCCTTCGCGCCTGTGTTTGAAGAGCTAAACCGTCGTGCAGCCCTCGTTTATTTCCACCCGACTTTTCCCGCCTATGGGGAGACTGTGCCAGGTGTCATGCCACATGTTGTGGAATTTGCTTTCGAGACAGCACGCGCCATCATCTCAGTGCTGATATCTGGAGCATTGACGCAGTATCCGCGCATCCGCTGGATGTTCTCCCATGCAGGCGGCGCATTGCCGGTCCTCGTTGATCGACTGGAAAGACTGCTGGAAACGCCGGAAAACGCACAAGCGTTACCTGAAGGAGTGCGCGCAGCGCTGAGCCATCTGTATTTCGACATTGCTGGTGCAAGTTCAGAAATCGCCTTGGCGGCTTTACGCGCAACAGTGCCCCTCTCACAAATCTTGTATGGCTCTGACGCGCCCTTCGTCGCTCCACAAAAAGGCATTGGCAGTCTTGCCCGCGCAAGCCTGACGCAGGACGAACGCAAAGCCATAGAGCACGACAATGCGCTGCGTCTGCTCCCTCGTCTCGCCAGGTTGACGCGCAGTTGATAGCGCTCACACCATCTTCGGTTACATAAAAAACCGCCGGGGAGATGCATCCCCGGCGGTTTTACTTGTTAACCCCAGCTCAAATCATGCATCCGGAACGGTGTCGAGCGGATACGTTTGCCTGTCGCTGCGAAGATCGCATTGGCAACAGCCGGCGGCACCGGCGGTCCAGCAGGCTCACCCAGCCCGCCCCAACGCTTGCCCTTCGACAAGGCAAAATGCGTCTCGATCTCCGGCGTCTGGTCGATACGCATGAGATTGTAACTGTCGAAGTTGGTATTCACGATGCGGCCTTTCTGGATGTCGAGACCGCCCATCCAGGCATGGCCGAGTTCATAAATGACCGAGCCTTCCATCTGCTCGCGTCCGGCAAGCGGGTTGATGACATAGCCCGGATCTGCAACGACGACGACCTTTTCCACGGTCAGCTGCCCGCGCCGACTGACCGTAACAGTGGCACAAGCCGCTGCAATGGTCTCATGACATGCCACGATCGCAACGCCCATACCCTCGCCACGGCGCAGGTCTGTCCGATAGCCGGCCTTCTCTTTCAGCATGTGGAGGACACGCTGATAGTCGTCGAGACCCTTGGTCATCTCGATGCGCCAATCGAGCGGATTCCAGCCTCCCGCCAGCGCCAGCTCATCGACGAAGCATTCGGTGATGAAGCCAGTCTGGTTAGCGCCCGGTGCACGATGCGTCGAGCTTGGAATATGGGTCTCGACATTCTGCCTTTCATGATGCCGGTTCGGGATAATGTAAGGCATCGACGTGATGCCGTAATCTGCTGTCGCAGGGCCAATCTGATTGACCTTGTCCTTGGAGAACCACATCGCACGCGTGACAATCGCCTCAGGCAAGCCATTGGCACCAATCGACGCGCTGAGCTTTGCGACAGACATCGGACGCTGTTTGTCTTGCGCGATATCCTCTTCGCGACTCCAGAGGACCTTTACAGGCCGCTTGAGCTGCTTTGAGAGTTCCGCAGCTTGACGGGTAACCGCTGTGCCGCCAGCGCCATTGCCGCCAAACCCTCCGCCCAAGAACATGGTGTGGGCATAAACATCCTTCGGGTCGCGCTTCAACTGATCGGCCACCAGAAGGACTGCTGAGGACTGGTCCTGTGTGGGAGACCAGACATCGACACGATTATCCTGCACATGCACGGTCGCATTGATTGGCTCCATGCGAGCATGGGTCTCCATCGGGCGCTCATACTGTGCGGAGACGACTTTCTTGCCATTGGCGACGAGTTCGAGGGCCTTGGGACTGTCCTTGCTGACAATGCCAGGCGCCTCAACCACCTTGCGACCAATTGCGAGCATCTCCTCGCCGCTGACTGTCGCATTGGGGCCGAAGTCCCATTCGATGGGCAGCAGGTCCAAGGCCGTCTTGGCGCGATACCAGCTATCTGCCACCACTGCGACTGCATTCTGCATGTCGGGCTGGTCTTGCTTGCCGGGGACAGCCTTCAGTTCAATCGCGGCAATGACGCCAGGACGGTTCCTGATCGCTTCGAAATTGAAGCTCTTCACACCGCCCCAAGGCACTGGACAGGCCTTGACGGCAGCATAGACCATCCCAGGCAGCTTGGTATCAATGGCATATTGCGCGCTTCCGTTCACTTTATGTGGAATGTCGAGGCGCTGGGTTGGCGTACCCAACAGCCACCATTCACCGTCCTTCTTGATGTCGGGCTCCTTGTCGAGCTTGATCGCCGCGGCTGCCGTGGCAAATTCCGCGTAAGGCGCTGACTTGGACCCGGATGTGAGAATGCCTTGCTTGGCCGTGACCTGCGCGCGTGGCACGCCCCAGGCTTGTGCCGCTGCTTCCTTCAGACGCTCGCGGGCGGAAGCACCCGCCTGCATCAAATGAGGATGCTGCAGGCGCACAAGCTGCGACCCATGCGTGCTCATCACCTTATATTCTTTATTGTTGCGCAAATGCCGATTGGGATCAGCAAAGACTGTCTGAACCTTGTTCCAAGGCACATCAAGTTCTTCAGCGATCATCATCGCAACAGAGGTGATGCCACCTTGCCCCATCTCCGTATGCGGAATGCGGATCGTGACGCCACCATTCGGATCGATTGTCAGCCACGCATTGATTTCTACACCGCGGGTCGGCGTTTTCCATGGCGTTGCTTCAATCTTGGCAGCATTGGCGGAGGGCATGTGGAAACCCAACATGAGTCCGCCGCCAGCGGCGACTGATGTTTGGATAAAGGCGCGGCGCGAGAGATTGACTTTGGACATAGCGGCACCTCAGCTGCCCATGATTTCGGAAGCACGGCGAATGCCGGCCTTGATGCGCGGATAGGTTCCGCAGCGGCAGATATTGTCTGCCATGGCCGCGTCGATCTCTCGATCAGACGGCTTCTTGCGTGAAGCGAGAAGGGCCGCGGCAGACATGATCTGGCCGGATTGGCAGTAACCGCATTGTGGGACGCCCACTTCGACCCACGCCACTTGCACAGGGTGGGAGCCATCCTTGGAGAGACCCTCAATGGTGGTGATCTGCTTGCCCACTGCAGCTGAAACCGCCGTCTGGCAGGATTTGACCGGCTTGCCGTCGATGTGAATTGTGCAAGCACCGCAACGCGAAATCCCGCACCCATATTTCGTGCCGGTCAGGCCGAGATTATCGCGGATGACCCACAACAACGGGGTCTCTGGCTCGACATCCACAGAATGGGACGCGCCATTGATCGTTAGCGTCACCGCCATGAGCTTCCTCCCTTTGAATTTCGCAGCGCTTTGGCGCGCGCGTTCAAATAGGCTAAACCTTGGATGAGCAGTTGGCAACGGCAACCAAATTGCCAAAAAACGGGGAGGAGAAGTCAGGAATGCTCAAGAAAACGGTGCGCGGAGCTTTTGCTCTTAGTCTTGCAACACTGATCGTCGCAAGCGCCGCAGCCCTCGTGATGCTGCCGATTTTTCCGCCCGAAATCCCCCTCGCAGCTGAGGCAAAAAACGCCCCCGCAGATCGCAAGCTCGCGGCGCGCGGTGAGACACTGGCGAAACTGGGCGCGTGCGAATCTTGCCATACCCGCGATGGGGGCGCGCCTTACGCCGGTGGCCGCGCGCTAGAGACCCCTTTCGGGACCATCTATTCCAGCAACATCACCCCAGATGTAGCAAAGGGGATCGGAGGCTGGACGCTGACAGCCTTCACGCGCGCCATGCGAGAGGGGATTAGCCGTGACGGCACGCATCTCTATCCAGCATTCCCCTATGATCATTATTCGCGCGTTACAGAAGACGATATCGCTGCGATTTACGCCTATATCATGCGAAATGTTGACGCTGCTGCAGAAAGCGCGCCCGTCACGAAACTCGCTTTCCCTTTCAACCTGCGTCAAGGACTTGCCATCTGGAAGGCTCTTTATCTTCCCAAGCGCATACAAGATGATCCGACAAAGGACGCCGAATGGAACCGCGGCGCCTATCTCGTGGAAGGACTGGGACATTGCGGCGCGTGCCACACGCCCCGCAACATTTTGGGCGCGGTGAAAACAGGTGAAGACGCCTATGGCGGCGCGCTCGTCAATGGCTGGTATGCGCCCGCACTCAACAAGACGTCACCCGCACCCATTCCATGGACGCGAAAAGCACTGGTCAATTATCTGATGGACGGCTGGGACGCCCAGCACGGACTGGCCGGTGGCTCCATGACGTCTGTTGTCAACGCATTGCGCGAACAGAACGAGGATGATGTATTCGCAATCGCTGCATATCTGGTTTCTCTACAAGGCGCACGCACACCATCTGAACAGCAAGCGCAGGAGCGCAAAGCAAAGGCTTTTGCAGAGTCTGTAGAAGCTGCCGAGCCTGCAGGACTGACGCAAGATCCATCCTTGCAGCAAGGAGCGCGCATTTTCACAGCACGCTGTGCAGAATGCCACAAGCCGGGTGGACGCTCGGCTCCGCTGGCACTCGGCTCTGCCCTTCATCTGCCAGACGCCACCAATGTCGTGCGCGCAATCATCGAAGGCATCAAGCCGCCGCAAGGATCGCTCGGTCGCTCAATGACCGCCTTTGGCAACCAACTCAACGACGCGGAAATAGCAGCCGTGACGCGCTATGTCCGCGCACGTTTCAGCACACAACCTGCATGGCGTGATGTTGAAGCAACCGTAGCGCGGGCACGCGGAAAATAATGCAGCGCACCGAGTGATGACCCCCCGACATGCACGACAGCAAAACCGCCCCGGAGCTTTTACTCTCGGGGCGGT
>CAZLBA010000002.1:0-34013 GCA_964557555.1 uncultured Beijerinckia sp.
TATGGCGTTTCAGCCATGATCGAACTTTTGCAGGACGTTGATGCGTTTGATCTCGCGCGCCTTGTGAGTGCCGCGCCTTAAAGCTTGAGAGGCAGCGTCCAGATTTCTGTCACGGCGCGGCCGGCAGCGCGCAGATGCACGCGAATATCAGCGATTTCACCGGGCGGTGCCTGCACATCAATGCCGACGCGGAAACCGCGTGTATGCGGATTGGGCGCGAGGAAATGTTGCAGGACGCTTCCGCGTGAGGTTGAAGCTTCAACCTGAATTGCCTTGGGACCCGTTTGGAAATAGGGCAGATCACCGCCCGAAAAATCAATGATGAAGCGGCGCGAATGGGGTGGAGCTGCTTCTGTCACGCCCACCGCTTTGGCTTGCGTTTGATAGGTATTGACCGCAATGCCGAGTGACTGGCGCGGCTGGTCGAGGCTTGCCGTCATGCGATAGGCAAAGGTGAATGCTTTGCCCGGTTCGGGTTGGGCCTTGGGCGTGAAGGCAACCGAGATATTTTGTGCAAATTCATCTGCAGCAGGGTTTTCGATGAGTTGCACGAAACCCTCACCCCATTCGCCTAGGGGTTCGATCCAGTAACTCGGACGCAGCTCGAAGGCGCTGTCGAGATCCTGATAATGCGCGAAGGTGCGATCACGCTGGATAAGGCCAAAGCCACGCGGATTGCTATCCATAAAGGCAGAGAATTCCTGTGCGGCGGGGTTGCGGAGTGGGCGCCATATCCATTCACCCGCGCCATTGCTGATCAGCAAGCCATCGGAATTGTGCATCTCCGGGCGGAAGTCGGTTGCGATGCGCCGATCATTTTCGCCAGAGAAGAAGCTCGATGAGAGCGGTGCGAAACTGACGCCTGCGCCTGGCTTGCGTGCAAACAAGGTGGCGCGCACATCAAGCACCGTGTTGTGGCCCGGCCGCAGGTCAAAGCGATAGGCGCCGGTCAGCGCCTCGCTGTCGATCAATGCAAAAAAGGTCGCCCTTTCGCTGCCAGCCTCAGGCGTTTCAATCCAGAATTCGCGCAGGAAAGGTTGCTGGGCCTCGTCCCCGGCCAAAGTCAGCAAATTGGCCGCAAGGCCGTAGCGCTGGCCGCGGCCCAAAAACCGGAGTTGATGACCAAGTACGGCAAAGACCTCATCAAAGACGCGCGGATCGTTGAGCGGGAAATGCAGGCGGAAGCCCGCAAAACCGGTATTCACGCCCGGCGGCTTGTCGAATTTGCTGCGCCCGTAATCGAAATGTGTCGGCGCATAGGGGATCGGCGTGACGATGCCATCGCGGATCGTATTGACGATGATGGGTCTGCGATAGGCGCCGCCGAGATGGAAGGTCTGCAGGCGGAAGAGCTGATGATTGCCCGAAAAGAGCGCCCGGTCGGGACGGAAGCGGATCTCGGACCAAGCGTCGGCGTCAATCCGCGAAAGTGGCTCCCCCAGAGGCGGGACGGGCACGAAAGCCGCACTTGCCAATTCACGTGCGCGCTTGGTCACATCTTCATAGCCGAAACGGGCGGCGGGCGGCTGATTGGGGGCGGGAGCTGTCGGGGCAGGGGGCTGTTGGGCCGCGGCCTTGCCGGCGAGGACCGATGCGCCTGCGAGCGCAAAAGAGGCGACGAGCCTGCGGCGGTCGATCTCGGTCATGGGCGTCAACAACTCCTCACGCGGCAATGTTTGCATGACCTATCGGGCTTTGCGGCAGCGGGCAAGCGTTGTCCCTGCGCCACAGCGCTGATCAAAGAGTGGTGAATTTGAAATTTTCGGTGGCTTGGCTGAAATTTTTTCTTGTATCGGGCACGAATCCGCATATGTATCGGCTTGCCCAAATCGCACGTGCCTGTGGTCGTGTGTCGGTTGGCGGGGATCCGGACAAGAGGCCGGTTAACCGTCAGCAAAAACCGGCAGCCGGAGGCGAACCGGCGAACCCCGCCAAACGGGGGACGCGACTTAAAGCAACGACGGACCGGGCTTTTTCGTCTCTGTCGGCCTCCAAAGCCGATGTACCGAAGAGGCTAGTCTATCTTGCCGGGCGTGCGGACGGGGGCTCACCCTTTCCAAACGAAGGCCACTCAAACCCGAAGGCAACTGCCTTGCGGGTGAAAGTGTCCACGGCGCTGCACCCGACCGGTGGTCCCGAAGCTATGGAGCTGAGGGGGTCCGGTCTCGGTTGGCGAAGTTGCTGCTGTTTGCGTTTCCACCACGCGACCGGCCGCGCATCGTCATCCATCAAGCCAGTCAAAATGTGTGCGGTAGAACCCGCACCCTGGGGATGCTGCGATGACCGATCGTATCCAAGATTTCCTCCGCCGCCGACGCGAAGAGGGTCGTGATGAAGGGCCGTGCATGGTCCTCGACCTCGATGTCGTGCGCGACAATTACAAGGCCTTTGCGCAGTCGCTGCCCGACACGCGCGTCTTCTATGCCGTGAAGGCCAATCCCGCGCCGGAAGTGCTCGACCTGCTCGCGCGCCTTGGTTCCTGCTTCGATACGGCCTCGGTCGTTGAGATCCAACAGGTTCTGGCGACTGGCTGCACGCCTGAGCGCATCTCCTTCGGTAACACGATCAAGAAGGAGCGCGATATCGCGCGCGCCTATGAGCTCGGCATTCGTCTCTTCGCGGTGGATTGCGAAGAAGAGGTCGAGAAGATCGCGCGCGTCGCTCCCGGCTCGAAGGTCTTTTGCCGCATCCTGTGCGATGGCTCTGGCGCGGAATGGCCGCTGTCGCGCAAATTCGGCTGCGTGCCGGAAATGGCGACCAAGGTTCTGGAGCGTGCGCATCAGCTGGGCCTGCAGGCCTATGGCGTGTCTTTCCATGTGGGTTCGCAGCAGCGCAACCCGCGCATGTGGGATGGTGCGTTGAAGGCATCTGCCACGATCTTCCAGGAATTGGCAGAGCGCGGCATTCACCTGTCGATGGTCAATCTCGGTGGCGGCTTCCCGACGAAATATCTGAAGGATGTGCCGGCGGTGCGTGCCTATGGCCAAGCGATCTTCCGCAGCCTGCGCAAGCATTTCGGCAACCGCATCCCTGAGACGATCATTGAGCCGGGCCGCGGCATGGTCGGCAATGCTGGCGTGATCGAAGCTGAAGTCGTGCTGATTTCGAAGAAGTCAGACGATGACAAGGTGAAGTGGGTTTATCTCGACATCGGCAAGTTCAATGGCCTTGCTGAAACCATGGATGAGATGATCCGCTATCCGATCCGCACGGAATTCGATGGCGATGAGCTGGAGCCCTGCGTGCTGGCAGGTCCGACATGTGACTCGGTTGATGTGCTTTATGAGAAGGAACCCTATTTCCTTCCCGTAAGCCTTGAGATCGGCACCAAGGTGCTCATTGAAGGAACAGGCGCCTATACGACGACCTATTCCGCTGTGGGCTTCAACGGCTTCCCGCCGCTCAAGTCCTACGTCATCTAAAAACCCGCGTCCCGCTTCAGCGGGGCGCTCTCACCCGATCCTGTCCCGAACGGCCCCTTGGGGTGCGAGGGTCGTCCACGTCTCCGAAGGAGGCTTGCATGACCTCGATTGATGCTGCGCGCAAAGCTGCGCCCATCTTTCCGCTTGTGGTGAAGTGCGATGCAATCCGCATTGCAGATGAGCGCGCGCGCGATCATGTCGCGCGTGAGCAGCTGCTTGATGCCTGCTTTGGGGAAGAGCGTTTTGCCAAGACCTGCGAGCGTCTGCGCGAGGGCCGTTTGCCTGCGCGCCATCTCGCGCTCATTGCCAAGGACAAAGGTGTGAGCGTTGGCACGCTGCGCTTCTGGCATGTGCGCGCGGGCGATGTGGATGCGCTGTTGCTTGGGCCGCTCGCCGTGGCACCAAGCCACCGTGAGCGTGGGCTCGGTGGTGCCTTGATGCGCACAGGGCTTGCACGCGCCAGGGCGCTTGGTCACAAAGCAGTCTTGCTTGTGGGCGATGAGCCTTACTACAACCGCTTCGGCTTTTCGCGTGCGCTGGCCGAGCGTCTTGATCTGCCGGGCTTTTACGAGCCTTCGCGCTTCCTTGCGCATGAACTGGTGCAAGGCGCTCTGGCGCCGGCGCAAGGCATGGTGCAGGCATCTGGCCGTGCTGCTGGCATGGCGCTTTCGCGCGCAGCTTGACGCTGCGCATCACTGTTGGCTGAAACAGGGCGAGAGGGGCTTTGCGGCCCCACTCGCTTTTTGGAGATGAGAATGACGACTTGGCCTAAACATGCTTCGATCAGCGGCCCGATCGTGATGATTGGTTTTGGCTCGATTGGCAAAGGCACGCTGCCGCTCATCGAACGTCATTTCAATTATGATGCAAGCCGCATCGTCGTTATTGATCCGAATGACACGGACAAGGCGATTGCTGAAAAGCATGGCGCGCGTTTCATCAAGGCGGCCGTGACGAAGGATAATTATCGCGAGCTGCTGACGCCTTTGCTGACTGCTGGCGGTGGTCAGGGCTTCTGCGTCAATCTCTCGGTCGATACGTCTTCTGTCGCGATCATGGAACTCGCGCGTGAATTGGGCGCGCTTTACATCGACACGGTGGTGGAGCCTTGGGCAGGCTTCTATTTTGATACATCGCTCGCAGCTGATCAGCGCACTAATTACGCATTGCGTGAAAGCCTGCTCGAAGCGCGCCGCCGCAAGCCCGGTGGTACGACTGCTGTTTCAACCTGCGGTGCCAATCCGGGCATGGTGTCCTGGTTTGTGAAGCAGGCGCTTGTGAATGTTGCGCGCGATCTTGGTCATACTGATGCGGAGCCTGCAACCCGCGACGGTTGGGCGAAGCTCGCTCACAAGCTTGGTGTGAAGGGCGTGCATATTGCCGAGCGCGATACGCAAGTCGCGAAGAAGCCAAAGCCGCGCGATGTTTTCGTCAACACATGGTCGGTTGAGGGTTTCGTCTCGGAAGGAATGCAGCCGGCAGAGCTTGGCTGGGGCACGCATGAAAAATGGATGCCCAACAATGCAGGCACGCATAAGTCAGGCTGTGGTGCTGCGATTTACATCAACCAGCCCGGTGCCAATACGCGCGTGCGCACATGGTGCCCGACGCCCGGCCCGCAATATGGCTTCCTCGTCACGCATAATGAGTCGATCTCGATTGCCGACTACTACACGGTGCGCGATGGCGAGAAGGTGATCTATCGTCCGACCTGTCACTATGCCTATCACCCCGCCAATGATGCGGTGCTGTCGCTGCATGAAATGTTCGGCCGCGCCGGCAAGGTGCAGGATGAGCATTACATTCTGAGCGAGAATGATATCGAGAGCGGTATTGATGAGCTTGGCGTGCTGCTCTATGGCCACGGCAAGAATGCTTACTGGTATGGCTCGCAGCTCTCGGTTGAAGAGACACGCGAGATTGCGCTTTATCAGAACGCAACCGGTTTGCAGGTCTCGTCAGCGGTCCTTGCTGGCATGGTCTGGGCGCTGGAAAACCCCAATGCCGGTATCGTTGAAGCTGACGAGATGGATTACAAGCGCTGCCTCGAAGTGCAGACGCCCTATCTCGGCCCCGTGAAGGGCTATTACACCGACTGGCATCCGCTGAAGGACCGGCCCGGCTTCTTCCCCGAAGACATTGACGAAAGCGATCCCTGGCAGTTCCGCAATATTCTGGTGCGTTGATTGCGTGAGGGCGGGGCCAAGGCTCCGCCCTTCTTCGTGATTTGCCTTCTGCCGCTTTCTCGTCAAACTTCCGCGCGAAACTGGGAAGATGCCTGTGATTAGATTGCTCGCCCTGTTGCTCCCGCTGCTCTTGTGGAGCCTGCCTGCAACCGCCCATCCCCATGTGTGGATTGCGGTGACGAGCGAGGTCATCTTTAAAGACGGTAAAATTTCCGCCATCCGTCATCACTGGACCTTTGATGACATGTATTCTGCTTTCGTCACGGCCAATCTGGGCGATGCGAAGAAAGGGCCGACCGCCAAGGATCTTGAGCCCGTAGCGCAAACAAATGTGCGCGAGCTGAAGGAATTTTCTTATTTCACCTTTCCCAAGGAAGCAGGCCGCAAGATCGGTTATGGCGAGCCGACCGATATCTCGATGACCTATGACAGCAAGACCCAGCAGGCGACCTTGCACTTCACGCTGCCATTGCAAGGCGCGATCACGGGACGTGCCTTTGCCTTCCAGATTTATGATCCCAGCTATTTTGTCGCCTTTGCTTTCGAGAAGGGCGATGGTGCGGTGAAATTGATCGGCGCGCCACAAGGCTGCTCACTGAGCGTGACAAAGCCCAAGCCGCTTGAGACGGAAGAAAGCAAGAAGCTGAATGAGAGCTTTTTCTCAGGCCTTTCGCCGGGGTCCGATTTCGGCATCAAACTCGCGGATCGCGCTCTTGTCGCCTGCCCGTGACATGACACGCATGGTGCTTGCCTGTTGTGCGCTGGCGCTCGTCATCGCAGCAAGCGATGTTGCTTTCGCTCAAGCGCGCAACCCATTTAATGTCGGCATCAGCGAAGGAGGCGGACAGGCCACGGGCTTGACTGGCTGGATCCTCGCCAAGCAGAGCGAATTTGAGCGCATGATGAGCACTGCCGTGCGCGCCATTCGTGCAGGTGATGGCGGCTTGTGGGCCTTGCTCTCAATTGCCTTTGCCTATGGCGTTTTCCATGCGGCGGGTCCCGGTCACGGCAAGGCGGTGGTGGCGGCCTATATGTTTGCCAATGAACAAGCGCTGCGGCGGGGATTGGGCATTTCTTTTGCGGCTGCACTTTTGCAAGCTCTTGTGGCCATCGGCATCGTCGGTGGTCTGGCGCTTCTGCTCAATGCGACAGCGCGTCAGATGCGCGATGCAGCTCATAGTGTCGAAGTTGCGAGTTTTGCAGGTCTTGCCCTGTTCGGCGCATGGCTTGCCTGGCGCAAGGGCAAAGCTTTGTGGTTAGCCTTGCGACCGCGCCCCGTGATCTCCTCGCGGTTTTTATGTGAGGCTTGTGCAGCTGATGAAGAGCATGAACATGGCCCCAATTGCGGCCATATTCACATGCCTGACCCGGCGCTGCTGGGCAAAAATTTTTCGTGGCGAGATGCGGCGCTCACTGTGGTCACGGCAGGTTCGCGCCCGTGTTCCGGTGCAATCCTCATTCTCGTCTTTGCTATGGCGCAGGGAATTTTTATGGCTGGTGTATGGGCAACGCTCGCCATGGCACTTGGCACGGCCATCACCACAGGCGCGCTGGCCGCGCTGGCCGTTCTTGCCAAAGGTGTTGCGCTGCGCATGACCGGCGAGTCTTCGCGCAGGGGCCAGATCATCATGCGCGGTCTCGAATGTGCGGCAGCGCTTGCTGTCTTTGCCTTGGGTCTCGCTCTCTTGCTCGGCGTCACGGGTC
This sequence comes from uncultured Beijerinckia sp., assembly GCA_964557555.1. Lineage (GTDB taxonomy): Bacteria > Pseudomonadota > Alphaproteobacteria > Rhizobiales > Beijerinckiaceae > Terripilifer. Next base: position 7,313 of record CAZLBA010000002.1, read on the forward strand.
TGGGCATTTAAAGCCCTAGTGCACCACCATCGGCGCGCGGATCATGCGCGGCTTCGATATGGCCCTTCTGATTGCGGACCAGCGCGCCTGCATGGCCAAAACTGTCGCCACGCGGGCGTTCTACAATTTCATGTCCCCGCTTGCCGAGTTCGCGTGTGAGAGAAGGGTCAAAGCCATCCTCAAGCGCGAGATGTGTGGAGTTTTCGCCCCACAGGCGACCATAGATGAAGCGCGGTGAATCAAGCGCTTCAGCAAGGTCCATACCGAAATGGTAGCGCGTGAAGAGTTGCGCTTGCACCTGCGGTTGTCCATCCCCGCCCATGGTGCCGTAAGACATCACGCGTCCATCATCAAAAACGCAAAGAGCGGGGTTAAGGGTGTGGAAAGGCTTGCGTCGTGGCTCAAGCCTGTTCACAGCGCGCGGATCGAGCGAGAAGGAGATGCCGCGATTTTGCATCAGGACGCCGGTGCGCGGCAGGATGCAGCCTGACCCATATTCCCAATAGATGGACTGGATATAGGACACTGCAAAGCCTTGCGCGTCGATGGCCCCCATCCAGATCGTGTCGCCCTTGGCAGATGGCAGCGGATGGTTGGCTGCGCGGCGCATGTCGATCAGAGCGGCTTCGCGCTCAATCACACGTTCATTCAAAGCATCTTCTGCTTGCTGTGTTGCAAATGCGGGGTCGATGCAGAGCTGGTCGCGCAAGGCAAAAGCGCGTTTGGTGGACTCCACCAAAGCGTGAATGTGATCTGCGCTGTCGCAGCGCGTGATATTCAGCCGATCAAACATTCCAACAATGAGGAGGGAGGCCAGCCCCTGTGTCGGGGGTGGGAAATTGTAATGCGTGCGGCCTTTCAGTTTCAGTTCCAGCGGCTCGCGTAACTTCGCCTCATGTTGTTTGAAATCCTCGCGTCGCAAGGGTGAGCCGATCTGGTCCAGATCATGCGCCATTTCGCGCGCGACATCGCCCTCATAGAAATCGCGCAGCCCTTGATGCGCGAGATGGTCGAGCGTGTCAGCCAGTTTTTGAAAGCGTTGCACCTCCCCCTCTGCGCGCCACTCACCCTTCTCGTTCAGGAAAGTTTGGGCAAAGCCCGGCGCCTCGATCACGGGTCGGTGCCGGCTCTGCGAGGCAGAAACCGGCAAGCCTTCGCGTGCATGGCGAATGGCATCTGACAGAAGATCGCGCAGCGGCAATTTGCCACCGATGGCGCGTGCATAATCCTGGGCGAGCTGCCAGCCGGAGATCGCTCCCGGCACGGTCAGGGCAGCCAGAGGTCCGCGGGCGGGAATCACATCATGGCCGGGCTTTGTGTAAAAGCCGCGGGTGGCGAGGGCGGCCGAGGCGCCGCAGCCATCAAAGGCGAGGACACGGCCCTTTGGCTCGCGCAGCAGCCAGAAACCGTCCCCGCCGATGCCATTCATATGGGGATAGGCAATGGCGATGGTGGCGGCCATGCCGATCATGGCCTCAACCGCATTGCCGCCCATGGCGAGGATCGTCTGGCCGGTTTGTGCGGCCGCCTGGTGGGGCGCGGCCACGGCCGCGCTCGCAAAGATTTCAGTCTGGCCCATATGGTCCCCGGGTGTTGCGCCGGTGCGGGTGATGGTATACGTGCCCCTCATAGCGCAGAGACGCGCGACTTTGCACCTCGATTGGAGAGCGCGGTGAGCAACGGCAAGCCCATCAACTGGCAGAACGCCCTGACAATCGTCAGCGTGACCATTCTGGTTGGCACGGAGCTGGTTGGCATGACCTGGGCTGCCGGTTGGGCCCTGGGTGGGCTTTTTGGCCTGCCGCCCCTCGTTGCCGTCGGTTTCGAAGTGGTTGGCGCCCTGATCGGGATTGTGTTGCTTTACTACTTCGTGCGCGCAGCTTTGAAGGTTGAGCCGATCCGCGGCTGAGACTTTTCTTTCCCCTTGTGTCATGCCATGAGCGATCAGTAACTTGGTCGCGGCGGTTGCAATCGCGCACCATCAGGGGGGACACATGACCGCAAAACGCGGCTACGACTACATCATCATCGGGGCAGGGTCTGCGGGCTGTGTGCTGGCCAATCGTCTGAGCGCTTCCGGCAGCGACAATGTGCTCATTCTGGAAGCCGGCGGGCGCGATCTTGATCCCCTGATCCATGTGCCCGTTGGCTTGGGCAAGATGCATCAATATCGCCTGCATGACTGGGGCTATGATGCCGAGCCTGATCCCGCCCTGAATGGCCGCGCAATTGAAGCGATGCGCGGCAAGGTTCTTGGTGGTTCGCATTCCATCAATGTCATGGCCTATACGCGTGGAGATCGCGGTGACTATGATCGCTGGGCGCGTGAGGAAGGTGCAAAAGGCTGGAGCTATCGCGAAGTTCTGCCCTATTTCAAACGGGGCGAGACCTGGTGCGAAGGCGAGAATAAATATCGCGGCGGCTCAGGTGAAGTTTTCGTGCGCTGGAGCGGCAAGGCTGACCCGCTGTTTGATTCCTGGATCGAGGCCGGCAAGTCAGCAGGCTTTCGCTACAATAGCGACTTCAACGGCGAGACGACGGAAGGTTTCGGCCTCATTCAGCAAACGATCAAGAATGGCAAGCGCCATTCAGCTGCGCGCGCCCATCTGCATCCCGCTTTGAAGCGACCTAATCTCAGTCTTGAAACGCGCGCCCATGCCACGCGCATCTTGTTTGAGGGCACACGGGCAGTGGGTGTCGAATATCGCAAGGATGAAATGACCCATCGCATTTATGCGGATAAAGAAGTCATCATTTCATCAGGCGCCTTCAATGCACCTCAGCTTTTGATGCTGTCAGGCATTGGGCCTGATGCGCATTTGCGCGAAAAAGGCATCAAGACGCTGGTAGATCTGCCAGTGGGTAAAAATTTGCAGGATCATCTTGCGGCCTGGTTTGCATGGTCGCGCAACCAGCCCGGTTTCTTCCATCAGCTCTTGCGCTTCGATCGCATGGCTCTTGCGATGATGAATGCCTATTTCTTCGGCCGGGGTCCGGGAACTGATGTGCCGGGCTCGCTTTTTGCGTTCATCAAGACAGATCCTTCGCTTGAATATCCCGACATGGAATTCATCTTCCGTGGCACTGCGGCCAATGCGCATCTGTGGTTCCCCGGCATCGTGCCGCCTTTTGAAGACACATTTGCCATTCGCCCTGCCTTGATGCGCCAGAAGAGCCGGGGCGAAGTTTTGCTGCGCTCCTCGGACCCCTTCGAGAAGCCGGCTATTCACTACAATTTCCTCACCCATCCTGATGATCTCAAGACCATCATCAAGGGCACGCGGCTCGCGCTTGATGTCGCGCATCAGCCCGCGATGACTGAACATCGCGGCAAGCCCGCTGGCCCGCCGCTCGTCAAGGATGATGCGGATATCGAAGCCTGGTTCCGTCAGACGGCCATCACCGTGCATCATCCATGCGGCACATGCCCGATCGGTCCAGTGCTTGATCCGGAATTGCGCGTGCATGGCATCGAAGGCTTGCGCGTGGCCGATGCTTCAGCCATGCCAAGCATTGTCGGCGCGCATATCAATGCCTGCGTCCTGATGATTGCCGAGCGCGCCGCAGACTTCATCCGCGGCGTGCCGAAATTGGCGCCAGCTGAAGGGGTGTAATCACCCTTTCAAGGCTGCCCGGAATTTGTCGCGACGTTCCTGGCGATACATTTCGTCGTAAGAGCGGGGCCCCAGCGGGCCTTGCTCGATCATCATTTCAGTAAAGACCGGGCCTTCGCTGGTGAGCAGTGTGCCGAGCTGCTGCTGGAAGGTGTCGAAATTCTCCACCCGCTGCACATTGGTAAGGCCCGCGCCGCGCGCCATGGTGCAGAAATCGGTTTGCGGATTGGGCAGCGGATGTCCGCCATTGGCCTCATAGCTGCCATTGTGCCAGACGAAATGGGTGAGGTTCTTTGGTCGTGCCGCTGCAATCGTGACAAGTGTGCCGAGATTCATCAGCAAGCTGCCATCCCCATCAAGCACGACAACACGGCGGTTCGGATGGGCAAGGGCGAGGCCCAGCGCATGTGAAGAGGCAAGCCCCATCGCACCGAAAGAATAGTAATCAAGCGCGCGGTTGGAAATCTCGACCCATTCACTCGCGCTCGAATAGGTCGCAACAACGATCTCGTCCTTGAGTTGCGAATGCAGGAATTGGAGGCATTTTTGACGGTTCATCATGAGCGCGCCTCCTCAAAGCGGTCGGCGGCCAATGAGCATCGCAACAGGGTGCGATTGCTCATAAGCGCGATTGATGGCGGGAGCGATGAGGCTGGTGTCGGCGTCATCATCAATGTAGTGGCGCTCAATGCCCATCACATCGAGAATGGGCTCAATAATGCGCAGGCCAAACTTCTTTGAGTCCTGCGGGGGCACATCAGGCTCTTTGGCGAGCAGGCCGATCATCATCACCATCGGCATCTTGTGTTCGCAGGCAATCGCACGAATGGCATTCATGGCGTAAAGGAAGCCTGTATATTGAATGAGAATGAGCGCGCGTTTGTCGCCATAGCTCAATCCGGCGGCAATGCCGAAACATTCATCTTCCTTGCAGGTGCGGATGAGGGTGAGATCCTTGTCGCCGCGGATGGGCGTCAGCAAGCCTTTTGCTGTGTGAATATCTGGCACGGATAGAACATGGCTGATGCCGGCCTGTTTGGCGGCGGCAATCATTGGTTGCCCATGTAGCACGCGCCCGCTCGGTGCGGTCATAATGGTGTCTCCCCCCTCATTTGAGAGGGAGGAAACCAGATTTCTTTGCGCCTGTCACGGCACTGGGGGGTTAAAACTCGACGACCGAGCGGATCGACTTGCCCTCATGCATCAGGTCGAAGCCTTCATTGATGCGTTCCAGCGGCAATTTGTGGGTGATGAGATCATCAATATTGATGCGCCCATCCATGTACCAATCGACGATGCGCGGCACATCGGTGCGACCGCGTGCGCCACCAAAGGCTGAGCCCTTCCATACGCGTCCCGTCACAAGCTGGAATGGCCGCGTGGAGATTTCTGCACCTGAAGGTGCCACGCCGATGATGATCGACTGTCCCCAGCCGCGATGGCAGCATTCAAGGGCCTGACGCATGACTGTCACATTGCCGGTGCAGTCGAAGGAATAGTCAGCGCCGCCATCGGTGAGGTTGACGAGATAGGGTACGAGATCAGCGCCGACTTCGGCTGGATTGACGAAGTGAGTCATGCCGAATTTTTCGGCCATCGCTTTTTTCGCCGGGTTGATATCCACGCCGACAATTTGCTCTGCGCCAATCATGCGCAGGCCCTGAATGACGTTGAGGCCAATGCCGCCAAGGCCAAACACAACAGCGCGGCAGCCCGGCTCAGCTTTCGCCGTCCAGATCACCGCACCAATGCCTGTCGTGACGCCGCAGCCGATATAGCAGACCTTATCAAAGGGTGCGTCTTCACGGATTTTCGCAAGCGCAATTTCAGGCGCGACGATGAAATTGGAAAAGGTCGAGGTGCCCATGTAATGCAACACCGGTTCGCTATCGCAGCGGAAGCGGCTCGTGCCATCGGGCATCAGGCCCTTGCCCTGTGTCGCGCGGATGGAAGTGCACAGATTGGTTTTCCGCGACAGGCAGCTTTTGCATTGCCGACATTCAGGCGTGTAGAGCGGGATGACGTGATCGCCCTTTTTCAGTGTCGTCACACCTGCCCCCACATCCACCACAATGCCAGCGCCCTCATGGCCCAGCACGCAGGGGAAGAGACCCTCCGGGTCGGCGCCCGACAGCGTGTAATAGTCCGTATGGCAAATGCCGGTGGCCTTGATTTCGACCAACACTTCCCCTGCCTTGGGGCCTTCCAGATCAAGTTCAACAATTTCCAGCGGCTGTTTGGCAGCAAAAGCGACGGCGGCACGGGTTTTCATGATGGTTCACGTCCTGTTTGGGCCTGGCGGGCAGGGGTCTGCCGGATCAATCTAGCACCGCGACCATGAACAAACATGCTGAGCCGGAACGGCTGGATTCTATGGCTGTGATGTTATAATGTAACAGAACGTTTCAGAGTGAGTGCCATGGCGTCCGCCCATTCCCACCCCCATCACGACCATGATCACGATCATGGTCACACGCATCCCCATCACCATGGGCCAGCTGTGGCGCTGGAGGCCTTGGTTCGGGCGCAGGCGGCCGAGGTGGCGCCTTCACTGCTGCGCCTGTCCTGGGGCTTGCGAGTGGCTCTGGCGGGCGGGCTGATTGCCGCCATATGGCTCGGCGTCTTTTGGGCGGTGAGGTGAGCCATGACTGCTGCATTGCGCTTCCGCAATCTGACGCTGGGTTATGATCTCCACCCCGCAGTCCATCATCTGGATGGCAGCGTCGCGCGGGGGGATTTGCTCGCGGTATGTGGCCCGAACGGGGCGGGCAAATCGACCCTGCTGAAAGCCATTGCCGGCGCGCTTCAGCCTTTGGGGGGCGAGGTCGAGCGCCTCGCCTGCAAAGCACACGAAATAGCCTATCTGCCGCAAGCAGCCGAGATCGACCGTAGCTTTCCAATCCATGTGTTCGACATGGTTGCCATGGGGCTGTGGCGCTCGTTGGGCTTGTTTGGCGGTCTGTCCAAAGGTGATCGGGCGCGTGTTTACGAGGCCATTGCGGCGGTCGGTCTTACAGGGCTTGAGGATCGGCCGATTGGCACTTTGTCGGGTGGGCAGATGCAACGCATGTTGTTTGCGCGGCTTTTGTTGCAGGACAGTCCCATCATCCTGCTCGATGAACCTTTCACCGCCCTTGATAGCAAAACGACGGCGGATTTGCTGGATGTGGTCGCGCGCTGGCACCAGCAGCAGCGCACGGTGATTGCCGTGCTGCATGACGACGAGATCATTCGCCATCATTTCCCGAAGTCTCTGCTCCTGGCCCGCGAACCGGTAGCCTGGGGCGCCACACGTGATGTGCTTTCGCCTGATAATCTTCTGCGCGCGCGGCGCATGGTTGAGGCTTTCGACCGTGAAGCGCATGAATGCGAGCGTGCCGCGTGATCACGGATATCTTCTTCGCGCCCTTTGCCGAGTTTGAATTCATGCGCCGCGCTTTGGTCGGCTCTTGCGCGGTTGCTCTGGCCAGCGCGCCGGTCGGGATTTTCCTCATGTTGCGGCGCATGTCGCTCACGGGCGATGCGATGGCACATGCGATTCTGCCCGGTGCGGCGATTGGCTATCTTCTGGCCGGCCTCTCATTGGGGGCGATGACGGCGGGCGGGTTGCTGGCAGGCTTTGTGGTTGCCATTGCCTCGGGCGCGCTCGCACGTGTGACGGCACTGCGCGAAGATGCAACGCTGGCAGCGTTCTATCTCATCTCTCTGGCGCTTGGCGTGACCATTGTTTCCGTCAAGGGTTCCAATGTCGATCTCCTGCATGTGCTCTTTGGCAATGTGCTGGCGCTTGATGATGCAACGCTCTATCTGCTCGCAGCCTTTGCAAGTCTGACCATTGCAGGCATAGCCCTCATCTACCGCCCACTCGTGATGGAGACGGTTGATCCGCTTTTTCTCGCCAGCGTCAGTCGCGCAGGCGCGCCCGTGCAGCTGATTTTTCTCGGACTTGTCGTCACTACTCTGGTGGCGGGCTTTCATGCGCTGGGCACTTTGATGGCGGTCGGCATCATGATGCTGCCGGCAGCAAGCGCGCGTTTGTGGAGCGCGGATATCAGCAAGATGATGATGATTGCCTGCGGCTTTGGGCTGGTGTCAGCCTATTCTGGCTTGCTGTTGTCCTATCACACGGGGGCGCCGTCCGGGCCGCTCGTCATTTTGGTGGCGGGCTTTTGCTATCTTTTGTCGATGGTCTTTGGCCGGTCGAGCGGGCTTGTGCGCCTGATACGTCCGCGCCGTCATTTGGAAGGTTGAGTCATGCTGCTGCGACTTGTTGCCTTGCTCTGCCTCGTGGCGCTGCCGGTTCATGCGCAGGATAAATTGCCCGTCGTGGCCAGTTTCTCCATTCTCGCAGATATGGTGCGTCAGGTGGGTGGCTCGCGTGTGGAAGTCACGAGCCTCGTGGGGCCGGGACAGGATGTGCATGTCTATGCCCCCACGCCGCAAGATGCGCGCCGTCTCACACAGGCGCGTCTCATCGTCATCAACGGGCTCAAATTTGAAGGCTGGATTGACCGGCTGGTGAAATCATCCGGTGCCAAAGCGCGAATTGCCGTCGCGAGCAAGGGGATCGCGCCGCTGAAAGAAAAAGGTCATTCGCATGGTCACAGTCACGGCCATGCCGACCCACATGCATGGCAGTCGATCACCAATGCCAAGATCTATGTCATCAATATCCGCGATGCGTTGGTGGCGAGCGATCCGCAGGGTCAGGCCGAATATGAGGCACAGGCGAAGGCCTATCTCGCCCAGCTCGACGAGGTTGAAGCAGAGTTGCGCGCGGCGATCGCCAGCATCCCCGCCGACCGGCGCAAGATCATTACCACGCATGATGCCTTCGGCTATTTCGCGGCAGCCTATGGCGTCCAGTTCATCGCTCCGGTCGGGATTTCCACCGAGAGCGAGGCGTCAGCGCAGGATGTGGCCCGCATCATCCGGCAGGTGCGTTCCCAAAAAATTCCCGCCGTCTTTCTGGAAAATGTCACGGACCCCCGCCTTGCCCGCCAAATCGCGGCGGAATCGGGGGCCAAACTCGGTGGGGCGCTCTATTCCGACAGTCTTTCACCGCCCGGTGGCCCAGCGGGGACTTACATCGACATGGTCCGACACAATATAAGGGAGCTGAAGGCGGTACTGATCCCCTAGAGAGGGTCCGCCACCCCGCTTCGCGCCAAGGCGCCTGTCAAGATTTCTGGAGACCCTATGTCTGACAAGATTCCCGTCACCGTGCTCACTGGATATCTGGGCGCTGGCAAGACGACTTTGCTCAATCGCATCCTCTCGGAAGATCACGGCCATAAATTCGCGGTCATCGTGAATGAATTTGGTGAGATCGGCATCGACAATGACCTCGTCGTGGGTGCAGATGAAGAAGTCTTCGAAATGAACAATGGCTGCATCTGCTGCACGGTGCGTGGCGATTTGATCCGCATCGTGGAAGGCTTGATGAAGCGCCGCGGCAAGTTTGATGCCATCATCGTTGAGACGACGGGCCTTGCTGACCCCGCGCCTGTCGCGCAAACCTTCTTTGTCGATGATGATGTGCAGGAGCGCTCGCGGCTTGATGCGGTGGTGACGGTGGCTGATGCAAAATGGCTCGCAGCCCGCCTCAAGGATGCTCCGGAAGCCAAGAATCAGATTGCGTTTGCTGATGTCATCATCCTCAACAAGATGGATCTGGTGAGCGAAGAAGAAGCACGCGAGGTTGAAGGACGCATCCGCGCCATCAACCCCTATGCGAAGCTGCACAAGACGACGAAATGTCAGGTTCCGCTCGATGCCGTGCTTGGCCGCAATGCGTTTGATCTTGAGCGTATTCTGGAAATCGAGCCGGAATTTTTGGCCTGCGGGCCTGATTGCGATCATCCCGATCACGACCATGACCATCATCATCATGGCCATGATCATCATCACGGGCATGACCACGATCATCACCATCATCATGGTCATGGGCATCACCACCATCATCATGGTGGCCTCAAAGTCTATCACGATGAAGAAATGCAGTCGGTCTCCGTGCTCGTGGATGGCGATCTCGACCCCAACAAATTCATGCCGTGGATCAATGATCTCGTCCAGCGCGAAGGCCCCAATATCCTGCGCTCCAAGGGCATCCTCGCTTTCAAGGATGATCCCAAGCGTTTCGTCTTTCAGGGCGTGCATATGATCCTGGACGGCGATAGCCAGCGCGAATGGAAGCCGGGCGAGCGCCGCGAGTCGAAGGTCGTTTTCATCGGTCGCAACCTGAAGGAAGACGAGTTGCGCAAGGGCGTCGAGAGCTGCAAGGCCTGAGATGCAGGCGCTGGCCCTTGCCATTGTGCTGCGCGTGGAGCTGCGGGGCTGGAGCGAGCCGGCCCCCCATTTGCCCAAGCCACCGCTGCGCGATGAGGCGGGGCCTGAGGGCCGGCGGCTTCTGATCTATGAGCTGACGCCCGCTGATGCAGGTTTGAGCGTGGAAGATGCGGCGCTGCGGATTGGCTCACGCTTGCGCCGCTTGTTCGGGCCGCAAGCCTCGCCCTTTTCCGCCACCCGTCATGCAGCACGGCTTGTGCTTGAATTTGGGGTCCTTGCTGATCCGCGCCATGAGCGCTTCTCCTATGGCTGGCCGCTGGAATTTCTGGACGCGCTGGTTGAATGTGACATTGAGCTGAATGTCTCCCATTACCTGCCGCAGCCCGACAAGGCTGATGCAGAGGATGAATGAGTGAAGAGAATGGCTGTAACGCAGACTTCGCTGACGCAATATGTGAAGCCGCTTTCGCTGGGTGCGGAAGTTGTGGGGGCAGCCTTCCTCAAGGAACGCCCCGCTTTCGTGCTGGCCGATGGAACGGCGCGTCTGGGTGAGGACGCACAGGAGACTGTCACACTGCATCAGGATGGAGCAGTCCTTGTGGTGCAATCCCTGAATGCGCGCATGGTCACTGGTGGTGATGATGGGCGTGTGATGGAATTGCAGGCCGATGGGTCTGTGCATGAGCTTGCGGACGAAAAGGGCAAGTGGATCGACGCGCTGGCCCTGCGTGAGGATGGTGCAACCGCCTGGACCATCGGAAAGGTCGTGAAAGTGCGCGACTCCAGAGGCGAGATGAAGGATATGACCGCGCCATCCAGCGTGCGCGGTCTTGTCTTCATGCCGAAGGGCTATCGCCTCGCCCTCGCACATTACAATGGCGTATCCATGTGGTTTCCCAACACGGCGGCTGAGCCTGAAGGGTTGGTATGGCGAGGCTCTCACCTTGATGTGACGGTCTCTCCGGATGGCAAATTCTGCATCTCCGCGATGCAGGAAAATGCGCTGCATGGCTGGCGCATTGCTGACAAGAAAGACATGCGCATGACGGGTTATCCGTCGAAGACGCGCTCTTTCTCATGGTCGCATGATGGCAAATGGCTCGCGACATCTGGCGCAGAAGCCTGCATCGTGTGGCCCTTCGAAACGAAAGATGGACCCATGGGCAAGGGTCCGCGTGAATGTGGCGTGCGTCCTGCAAAAGTGACGAAGGTTGCATTTCATCCGCGCGCTTTGGTGCTGGCCGCCGGTTATGATGATGGCTGGGTCATGCTGTTCCGCCTGAGTGACGGTGCGGAATTGCTTGTTCGCAGAAGCGAAGAGAAAGGCGCGCCCGTGACGGCGTTGGCCTGGAACCATGACGGAAAACGCCTGATTTTCGGGGCTGAAGATGGGTCTGGCGGTTTGCTGGATCTGCCCGCCTGAGGCTACGCACTTTCGTTTTGTCTTCTAACGTCAGCCTGCATGTTACATTTGCAGGCTGCCTGAAACTGTATTGCATCGCGAACAAGTGCTTGCCTCAATCAAGTAGATCGCTTTTGTCAATCGCGACGAGATGAAAAAGAATCTATCTGTATGGTTACGATTTGCTTGATTTTGGTTCAAAGTTTCAGTTGATAGAGAGCAGTAGAGTGGAATGTGCTCCGGGGGGAGCTGGAATGCTGGACTATTTGGATCGTCTGGAGACACGCGCGCCGAAATCGCGCGACCTTGCACTGGCAAGGGATCTCAAGGCGATTGTCTCCTTGGCCAAGTCGCGCGCGCCGGGTTTGCGGCGCCTGATGCGGCAGGCCAAGCTGAACGACATCAAGACCCGTGATGATCTCGCCCGTATGCCCATTTTGCGCGGGGCTGAGATTGCGCAGCTCATCTCGCAAGAACAGCCCTATGGCGGCTTCAATACATCGCGTGCGGGCCATCTGCGTCATGTCTTGCCCGGAGCTATCGCAGGGCAAGGCAAGGACTGGTGGGGCGTTGCGCGTGCGCTTCATGCAGCGGGCATTCGTCGTGGTGAACTCATTCACAATGCCTTCTCCTATCATCTGGCCAGTGCAGGTCATATGATTGAGAGCGGCGCGCAGGCTTTGGGTTGCGGTGTTGTGCCGGCTGGCTCTGCGCCAGTTGAGCGGCATCTCGAAGTGATCGAAAAGCTGCGCCCGACGGTCTTTTGTGGCAAAGCGGCGTTTCTGGATTTGCTGTTGCAGAAAGCCGCAGAGCTGCGCTGCGACATCTCCTCCATCACCAAGGCATTTGTCTTTGGTGCGCCCTTGTCCTCACATCTGCGTGCCGGGATTGAGGCGCGCGGCATCAAGCTGCGTCAGGCCTATGTCACCTCGCTTCTGGGGGTGATCGCCTATGAAACAGATGATGCTGACGGCCAGCTCAATGATGGCATGATCCTGAATGAGGGTGTCATTCTCGAATTGGTGAAGCCCGGCACGGATCTGCTGGTGGCGAATGGCGATGTGGGCGAAATGGTCGTCACGCGGCTGAATGTCGATGGGCCGCTGCTGCGTTGCTCGACGGGCGACCTGACGCAAATCATGCAGGACCCCTCACCTTGTGGTCGCACCAATCTGCGTATCAAGGGCTGGCTGGGGCGTGCCGATCAGGCTGTGCTGCTCAATGGTCAGCTTGTCTCGCCTGCGCAGGTCATTGATTTGGCCTCCCGACATAAAGCGGTGCGCCATTTGCGCCTTGTCCTCAAGCGCGAGCGCAAGCGTGACGCTATTCTGCTGCGTGCGGAAAGCGATAAGGCCGATGGGCTTGCGCAAGAGCTGAGCGCTTCGCTGAAGGCGCTCACAGGGCTTGAGGCACAGGTCGAATTTGTGCCCGCTGGCTCGCTCAGCGATGATGCCATGCTCATCGTGGACGAGCGCGCGGGCTCGTGATAGCGAGGCATCATGTCCTCGCTGCCCAATATTCTCTCAATCGCAGGTTCCGACCCTTCCGGTGGTGCGGGTATTCAGGCTGATCTGAAGACCTTTGCGGCGCTCGGCTGCTATGGCATGGCCGTCATCACGGCGCTGACAGCGCAAAATACGCAAGGCGTCACGGGCGTGCATATCCCGCCTGCTGAATTTGTGGCGCAGCAGATTGATGCGATCTTTGCCGATATCAGTGTGAGTGCCGTCAAGATCGGCATGTTGGGCTCGCCCGATGTGGTTGAGGCGGTCGCGCAAGCATTGAAGCGCCATGGCGCCAAGAATATCGTGCTTGATCCTGTCTTGGTGGCGACAAGTGGCGATAGTCTTGGTGCACCAGGCGTCGTTGAAGCCATGCAAGCCCATCTTTTGCCCCTGGCGCGGATCGTGACACCGAATATCCCTGAGGCAATGCGGTTCACGGGCCTTGCAGAACCCCATAGCGTGCAGGATCTCGCACAGTTGGCCGGCCACTTCCTTGAGCTTGGCGCTCAGGCTGTGCTGGTCAAGGGCGGACATATGCAGGGTGACAAAGCTTGCGACGTCTTGTTCGAGGCTGATCAGGCCGAGGTCTTTTCGCAGCCGCGTGTAGAGACCCGCAACACGCATGGCACGGGCTGCACTTTGTCATCGGCCATCGCTGCGCAATTGGCCAAAGGGCTCGACTTGCCCAAAGCGGTCGAGACAGCCAAAGCCTATCTGACGCAGGCCTTGCGCGATTCAGTGCGGCTCGATGTTGGCCACGGGCATGGGCCGGTCCATCACTTGTGGACGCTTACCGAAATGAAATCCGGCCTTCGGTCTTGAGATCTATTTTGCCGAGATGGCGCGCATAAGCCATGACATCATTGGCCATCAGCTGATTGCCGCTGTCATCCGTCGCTTTGGGATCGGCAAGGCTCGTATAGCCGTCGCCGCCGCGCAGCATGAAGTCGTTGATGGCAACACTGTAGCGACGCGCAGCATCAAGCGGCGCTCCATTGACTTCAATGGACAGTACGCGTGAGCCAGCAGGCCTCGTGCGGTCAGCAACAATGCGCAAGCCCGAAACCTGCGGGAACCTGCCAGCAGCTTCTTCCACTCGTGACAAGCCATTCTCGATGGCAGCCCGGATCTGCGCGCCGGTTGCTTCAATGCGCACAGTCTTTGAGCTGAAAGGCAGTTCCGCCAGAATGTCGCGGCGCGTGATCTTGTGGCCGCTATCATAGGTGCGGTTGCCGCGAATGCTGCCGCCATTGACGATGGCGATTTCAGTTTGCTTCTGCCAGCGTGCAGAATCCGCCACGAGGTTGCCGAAGGTCGTTTCGCTGGTCCGCACGGCATTGGTGCGACTGTCGAGCGGTGCAATGACGAGCGCTACCTCGCCATCCAGCTCGCGGCCAAGTGCCGCTTCAATGCGCGCGACATGTGCCTTCAGTTCGGGGTCGGGTGTGACATCCTTGGTGTCAAAGACGCGGAAATTCGGCCACCAGGCTACGCGCCGTGCAGCACCGTCACCACTCACGCTGACATCGACATCCATCGCGACGACATATTGTGCATCCTCGCCCGACTCCACGAGCGCAACCTTGCCATCAAAATTGATGTTCAGATCGTGATTGTGCCCTGACAGCACGATATCCACCACACGCGAAGCCATGAGCTTTTGGCCGGTTGGTTTGTCAGCATGGACAACCGCAACGACGAGATCGGCACCTTGCGCGCGGAGCGCCTTTGCTGCAGCGGCAATGGTCTCTTGCGTATCTGCGAAGCGATAGGGGCCGGAATTGGAGACATTTGGTGTCGTGTCGAGTGTTGTCCCGACAAAGCCGATCTTGATGCCGGCACGCTCAACCAGCATCGTATCGCGATGGCCGGGCAGGATTGCGCCATCACCAGCGCGAAGATTGGCCGCGACAACCGGGAATTTCGCTTCACCCATCCGCTTGAGATAGATCTCCGGGCCGAAATCGAATTCATGATTGCCCGGCACGAAAATATCGGGCGGCAGTGCATTGAACAGCTCGATCATATGCTGGCCCTGATCGAAGCCTGACATGAGGCTGGGGCTCAGCGTGTCGCCCGCATGGGCAAAAAACACATTGCCGCTTCGGGCGCGCTCGGCCTTCACAACGGCGCCAAGCCGGGCCATGCCGCCACGGCCGCCTTCCTCATTCATGTTGTAGATGTCATTGACCAGCACGAAAGTCAGACGGCGGGCGTCGGCAGCCCGCGGGGAGGGGCTTAAAAGGACGAAGGCCCCCGTTCCCAGAGCCCGAAAAACCAGCTGTCGCCTGTCCAAACCCGTCATTTCACGTTCCTTCATGCGGCCAAGTCTCGACTTCGCCGTTCCTGCGCTCTAGATCAAGCCCGACAACAGGAATTCTTGACCTCATGAATGCCATGACCCGCGCAGCGATGCGAGCCCTTGGACCCCTGCCTGCCGGCCATCCGGCGGTGCCGGAGCGCAGGATCGGCGTGTTGCTCGTCAATCTGGGCACGCCCGACGCGACCGATTATTGGTCGATGCGCCGCTATCTCAAGGAATTTTTGTCTGATCGCCGCGTGATCGAAACATCGCGGCTGATCTGGTGGCCGCTGCTCAACCTCATCATCCTCACCACGCGTCCGGGTCGCAAGGGTAAGGACTATGACACGATCTGGAACAAGGAGCGCGATGAGGGGCCGTTAAAGACCATCACCCGCGATCAGGCAGAGGCGCTGACGGCGCGCATCGCGGCGGGCGCTTTGGGTGAGGCTGGCGGACAGGTCGTGGTCGATTGGGCGATGCGCTATGGCAATCCCTCCATCGCCTCACGCATGGATGCGCTTCAGCAACAGGGCTGCGACCGTATCTTGCTGGTGCCGCTCTATCCGCAATATGCAGCTGCCACGAGTGCGACTGTCTGTGACAAGGCTTTTGATGCCTTGAAAGCGATGCGCTGGCAGCCGACCTTGCGAGTGGCGCCGCCCTGGCATGATGAGCCGGTCTATATCGATGCGCTGGCGCGTTCGATGAAAGACGCGCTTGCCAAACTGGATTTCGAGCCGGAGGTCGTGCTTGCCTCCTTCCATGGGGTGCCGAAAGAATATCTGATGAAAGGCGACCCCTATCATTGCCAATGCGCCAAGACGACTCGCCTGCTGCGCGAGCATCTGGGTTGGGACAAGGACAAGCTGCAACTCACCTTCCAGAGCCGTTTCGGGCCTGCCGAATGGCTGAAGCCCTATACGGATGAGACGGTGAAGGCCCTTGCTGAACGGGGCGTGAAAAAGCTTGCCATTGTCACCCCCGGATTTACGGCTGATTGTTTGGAGACGATTGAGGAGATCGGTGTCGAAAACCGCGACATCTTCATCGAACATGGCGGCGAAGACTTTGCCCGTATCGACTGCCTGAATGCTTCGCCTGAGGGCATGGATGTGCTCGAAGCGGTGGTGAAGCGGGAATTAGCTGGCTGGATCTGATCCGCCAGCTCACTTTCCAAAGCCCTTTGCCCGCGCTAAGGCTCTCGCGGAACGGGGAGCGCCTTGCCGTCATTCCACCTCAATTCAGGGCGAGACCTGCGACCCGGCCAAGCTTGGCCGTATGAGATTGGAAGACCCATGACGAAGCGTATCCGCAAAGCCGTATTCCCTGTGGCGGGCCTTGGCACCCGTGTCCTGCCTGCAACCAAGGTCGTGCCAAAGGAAATGCTGACTGTCGTGGATCGGCCCGTGCTGCAGCATTGCGTGGAAGAAGCGCGTGAGGCGGGGATCGAACATTTCGTTTTCGTGACCGGGCGTAACAAGCAGACGATCGAAGATCATTTCGACCTTGCTTATGAACTCGAAGACACGCTGCAAAAGCGCGGCAAGGTGAAGGAGCTTGAGGCGCTGCTGGCCGACACGCCGGCAGCTGGTGCAACAAGCTTCACGCGCCAGCAAGCCCCGCTGGGTCTTGGTCATGCTGTGTGGTGTGCGCGCGACATTGTCGGTGACGAGCCGTTTGCGGTGATCTTGCCGGATATGATTACGCTGCCCGGCCAGCGCGGCTCACGTTGCCTTGCACAATGTATCAAGGCGTATGAAGAGCATGGCGGCAACATTATTGCAGTTGAAGAAGTGCCGCCATCCGAGACACATCTTTATGGCGTGGTCTCCGTCGCCAGGGATTTTGGCCATACATTCGAGATCGGCGGCATGGTTGAAAAGCCGCCGCAGGGGACAGCGCCGTCCAATCTCATCATCTCCGGTCGCTATGTGCTGGAGCCGCAAATCTTCGACATATTGGAAAAGGTTGAGAAGGGTGCGGGAGGTGAAATTCAATTGACGGATGGCATGAAGGCGTTGGCAACAAAGCAGCCATTCTTCGGTGTACGCTTCGATGGCAAGACCTATGACACGGGCTCCAAGGTTGGTTTCCTTGCGGCCAATGTTGCTTTCGCTTTGTCGCGTCCTGATATTGCCCCAGCCTTCCGCGCTGAATTGAAGAAGATTGTAGGCTCGCTCTGATCAGTCCAGCATCATCGCAAACATGGCAAGGCTCGCAGCGCCCATGACAAGCGTTGCAAGCCAGCCTGCGATGCGGAGCACCCCCTTGATGGCATAGTCACCCATGATCATGCGGCTCGATGCTGCCATCATCATGACCACCATAATGGGTACGGCGATCACGCCATTGAGCACAGCGGCCCAGAACAGGGCCCTCATCGGATCAATGGGGACAAAGCTCAAGGCCATGCCCAGCCCCGTTGCAGCTGCGATGGTTGTATAAAAAGCGCGGGCCTTGCTTGGTTTGCGCGACAGGCCTGTGCGCCAGTGAAAGGCTTCGCCAAGTGCATAGGCAGCAGAGCCTGCCAGCACTGGCACTGCGAGAAGTCCGGTGCCGATGATGCCGAGTGCGAAGACGGCAAAAGCAAAAGGCCCCGCGATTGGACGCAAGGCCTCAGCAGCTTCGGCGGAGGTCTGCACTTGCGTCACGCCATGTGCATGTAAAGTCGCAGCCGTTGTTAGCAAAATCGCAAGTGCGACGAGATTGGAAAAACCCATGCCGAGGATGGTGTCTGTGCGAATGCGTGCCAGTGCCGCCTGCGCCTGTTCTGGCGCATGAAGCAAATTCTTGCGATGCGGATAGGCACGCACATCTTCGGCTTCTTCAGCCGCCTGCCAGAAGAAGAGATAAGGACTGATCGTGGTGCCGAGGACTGCGACAATGGTAGTGAGAAAATCTCGATCAAATCTGATGGTGGGCAGAAGGAGATCGCGACCGGCCTGTTGCCAGTCAACATCAACGATGAGGACAGTTGCGAAATAGGCAAAGAGCGACAGGGTCAGCCATTTCAGAATATGGACTGTGCGTGCATAGGGCAGAAAAACCTGCATCCAGATGCAGAAGGCACCATAGGCCAGCACCAGAAGCCATTGCGGTGCACCGATTAGCAAGCGTGTTGCATCAGCCATGGCGGAGAGGTCAGCGCCGAGATTGATGATATTGGCAACAAGCAACAGGGTGACGAGCAGACGCAGCGTTGTGGCAAATCCATGCTGCCTCAGTGCGCCGGCAATTCCCAAGCCGGTGACGCGGCCAATCCGCGCGCTAACCATTTGCGCGGCGGCCATCAACGGCCAGCTGAACAAAAGCACCCAGGACAGGGCATAGCCGAATTGAGCGCCGGCTTGTGAATAGGTGGCAATGCCGCTGGGGTCATCATCTGAGGCCCCTGTGATGAGGCCGGGACCAAGCGCGGCCAGCATATTGCTGCCCTCTCCTTGGCCATGCGCGGGGCTCTCCGGGTCTGGGGGTAGGCTGGTGCGTCTCATCGAAACCAGTGTAATTTGGGGCCTTCCGAAATGACAGGTCAGGCTTGGCAGTGTAAAAGGCCGCCATGACAAAGACGACCGATCTGCCCGTTTCCACTCGCTCGGCTCTGCGCACGCTGCAGCTGGAGCGCGCCGGTATTGCTGCCATTGAAGAGGCGCTGAGCGCCTCCAGTGGTGGATTGGCCGCTCAATTTGATGCAGCGGTTGAATTGATCACGCGGGCGACAGGCCGGCTGATCGTAACCGGCATGGGCAAGTCAGGCCATGTGGGGCGCAAGATCGCAGCGACCCTCGCCTCTACCGGCACGCCTGCCTATTTCGTGCATCCGGGCGAAGCAAGCCATGGCGATCTTGGCATGATCCAGTCGGGCGATGCCATTCTCGCCTTGTCATGGTCGGGCGAGACAGCCGAGCTTGCTGATATCATCACCTATTCACGCCGCTATGGGATCGCGCTCGTTGCCATCACGTCGAACCCGGACTCTGCCCTGGGTTCAGAAGCGGATGTGTGTCTTTGCTTGCCGAAGTCAGAAGAAGCCTGCCCGAATGGTCTTGCGCCGACGACATCCACCACCATGCAGCTTGCCATGGGGGACGCGCTGGCAGTTGCACTGCTGGAATCGCGCGGTTTCACGGCACAGGATTTCCGCTTGTTCCATCCAGGTGGCAAGCTTGGTGCGCGTTTGTCCTTCGTGCGGGATGTCATGCATAAGGATGAGGCGGTGCCACTCGTCGCCCATGATGAACGCATGGAAAAAGCAGTCATTGAAATGACGAGCAAGCGCTTTGGTTGTGTTGGCGTGGTTGATGGAGGTGGAATGCTGATCGGCATCATCACCGATGGTGACTTGCGCCGTCACATGAAGACGAGCGGTGATCTTTTGTCAGAATCGGTCGAGACCGTGATGACCAGGAAGCCGATGACGGTGAAGGCCGACACAATGGCTGCCGAAGTGCTTGCGCTTTTGAACGAGACGAAGCGCTCCGTCGTCCTCGTTGTCGATGATGTGCACAAGCCCGTGGGCATTGTGCATTTGCATGACCTTTATCGCGTGGGAATTGCCTGACGGCGATGGCCGGCAGTCGTGACATGCCGCAGCGCCACGACCGCCGTTCGAGGGCCTCAAATCACGACAACCTTCGCGCCTTTTTGCACACGCTGGTACAGATCAATCACATCCGCATTCAGCATACGGATGCAGCCGGATGAAACGGCCTGACCGATCGTGTCAGGTTCATTCGTTCCATGGATGCGGAATAGTGTGTCCTTATTGCCCTGGAACAGATAGAGCGCGCGTGCCCCCAGTGGATTGTCGATGCCACCTTCCATATGTCGCGGAAGGTCGGGGCGGCGCTTGAGCATTTCTGCGGGTGGCGTCCAGCCCGGCCACACGGCCTTGCGGCCGACAGTGGCATTGCCCTTCCAGTCAAATCCTTGTCGCCCAACACCGATGCCATATTCCATGGCACGTCCGTTCCCCAGCGACAGATAAAGTTTGCGCGTGCGGGTATTCACGGTGATTGTGCCGCTGGGTTGATCGGTGGGATCGCTCACCATCCGCCGCGTCGTTTCGCGACTATTGATCACGGTGTCATAATTGCGCGAGCCGGAATAATTGGGATCAGCATCGGGCGGCAGTGAGGCCATGTGAGTGCCGTTGCTGCGCGCACTCCCACGCTGACGCGGAAGCACGTGATAATCATCCTCGACGTAACGAGGGTCGCGATAGAGATGAGGCGGCAAGGCGCGACCTTGCGTGCCGATATTGGCGCGTGGAATGGGGGCTGGATCGCCCCAGCCGGGTTCGTAAAGCCACTGCGCTTGAACGGGCGTTGTGATGAAAAGCGCGAATAGGCCTGAAGCGAAGAGAAGCTGTTGGCGCATGGGTCTCATATCCGACGATGTGGCTGTGCTGTTGCACGGAAAACTCGTCGAAATGATGAAAGTTGCGCGTGATGTTGTTCAGCGCCGTGGCCAGCTGAAATCATCTGCGCGACCCGGACGTGGTTCTACGGGGCGCCCTTGCACAAGTGTGCGGTCGATCAGCGCATCAGCTTCACCAGTCGCATTGCTTCTGCGCCGAGGTGTTGCCAGCTCGCCGCCTTTGGCGCTCACCGGACCTGTCAGGGGCAAGACCTGTCCTGCCGCAGGCTTCACAGGAATGAAGACGTCGGGAATGGGTGCAAGCGCAGGCAAGGCTGCAAGGGGGTCTGCGCTCTGCGGCAACTCCTGTCGAGCGGCAGGGGTGAGCGGTGGCGGCTCTCGTGTCACATGTGGATCAATGGTGGTGAGCGCTGGGTCGATTTGCGGTTTGGCATCACTCATCAGCCGCTTTAGTTCGCTTTCAACGAAATAAGCTGCCTTGCGCGACCCCGCACGGGTAAAGTGGATGCCATCTGCTGCACGCAAGCGCTGGAATTGCCCGTTCACATCGGGGCCGTAATTGGTGAATTGTCCGCGATCATCAAGAAAAGCATCCCAGATATCGACATAAATGCCGCCACTGCGTTCGACCTGTTCCTGCGTGATCTCATTGATGGCGAGCATGTCAGAAGAGAAGCGCTCTGAGCGCATGACGGGAAGACCAACCCAGATGAGGGGGATCTTTCGTTCCTTGAATTTTGTTGCGAGCGCTTCAACGCGCTGGGTGTAAAGCTCCTTCCAGCGAGGCGACAGCGGCTCAACAGAGACATTGCCATCGCGAATGGCTTGTCGGTCATTGCTGCCAATCATCAGGACGACTGCGTTGAGCTTCTCGCTGTTCAGCAGGTCTTGTGCGGCCTTCATCCAGTCAAACCAGTCGTTGCGCACGAGACCAGAGCCATCGCGCGACCGGCGTAAAATGATGACGTCGCGTCGATCAGCAAAGGTGTCAATCAAGCCCTGCGCGAGCAGGCTGCTCATATTGTCACCGATGACAGCAAGCTTGAATGTTTCGCTTGCCTCTGTAGCCGCAGCGGGGGAGGGCTGATCTTGTGCGGGCGCTACCTCTGTGACGGCTGGATTGCGTGGATCATCCTGTGTTGCTTTGGCGTCCCCGTCCGGGGCCTCTACAGCAAAGCCACGCAAGGGTGCAGCGCGGCGGATGAGGCGCGTGGGTCTTTGCTGAACCGGTGCGGTGCGCTCCTGCCTTTGCAGCTCTTGCCGGAAGAAATCGCCGGGGCCTTCTTCTTGCGCAGAGGCTTCTGTCATCGTCATCGCCGCGATGACAATGGCAAAGCTGAAGCAGGACAAAAACAACTTGCGCATGAGCCCAATATAGTGCGCGGGCTGCTGCGCGTCAGTCCTGACTTTAGCGCAGCGCTTCCTGCTGGTTGGGCCAGGGCGTCATGAGGCCTGGTGCACCTGAGATGCGGTCTGACAGAAGCGAGACGCCCAAGCCATAAGACAGCGCATTATTGTAGCGGCGGATGACTTTGAAATTCTCGGTCAGGAGAAAGACGGGGCCGCGATCACCTGCCGGTGCAACAAGCGTTGCTGCCGGCTCAACGGGCATCGGATCTCCGTCAGCGCGGCGCACGCCCTGACGTGCGAAAGTGCCGAAGGATTTTGTGCTGTTGACCTGCGAATAATCGAAGCCATTTGGCACAATCACTTCATAGCCCCAGGTTGCACCACGGATCCAGCCATTCTTCTCCAGGTAATTGCCGGTGGAGCCCAAGGCATCTGCGACATTGGACCAGATATTCTTGCGGCCGTCGCGGTCAAAATCGACCGCAAAGCGCTGGAAGCTTGAGGGCATGAATTGCGTCTGGCCCATGGCGCCGGCCCATGAGCCCTTGAAGTCGGCAAGGCCGACATGGCCTTCCTGCAGGATCTCCAGTGCTGTCAGCAATTCCTTCTTGAAGAAATCGCCGCGATAGCCTGCAAAGGACAAACTCGCCAATGCACGAATGACAGGCGTGTTGCCAGTGAAGCTGCCGAAATTCGTTTCCATGCCCCAAATGGCGAGGACAACATAACGGTCAACGCCCGTCTGGTTCTCAATGCGTGTAAGCAGGGGTTCCAGCTCCTTGGCCTTCACCTTGCCGGTCTCGATCCGCGAGCGTGAGACGGCGCTGTTGAGATAGTCCCAGATCGGTCGGGTGAATTCGGGTTGCTTGCGGGTTTTGCTGATGACATTTTCATCAAGCGTCACGCCCTGAAAGGCGCGATCAAAGGTGGCCCGCGTAATGCCGCGCTTTTGTGCTTCTGGCCACAGGCTCGACACATAAGCGCGAAACTGCGCAGCTTCATTTGATTGCGCGCGCGCTGGCAGCCAGGAGACAATCAGGAAGAATGCGCAAAAGAGGCCCATGACGATGCCAGCCCGCAACGTCTGTCCCGCACTCATGTCATAGCCGCCGCGAATGGGCGCCTTGGGTCGGAAAGTCAGGCAGGGAATGTTCAGGTCGTTCATCGGGTGACTCGCAAAGCACGATTGGCTTGAGCCTGACCCAAGAGTTTTAACATTTCTTCACCAAAAGCGAACGGCTCAGCTAGCCGCCTGCATCTTCAGTCTTTTTTGATGTCACCCCTTGCCCTGTCAGGCGCGCCTTCCAGCTTTCTAGCAAGGCGGCATCGCGCCGCAGCGGGAGGCAGGCTTGGCTCGCTCTTATCCCTTGCACGACACAATGGTGCGCGCGGCACCTTCCTTGCCGGTGCTCAGGCGCATCGGTTTTGAAGATGTGGGGCACGCCCTGCGCCTTGGCTTTGAGGATTTCAAGGCAAGGCCAACCCATGTGATTTTTCTGATGGCGATCTATCCCATCATCGGCATCCTGTTGGCCTTTGCGACAGTGGGGCAGAATGTGATCCCGCTATTTTATCCATTGTTGGCTGGCTTCGCGCTGATCGGGCCTTTTGCTGCGCTGGGCCTTTACGAGATCAGCCGCCAG
The DNA here is from genome assembly GCA_964557555.1 of uncultured Beijerinckia sp. Taxonomy (GTDB): domain Bacteria; phylum Pseudomonadota; class Alphaproteobacteria; order Rhizobiales; family Beijerinckiaceae; genus Terripilifer. The sequence goes on from CAZLBA010000002.1 coordinate 30,796, forward strand.
CGTGAGCTGGGACGAGAGATCAACTGGCGAGAAGCATTCGGCGTCATGCGCCGTGCGAATTTTTCAGCCATGTTGGGTCTGGGCGGGCTGCTGATGGCAATCTTCATTACCTGGCTCGCTTTGGCACAAATCATTTATTTGCAAACCTTGGCAACAGCGCCCAGCTCCTTCGCGGATCTTCTGGGGCGTGTTCTCTCAACCAGAGAAGGTTGGCAGCTCCTTGTCATTGGTAATCTGGTGGGGCTTTGTTTTGCCGTGCTCGTTTTGTCGATCAGTGTCATCTCCTTTCCGCTGATGCTCGACAAGGGTGTGGGCATGGGTGATGCGATGCGCTGCTCGATGCGCAGCATGACACATAGTCCGGGGCCGATTCTGGCCTGGGGCTTCATTGTGGCCCTTCTGCTGTTTGTGGGAAGCCTGCCATTCCTTGTGGGTCTTGCTGTCGTACTGCCTATTCTCGGCCATGCGACATGGCATCTCTATCGGGCGGTGGTGCCGCAATGAGAAACGCCGCGCTGATGAGGCGCGGCGTTTGTGTGTTTTATCTGCCTGTCGCTTAGCGCGGCAGAGAGGTTGCACCCATGAGGTGCTTGTCGATTGAGTGGGCGCATTGCCGGCCCTCGCGGATCGCCCATACGACGAGCGACTGGCCGCGACGCATATCGCCACAAGCAAAGACCTTCTGCACGGAAGCCTTATATTGCAGCGTGTCTGCAGCAACATTGCCACGCTGGTCGAGATTGACGCCGAGATCCTTGATCATGCCTTCATGAATGGGCGAGACGAAGCCCATGGCAAGCAGAACAAGATCAGCCTTCAGGTCGAATTCCGTGCCGGGGATCGGCTGGAACTTGCCATCCACGCGCACGCAACGCAGCTTCTTCACCGTGCCGCCTTCACCGATGAACTCAACCGTGTTCACCGCAAAGTCACGCTCGGCGCCTTCTTCATGCGAAGAGGAGGTGCGCAGCTTCAACGGCCATTCCGGCCAGGTGAGAAGCTTGTTTTCCTTCTCAGGGGGCTTTGGCATGATTTCCAGCTGCGTCACAGAGAGTGCACCCTGACGCACCGAGGTGCCGATGCAGTCTGAACCTGTGTCGCCGCCGCCAATGACGACGACATGCTTGCCACCAGCGAGGATCGGCTCATTGGTGCCAATCGGCTCATTGCCCACGCGGCGGTTTTGCTGCGGCAGGAAATCCATCGCGAAATGCACGCCAGCCAGCTCGCGGCCGGGGATTGGCAGATCGCGAGGCTTTTCTGCGCCGCCAGCCAGAGCAACCGCGTCATATTGCGCCACGAGGTCGGAGATCTTCACATCAACGCCGACATTCTTGTTGTAGAGGAAGGTCACGCCCTCCGCCGTCATCTGCTCGACACGACGGTCGATGAGATGCTTTTCCATCTTGAAGTCGGGAATGCCATAGCGCAGCAAACCACCAGCCTTGCTGTGCTTCTCATAGACATGAACATCGTGACCTGCGCGGGCGAGCTGCTGCGCGCAAGCCAGGCCCGCAGGGCCGGAGCCAACAACAGCAACCTTCTTGCCCGTTTTCTTCGCGGCGACTTCCGGCTTCAGCCAGCCTTCTGACCATGCACGATCCACAATCGCGCATTCGATTGTTTTGATAGTGACAGGTGTGTCGGTCAGGTTCAGCGTGCAGGACGCCTCGCAGGGAGCGGGGCAGACGCGGCCGGTGAATTCGGGGAAATTGTTGGTGGAGTGCAGATTGCGCGCCGCCTCTTCCCAGTTGCCGTGATAAACCAGATCGTTCCAGTCCGGGATCTGGTTATTCACCGGGCAGCCATTGTGGCAATAAGGAATGCCGCAATTCATGCAGCGCGCAGACTGGTCGCGCGTCGCCTCCTCGCTCAGCGGGATGACGAATTCCTTATAGTGGCGGATGCGATCAGAGGCCGGCGCATAGCGACGGTCACGACGATCAATTTCAAGAAAGCCTGTAACCTTGCCCATGATTATTCCCCCGCAGCTGCGAGTTGCTTCTCAGCCATCAGTTCGGCGAGAGCGCGACGATATTCGACCGGCATGACCTTGCGGAACTTGCCCTTGTAATTGTCCCAATCAGCGAGGATCTCCTGCGCGCGTTTGGAGCCAGTGTAGCGAGCATGGTTCGAGATCAGCTGATGCAGGCGTTCCGCATCAAAGCGCGTCATGTCCTTCATGATGTCCACGCGACCGTGGCCCTGAAGATCACCGCCCTGATGATGCAGGCGCTGGTTCAATACCTCTTCTTCTTCGACCGGCTGCAATTCGACCATTGCGAGGTTGCAGCGCTTTTCGAATGTGCCGTCTTCATCGAGCACATAGGCGATGCCGCCCGACATGCCGGCTGCGAAGTTGCGACCCGTATTGCCCAGCACGACAACAATGCCGCCTGTCATATATTCGCAACCGTGATCGCCGGTGCCTTCGACAACTGCGATCGCGCCGGAGTTACGCACTGCGAAGCGCTCGCCTGCAACGCCGGAGAGGTAGCACTCACCTGAGATCGCACCATAGAGCAGCGTGTTGCCGGCGATGATTGATTCATGCGGCACGATCTTCTTGGCTTCCGGGGCAGGGCGCACGATGATGCGGCCACCCGACAGGCCCTTGCCGACATAGTCATTGGCCTGACCTTCAAGCTCAAGCGTCACGCCATGCGCAGCCCAGGCGCCGAAGCTCTGGCCAGCCGTGCCCTTCAGCTTGATGTGGATCGTATTGTCGGGGAGACCTTCGTGCCCCCATTTGCGCGCCACTTCACCTGACAGCATTGCACCGGTGGTGCGATCCACATTCGAGATGGTGCCTTCGATCACAACAGGCGTCTTGGTGTCGATGGCCTTGCGAGCCTTTTCGATCAGCTTGTTGTCCATCACCTTCTCAAGACCGTGGTCCTGCGTCTCGGTGTGGAAAATCGGCGTCGGCACGCTGGTCACAGGCTTGTGGAAGAGCTTGCCAAAGTCGAGGCCGCGCGCCTTCCAGTGTTCAACAGCCTTGCTCTTGTCGAGCATTTGCATTTGGCCGATCATTTCATCGAACTTGCGATAACCCATGGAAGCCATGATCTCGCGCACTTCTTCAGCGACGAAGAAGAAGAAGTTGATGACATGTTCAGGCTGGCCGACGAAGCGCTTGCGCAGCACAGGGTCCTGTGTGGCAACCCCGACCGGGCAGGTGTTGAGATGGCACTTGCGCATCATGATGCAGCCAGCGG
>CAZLBA010000002.1:34023-69533 GCA_964557555.1 uncultured Beijerinckia sp.
CAACGTCACGACCGGTGCGAAGACCACCATCTACCTGTACCGCAATGCGCGACCGCAGGCGGTTCAGGACGAGCGTTTGATGGGTTTCGGCCAAGCCGATTTCCCATGGGCTACCGGCGTGCTTGATTGAGGTCAGCGGCGAAGCACCGGTGCCACCTTCAAAGCCGGAAATGGTGACGTGATCGGCGCGACCCTTCGAGACGCCGGCAGCAACCGTGCCAACGTTTTTTAATGATACGGCGTCCACCGAGACCTGCGATGTGGGGTTCACATTCTTCAGGTCGAATATGAGCTGCGAGAGATCTTCAATCGAATAGATGTCGTGATGCGGGGGCGGGGAGATGAGGCCAACGCCCTGCGTCGAGTGGCGCACCTTGGCGATGACTGCATCGACCTTATGGCCGGGCAGCTGACCGCCTTCGCCGGGCTTTGCACCCTGCGCCATCTTGATCTGGATCATGTCGGAATTGACGAGATATTCCGTCGTCACACCGAAACGACCAGAAGCGACCTGCTTGATGGCCGAGCGCATGCTGTCGCCATTGGGCAGCGGCTTGAAGCGATCTGCTTCTTCACCGCCTTCACCCGTATTGGATTTGCCGCCGATGCGATTCATCGCGATGGCAAGCGTGGTATGCGCTTCACGCGAGATCGAGCCGAAGGACATGGCGCCGGTCGCGAAACGCTTTACGATATCGACGGCAGGCTCGACTTCATTGAGCGGTACTGGCTTGCGGCCATCTTCTTCAGCGCCCTTGAGGCGGAAGAGGCCACGGATGGTCAGGAAGCGCTCATCCTGCTCATTGAGGAGCTTGGCGTAAGAACGATATTTGTCCTGCGCATTACCACGCACCGCGTGCTGCAAGAGCGACACGGACTGCGCCGACCATGCATGGGCCTCGCCGCGCATACGATAGGCATATTCGCCACCAACATCGAGCGCGGTGCGATAGACCGGCGCATCACCAAAGGCATCGCGGTGACGCTCGGCGCTTTCCTGTGCAACTTCGGCAAGGCCAGCGCCTTCGATCGTCGTGGCTGTGCCAGTGAAATACTTCTTCACGAAGTCGCTCGCCAGGCCTACGGCATCGAAGATCTGCGCGCCGCAATAGGACTGATAGGTCGAGATGCCCATCTTCGACATGACCTTCAACAGGCCCTTGTCGATTGACTTGATGAAGCGCTTCACGACTTCATATTCATCGACCTCTTCCGGGAACTCCTTCGCCATGGAAGCGAGGGTCTCGAAAGCGAGATAGGGGTTGATCGCTTCTGCGCCATAGCCGGCGAGACATGCAAAGTGATGCACTTCGCGCGCTTCACCTGTTTCAACCACAAGGCCCACCGAGGTGCGCAGACCCTTGCGGATCAGGTGATGATGCACAGCGGCAGTTGCCAGCAAAGCCGGGATCGGCAAGCGATCAGGCCCCACCATGCGATCCGACAGGATGATGATGTTATAGCCACCACGCACGGCCTGTTCTGCGCGCTCGCACAGACGCTCCAGCATGGCTTCCATGCCTTCAGCACCACGCTCGGCCGCATAAGTGATGTCGAGCGTCTTGGTGTCGAAGACTTCTTCGAGATGGCCAATGCAGCGGATCTTTTCGAGATCTTCATTGGTCAGGATCGGCTGGCGCACTTCCAGACGCTTGCGCTTGGAATTGCCTTCGCGGTCAAAGATGTTCGGACGCGGGCCGATGAAGGAGACGAGGCTCATGACGAGCTGTTCGCGGATCGGGTCGATCGGCGGATTCGTCACCTGCGCGAAGTTTTGCTTGAAGTAAGTATAAAGCAGCTTCGCCTTGTTGGAGAGCGCGGAGATTGGCGTATCCGTGCCCATCGAGCCGACAGCTTCCTCACCCGTCACCGCCATGGGTGAAAGCAGGATTGAGAGATCTTCCTGCGTATAGCCGAAAGCCTGCTGGCGATCGAGCAGCGACACATCGGTGCGAGCTGCGCGCGCTTCAACGGGCTTCAGGTCTTCGAGGACGATCTGCGTGTTCTTCAGCCACTTGCCATAAGGTGCAGCAGTTGAAAGCGTCTTCTTCATCTCATCGTCAGAGATGATGCGATGCTGTTCAAGGTCGATGAGCAGCATCTTGCCGGGCTGCAAGCGCCACTTGGTGACGATCTTCTCTTCAGGAATCGGCAGCACGCCAACTTCAGAGGCCATCACGACAACGCCGTCATCGGTGACGACATAACGCGCAGGGCGCAGACCGTTACGATCAAGCGTTGCACCAATCTGACGGCCATCGGTGAAGGCCATGGCGGCAGGGCCGTCCCACGGCTCCATCAATGCAGCGTGATATTCATAGAAGGCGCGGCGATCTTCATCCATCAAGGGATTGCCAGCCCAAGCTTCCGGGATGAGCATCATCACAGCATGGCAGAGCGAGTAACCGCCCTGCACGAGGAATTCGAGCGCATTATCGAAGCAAGCCGTGTCTGACTGGCCTTCATAGGAGATCGGCCAGAGCTTCGAGATATTGTCGCCGAAGAGATCGCTGGCCACAGAGGCCTGACGCGCGGCCATCCAATTCACATTGCCGCGCAGCGTGTTGATCTCACCATTATGCGCAACCATGCGATAGGGGTGAGCCAGACGCCAGCTTGGGAATGTGTTGGTGGCAAAGCGCTGATGCACGAGGGCCAGCGCGCTTTCAAACCGTTTGTCACCGAGGTCCTTGTAATAGGAGCCGAGCTGGCTGACGAGCACCATGCCCTTATAGACGATGGTGCGGCAGGACATGGAGACCGGATAGAATTCCGCCATTTCCTTGCGAGCGAGTGCGTAGATATTGTTGGAGATGACCTTGCGCGCCACAAACAGCTGACGCTCGAAGCCATCTTCATCCTTGGTGGTGCTGCCGCGGCCCACAAAGACCTGACGCATGACGGGCTCAACGGCCTTCACCGCTTCACCCAGATCAGAATTATCAACCGGCACATCGCGCCAGCCGAGCAGGGTCAGCCCTTCCTGAGCAAGCGCCTTGGCGACGATCTCTTCGGCTTCAGCGCGCGCCTTGGCGTCGCGCGGCATGAAGAGCTGGCCGATGCCATAGTGGCGTTCAGCAGGAAGCTTGATCCCCAGCTTGCCACATTCCTCGGCAAAGAATGTATGCGGGATCTGCACGAGAATGCCGCAGCCGTCGCCCAGCTTGGGGTCTGCCCCAACCGCGCCGCGATGATCGAGATTGAGCAGAATTTGCAGGCCCTGCTGCACGATCTCATGCGACTTCTTGTTATGCATATTGGCGATGAAGCCAACGCCGCAGGAATCGCGCTCCAGCGCGGGATCGAAGAGGCCCTGAGCTTCGGGCATGGACGGATCATAAATCGGGCCAGACATGGCAGTGGCTCCAGCAGAAACGGGTGTCGCTATAGATACGGGCGAAGACGTGCGTTTGGACGTCACCGGTTTTATTTCGGTGTGTCCGCGCTCCAATCCCCTGTTGTCGTGCCCGTCCATGATGTGCTCCGTTCAGCGCCACGCGCCGAGCTAGGCTTCGTTTCGCGCACCCCACTCGCCGGAAGGCCAAAACCGGCTTGCAAGCCGCGTTCCGAAGCGACCGAGCCAGATGTCTTGAATGGGGAGCCCGTTTCCGTAAAATGGTCAGCAACGCTGTCCTATCTACGGCGCGCGAACATGACAGATTTATATGGGGCGCACAAGCGGGTGGAGCGCTGTTTTGCAGGCTTGTTAGGGGCTTTTCATCACGTCTTGAACCGGGCGCGCTTCGCGTCCAAAAAGAAGCACTGATTTGATGCCGCGAGGGGCCATGGATTTTGCCAGCGACAATTCTTCCGGAGCCTCTGAAAAGGTGCTCGCAGCGCTGGTTGAGGCCAATAGCGGCGCGGCTTTGCCCTATGGGGCAGATCCTTGGACGGCAGCGGCTGAGCGCGGCTTGCAGGAAGTCTTTGAGACGGATTGCGCGGTGTTTCTGGTGCCTTCCGGCACGGCAGCCAATGCTCTGGCCCTGTCGGTGGCCTGCCCGCCTTTTGGTGCGGTGTTCTGTCACGCTGAAAGCCATATCGCCAATGACGAATGCGGCGCGCCCGAATTCTACACCGGCGGCGCCAAGCTGGTGACCATTGCGGGCGAGAAGGGGCTCATCGCGCTGGATGGCTTTCAGGCCGCCTTGCGGCGTTTTCCGCGCGGGCTCGTCAAGCAGGTCCAGCCTTCGGTTCTGTCGCTGACCCAGGCCAGCGAATGCGGCACCATCTATTCGCTTTCGAGCCTGAAGGCCCTTTGCGATGAAGCTCACGGGGCCGGTGTCGATGTGCATATGGATGGCGCGCGTTTCGCCAATGCCATGGTGCGGCTCAATTGCTCGCCCGCCGAGATGAGCTGGAAGGCAGGCGTGGATATTCTGTCTTTTGGTGCGACGAAAAACGGCACTTTCTGTTGTGAGGCCGTCATCGTCTTTAACAAGCTGCTCGCCCGCGAAATGGCTTTCCGCCGCAAAAGGGCAGGGCAGACGCTCTCCAAAGCGCGTTTTGTGGCCGCCCAGATGTGCGCCTATCTCGAAGGCGGGCACTGGATGGACCTCGCCTCCCACGCCAATCGCATGGCAGACCGGATGGTGGAGCAGCTGCGCGAGGTGCCGGGCGTGCGCCTGCCATGGCGGACACAGGCCAATGAGATTTTTGCCGTGCTGCCGCGCCGTATACACAATGCGCTGCGGATGGAAGGGGCCTCCTATTATGATTGGGGCGCACGCGGTCTGAAGCCTGATGAGGCGCCCGGTCCCGACGAGATTTTCGTGCGCATGGTGACGTCTTTCGCCACCAAGCCGCAGGAGGTGGATAAACTGGCGCGCATCGCCAAAGAGGTCTCGCAGCTGCCCTTGTGACCAATTTCGCCGCAAAGCGTTGGCACAAAGGGCTGTGAGGAGAAGCACATGGCTGCGATGTCGCGTCATCTGGCACTTGTCGCAGGTTTGGCTTTGCTGGGCCTGTCCATGCTCGCCACGCCTGCCCCGGCGCAATTTCTGGAGCTTTTTGGCTTCCCCTCTGCCGAGCCCCCGCCACCTTTGCCGCCGGAGGTGATCGCCGGGCGTCTGGCCCGGGCCGGCTATAAGCTGACCCGCCTGCGCCGCGCCCCGCAGGGCTATGTTGCAGATGCCTATGATCCGGCCGGTCGCCCGGTTCGGCTGGTGCTGGACCCCATAGATGGGGCCTTGTTGCAACGCTCCGTCCTCGCGCCACCGCCTGACTCAGGCCCCGGCCCGGCGCCCGGTGGCGGGGCAGCGCCAGAAGGGCGCGAACGGCCGCCAGCCCGCAGCGCACCGTCTCGCCGCGGCGAGCAGAGCGCCCAGACCCCTGCGCCCCAGCGCGAGGCAGCGCCCAAGGCAGGCGCAGCGGGCGAGGCTCCGGCTCCGGCCAAGGCTGCACCGGCGCCGGTGAAGCCGGTCGAGCCTTTTGTACCGAAAACAGGACCTGGCTATTCCCACGGTGTGCCGGTCAATCCACTGGATTGAGGCGGTCGTGAGTCGGCAGTCGGGGAGGTTTCCGACTGCCAACTGCCGATTGCCGACTGCCTGATTACGCTGCCTGGCGCGGGGCCTCTACGGCTTTTGCGCCACCGATCTCGATCCGGCGAGGCTTCTGCGCCTCGGGGATCTGGCGCACGAGTTCGACATGCAGCAGCCCATTTTCGAGGCTGGCGCCGGTCACTTCCACATGGTCAGCCAGCTGGAAGCGGCGTTCAAAGGCGCGCGCTGCGATGCCTTGATAGAGCACTTCGCTCTGGCGCTCACTGTCGCGGTTCTCCTTGGAGCCACGGATCAGAAGCACATTGTCTTTTACTTCAAGCGCGAGGTCGCTTTCCGCAAAGCCAGCCACAGCCACGGTGATGCGATAGGCGGTCTCGCCGGTGCGCTCGATATTATAGGGGGGATAGGTCGAAGCTCCGTCACCGCCCGTCACCTGATCAAGCAGGGAGAACATGCGGTCAAAACCGACCGTCGAACGGTAGAGGGGAGAGAGATCGAATGTACGCATGGTTCATATCCTCATTCTGAGCGACAGAACGCCTGGCTTGCCTGCCGGCCCCAACCGGGCGTCCGACTGATGGCGCGTCCTTGAGTGGCCCGCGCAGGTTTGACTTGGGAATGGCGCTTAATTTTTGCAAGGGGCGGTGGTCGGCGCCTGCGGTAACGCTATAAGTCTCCGTCATGGAATTGATCGAAACCCCGGACAATCCCGCTCCCGGCGGCGCTCAGGTCGCCACTATCCGCACGCGCGATGGGCTCGATCTGCGCGTGGCGCGCTGGCATCCATTGGGCGAAGCACGCGGCACGGTGGTGATCTGTCAGGGGCGGGCAGAGTTTATCGAAAAATATTTCGAGACGATTGGCGAGTTGCTCGCACGCAAACTCTGCGTTGTGGCCTTTGACTGGCGCGGGCAAGGTCTTTCCGGTCGCGAACTCTCCAATCGCCGCAAGGGCCATATCGACGACTTTTCGATCTATGAGCGCGATCTTGATGCGCTGATGCAACAGATCATCGACCCTTTCTGTCCGCGGCCCTGGTTTGCTCTTGCGCATTCGATGGGTGGGGCAATCTTGTTGTCGCAAGCGCGCGCCGGCCGCTCACCTTTCGCGCGCCTGACCATGACGGCGCCGATGATTGATCTTTACGGCTTGCACTTTCCAACGCTCTCGCGCGTCACAGCCGAAGTGCTCGATGCGATCGGGCTTGGCAGTGCCTTCATCCCCGGTGGAACATCGCAAGCGCGGTTGATGCGGGCTTTCTACCAAAATGTGCTGACGCGCGACGAGCGCCGCTACAAGCGCTGCGCTGATGTTTTGGCAGTGGAGGATCGGCTGGCTCTGGGCGATCCGACGATTGGCTGGATCAATGCAGCCTTTCGCTTGATGAAAGATTTTGCTGATCCTGAATTCCCGCGCCGCGTCACGGTGCCGGTGCTGGTCTTCAATGCCGGTGCAGATCGTGTCGTGAGCGGGCGTGCGATCGAGCGTTTTGCGCAACGTCTGAAAGCCGGGCGCGTGATAACTTTGCCCGGCGCTGAACATGAAATCCTGCAAGAGCGCGACGAGGTCCGCGCGCAGTTTTGGGCTGCGTTTGATGAATTTGTGCCGGGCTCTCTGGTGGCGCGCGAAACGACGCTTAGCGGTTGAGCAGCTTCAAGGCTTCTTCATGCACGCGCTTGTCACCTGATGCGATGATGGCGCCACCCTTGGCGGGGCTTCCACCGTCCCAGCTTGTAATGACACCACCTGCGCCTTCCACGATCGGCACGAGGGCGACGATGTCGAAAGGTTTCAAGCCGCTTTCAATGACAAGATCGACATGGCCAGCGGCCAACATGCAATAGGCGTAGCAGTCACCGCCATAACGCGACAGGCGCACTTGCTCTTCTACGCGACGGTAAGGTTCCAGCGTTCCTTCAGCCAACAGGGCTGGGTGCGTTGTCATCAAGGTCGCAGTTGAAAGCGTTGCGCAGGGGCGGGTGTGCAAACGTCGCTCGCTCATTTGTCCGCGCATATCCATGCCGCGCCATGTTGCGCTTTTGCCATCGCCTGAAAAACGTTCGCGCGTGAAAGGCTGGTTCATCACGCCATAGCAGGGCACGCCCTGATGTTGCAGACCGATGAGTGTGCCCCAGACAGGCATACCGGAGATGAAGCTCTTGGTGCCGTCGATGGGATCAAGCACCCAAACCCATTCTGCCTCTTCGCGCTGATTGCCAAATTCCTCACCGATGATGCCATGGGTCGGGAAGGAGGCATTGATCAGTCTGCGCATGGCCGTCTCAGCCGCGCGGTCGGCCTCCGTGACGGGGTCAAACACGCCGCCGCGCGATTTGTCATCAGCCCCGATCGAGGTTCGGAAAAAGGGCAGGATCGCCTCTCCTGAGGCCTTGGCCAGATCTTCAACGAAATGAGTGAAATCGACCGGCTTCATCAGGGCTCCTCATGCGCGAGAGGCTGTCAGACATACATGAGGGGTGGCAGGGCAGGAGGTGCGACGTTCTGTCGCATCCTTTAGTCTGACTTGATTTTTGTGCGACGCAACATTATGTAAAGGATACGCAACACCGAGGTGTTGCTAGCCCTCCTTGGGCGTTTCCTCCCTAGACTTGGGGCCGCCGCTCAATGCCGCGGCCTCCTTTCTTTTTGGGGAGCCGGGTCTGCTTTCTGACGAGACGTTCATCACAAGCGATCACGCCCACGTCAGATTTCCCAAATTTTGCGAATCTTTCCACAAAGCCTCTTGCATTCCTCAGGCTTTGCAGCCATATCCCCCTCGCGTCCCGCATGTCGGGGCGTAAATGCCCTCCTTGGGCGTTTCCTCCCTTGACTTGGGGCCGCCTCACCGCGGCCTCTTTTCTTTTCAGGGGCTTGGCTTGGGCACAGGCTTGCGAAGACGTGTCAGGGTCTGCCTCTCCCATTCCATCGGTATTTCCGAGGCACGGATTGGCCCTAGCTTCTCGGTCAATAAGTCGAATTGCTCGGGTTGTAGTCCTTTGTGGGCCCAAACGCGCGTCAGAACTTCTCTCAAGGCTTTGCCTTGCAATAGAGGCTCTTGCGATTTTTGACTGTCCACGAACGCCTCCAATGACTGCGTGAAATCAATTGCGCAGTCGTCCCTGCGCCTCAACCAAGCTCAACCTAATCTTATTCCGCCGCAAGCGCCTGATCGCGGCTGCCGTCAATGGCCTCGGTCACAGCGCAGAGCATCTCGCGCAAATGGCGGCGCAGTTCGTTGAAGGTGGCGAGCAGATCGAGCGTTGCTTCATCCATATAAAGCGCGCGATTGATTTCGATTTGCAGCGCATGCCAGCCCTGCATCGGGTCGCCATAATGTTCGGTGATGAAGCCCCCTGCATAGGGCTTGTTGCGCGCGACCTGATAGCCAAAGGCACGCAGCGCCGCATCCGCTGCTTCCATAATTGCAGGGTCGCAGCTGGTGCCGAACCGGTCGCCGAGCACAATGTCTGCTTTGATGCGCTCTGCACGCCCCGCATTCGACGGCATGGAGTGGAAATCGATCAGCACAGCCTGCCCATGCGAGCGATGGGCTTCAGCTAGCAAACCTCGCAGGGTGCGGTGCCAGGGCACATAAAGCGCATCAATGCGGCGGAAGGCTTCAGCGACCGGCAATTTGCGGGGATAAATATCCTTCGCCTCGCCAACCACGCGCGCAATGGTGCCAAGCCCGCCGGCGACCCGCAGCGAGCGCGAATTCACAAAGCTTGGCAGAGGCCCGTCGAACATGCGCGGATCAAGCTCATAGGGCTCGCGATTCACATCGACATAAGCGCGCGGAAAATGCGCTTTCATGAAAACCGCGCCCAGTTCCGGCGTATGGTCGAGCAGGCGGTCCACATGCGCATCTTCCGAGCGGCGCAGCGTCAACGCGTCCAGCTGGGAGGCCTCAACAAAGCGGGCGGGGTAGATATTGCCCGAATGGGGGGAGGAGACGACGAGCGGGCTTGTGCCGCGCTGCGGGCGAATGACCGCGAAAGGTTCGGCCAATTCCGGCTCGCAAGGCTCCAATGCGGTGAGTGGCGTCACCGGCAGGGCAGAGGCTTTGAGGTCGAAACGGTCCATCTCGGTCATGTGGCGAAAAATCCCCCCAACACTGCCTGCATCAATCCCCCCTGTCCATAGCGCGGGCTCGACGCAGGGCGTGAGGGAAAGAATTAACGCTGACATGGCTATTTCAAGCCCCTCTTCACTGATCGTTTACTCGCCTTGGGTCCTTATGGGGCCGTGTAATGAGTAGAGGCCGCCATGACTGACCAGACCGCCGCCATGACCAAAATCCTGCTTGCGGAAGATGATAATGATATGCGTCGCTTTCTGGTGCGGGCCTTGCAGAATGCCGGTTTTGAGGTCGCGTCTTTCGACAACGGGCTTTCGGCCTATAACCGCCTGCGCGAAGAGCCCTTTGAGCTTCTGCTGACCGATATCGTCATGCCGGAAATGGACGGCATTGAGCTGGCACGCCGTGCGACCGAGCTTGATCCTGATATGAAGGTCATGTTCATCACCGGTTTTGCAGCTGTTGCGCTCAATCCTGACAATCAGGCACCCAAAGAAGCCAAGATCCTCTCGAAGCCTTTCCACCTGCGTGATCTGGTGAGCGAGGTGCAACGTCTTTTGGCAGCCTGACGGCGCTTGCGCCGAAGAGAGCTTGCCGTTATACCCCCCTCCATTCCGCAAGAGCCTTCGGGCTCATCGGTCGGGCGCGTAGCTCAGCGGGAGAGCACTACCTTGACATGGTAGGGGTCACAGGTTCGATCCCTGTCGCGCCCACCATTCCCTGAAGGGGAATGGTTTTCCGACCCAGCTGGCAAAATGTGCCACCCCCAAACCGCCGGACATTTTCGAACGGGCTCTGGATCCCGCGGGGGAATTTGTGCCCTTTCTTGGTTTGGATCCATATTTTGCTTTTTCGTTCCGATTATTTGTCTATAATCGAAAAAATGGATCCATTTTAGGGATGCAGCCATGACCCAGCATGATCGGGTTCTTGCCAGTTCACCCATCGCGGACCATCAGACGCCGCTCATTCGCAATGCCTGGTATGTGGCCGGGTTATCAGCCGAAATCACGCGCGATCTCTTGTCCCGTATGCTGCTCGACATGCGGGTCGTGTTCTACCGCAAGCTGGACGGCACGGTCGCTGCCTTGCGAGATCGCTGCCCGCATCGCTCTTTCCCGCTCTCAAGAAGCCAGCTTCAGGGAGATCGGCTGACTTGCCGCTATCACGGCCTGAGCTTTGATGAGCATGGCAAATGCGTGCATGTGCCCAGTTCGCCAGAGGCCCGGAGCAATATTCGGGTCCGCAGCTTCACGGTGGTTGAACGGTACCCGCTGGTCTGGATCTGGATGGGCGATCCCCAATTGGCTGACCCGTCGCTCATTCCCAATCTCGATTGGCTCGCGGACGCCAATTGGGTGACGGTGCAGGGCTCTTATGAGATCGGGACCAATTACGTCGCGATGCATGAAAATCTGCTCGACCAAACGCATTTCACCTTTCTGCATGAAGGTACAGTTGGCACGCCGGAATGGGCGGCTGCGCCTTTGGAAGTTGCGGCAGAAGGCGATGTCGTCTCCCTGCGGCGCGAACTTTTGCGCTCTGATCCGCCCGGCATTTACGCAACTCCGATGCGGCTTGAGGGCAAGCTTGTCGATCGCTTGTCGGAAGCCGCTTTCATTGGTCCTGCGGGACATGTTGCCAAGGCACGTATTACCCAGCGTGATGGCAGCGCGGAAGACGGGCGCGAATTCCGCGTCAATATCACTCATCTCTTCACGCCTCGCACGCAACACTCGATCCATTATTGGTGGTTCAACAGCCGCGACTTCTATCTCGATGATGAAGCTGCAAGCCGCTTTTTGCATGATGCATCCGCCAAAGCCTATTTCGAAGATGTTGAAGCGCTGCAGTGGATTTCCGATACGGTGGTGAATGATGTCATTCCGCATCGGGAATTCAGCGTGCGGGCTGATCGACCGGGTCTGCTGATGCGGCAGGTTTTGGCGCGATTGGCAGGGCAGGAGCAGAAAATTCAAGCCTGATGGTTCAAACGGGCATCATCAAAATTCATGCTGCGTTCTTGGGTTACGGCATGTTCGCGCAGCAAAAATTCAGCCCGCGCGCCGTCGCCGGCGATGAGAGCATCAAGGATGGAATGATGCTGCTGATGGGCAAAAAACAGGAAGCGAAAAGCGGCCTGCAAATCTTTCTTGTCAAAGGCAATCGTTGCAGGCGAAACGAAGGGCACGACATGGCAGCGGGCAACAAGATCATCCAGCAATGAGCTTTGTGCCGCGTTAAAAATAAGAGCGTGAAAACGCTCATTCATCTCGCCATAGCGCGCTTCGTCCGTTTCATTGAGATGCCCTTTGGCGAAGATCGCATCGCCGTCACGCAGGCAATCGCGAAATTGCTCGATGATCGTGGGCGCTATCGGCCGCTCGGTGATCTTGCGGGCTGCAAGACCTTCGAGCGTTGCGCGCGCCCGAATGGCGTCGCGGCATTCCTGCGCGCTAAAACTGCGCACCGCAAAGCCACGTTTGCCAGCGGCGATCAGCAGCCCTTCCTTGGCAAGCGCGGGCAAGGCTTGGCGAATGGGTGTGCGCGAAATCTGCAACCGCTCGGCAAGTCCCGTTTCAGTCAGGCGCTCCCCCGGCCTGAGACCCCCTTGCAAGATCAGGTCGCGAATCTGCTGAAGGGCCAGAACGTCATATTTGGCAGTTTTCTCGCGCATCCTTGTTCTCGCGCATCCTTCATCCGATGAGTGATAGGGTCAGCTCGATCATCCAAAATCAACCCTGTGCGCGCTAAACTTTCCCGCCTTCCCGCCGTTTCTGATCTGTGTGGGTGGCGTCTTGCAGCTGCCTCTTGATCGCGCGAATCACCTCGGTTACCGTTTGACCTATCCAAGCCGTTGATTCGCCGTCCGTTTTTGTCCTGCGTCCGTGCCCTGCGTTCATCCGCGACCCTTGGGGGATTTGCGTGTCGCCTGATGAGACCAATGCCGCGCGCGCCGAAATCATCGAGGCCTATGGGCTTTTCCTCGAAGCCTTTGTCGCGGAGCAATATGTGACGCGACTTGGCTCATCACAGGCCATTGCCAAAATGTTGGCCCGGATGCATTTCCTCCTCTGGCGCAAACTCATCGAAGGCGATAGCGCGCAAATGATGCAGATGCAGCGCGGCTTGTTGCGCCATCTCGACTTGCATGGTCTCGATGTCGCGCTTGTCGAAGAGATTGATCAGGCGATTGTTGAGGAGTTGATCGACGTGATCGCACTGCGCCATCGCAATTCCGCTCGTGCGCTCGCAGCATTCAACATCGCCATCGCCACTTCCGTCAGTGCCCTGTCAAGCGCCAGACGCGCAGCCTGATTCAGTTCAGCGCCGCGCGAATGCGCTCCATCATGGGGTGCAGAATCATTTCCACGCGACGAGATCAATGACTGCTGCCATGCCGGCATGGCGGCTGCCTTCCGACATCATGCATTCATAGTCGCTGAGAACGACTTTGTTGAAGGAGCCAAATTCAGCCAGCAGCATTTCGCGCGTGTAGAGATGGTCAAGCTGTTTGGGGCCGCCCGTCCCATAGTCGAGCTGCTTGGGCGTATAGCCTTCAATCAGCAAAAGCCCGCCGTTCTTGAGCGTGCGACGCATACCTGCCCATTTCTGTGCGCGCTGCACCGGATCCGAGAATTGCGTGAAGATTTCGACGACGATATCGAAAGCATCTGTCGGATAAGCCCAGTTGTGAACATCGGCCAATTCAAAAGTGATATTGGTGACGCCGCGTTTATGGGCGAGCGCCTTGGCCTTTTGCTGACCATTTTCGGAAAAGTCGATGGAGAGAACATCAAGGCCCTGTTCGGCAAGCCACACCCCATTGCGGCCTTCACCATCGGCAACGGCGAGACATTTGCCGGATTTGGGAAGCAGATGTTTCTGTTTGGACAGAAATACATTCGGCTCTTCGCCGAAAATATAGTCATCTACCGCATAGCGATCCTGCCAACGATCATATTCACCCATTTGCCCCTCCCGATCGAAAAGCCCCGACCAAAGCCGGGGCTCTCGCATGTGCCAAGTTTACTGCTTTTGCTGGCGCTCTGCCCAGATAAGTCAGCTCTGGCTTTTCTCGCTGACCTGAGGAGCTTCACAGGTATTCACGCCCAGCACCGTGTAGGCTGGACAGAAGCGCACCAGCGCGGTGAGAATCGGCCCGATGCCAATCCAGCCGATGAAGTTCCAGCCTGTGTCCGCAAAGCCGATGGGGATCGCATAGGCAATCAGCACGAGGCCGAAGATGATGCGCGCGATGCGATCTGCTGTGCCGATATTTGCTTTCATCATGATGCGTCCTTTCAGGCTGGTTCACGGCAATAAATTTCATGCATGAGGCCGATGAGTTCGGTCACATGCTGATGGGCAAGGGAGTAGTAGATTGTCTGCGACTGACGCCGCGTGGTCACGAGACCGTCCCCGCGCAGGCGCGCAAGGTGTTGGGAGAGCGATGACTGGCTAAGCCCGATCCGCTCCTGCAATTCACCCACCGCGCATTCCCCCCGATGCAACTCGCACAAGATCATCAGGCGGTGGCGATTGGCGACCGACTTCAGGAATGTTTCGGCCTCTTCGGCCTTTGAAGCGAGAGCTTGTAAATTCATAATTGCTAATTTAAGTAAATCTAATATATTAGTCAAGACTCATATAAGGGCCTTTCGGCAGGTGCCGCAGGGCCAAGCACAAGGATCGGACTTATGGTTGAGAACTGGGGTGACTTCGCCAAGGCTCTGTCTGGAGATCTGCGCAATTTGCGTAACGGGGCGGCTGATGTGATGAAGGCCTTTGGTGGCATGGCGCAAGCGGCCCTTGGTGCGAAAGCGCTCGACACCAAAACGAAAGAGCTCATCGCGCTGGCCATCTCCGTTGCTGTGCGGTGCGATGACTGTATCGCTTTTCATGCCAAGGCGGCAGCGGAGCAGGGCGCCACACAGGAAGAGGTTGCAGAGACGCTCGGCATGGCCATTTATATGGGTGCAGGTCCATCGGTCATGTATGCGAGCCACGCTCTCGCGGCGTTCAATCAATTCGCAGCAGCCAAAACCTGAACGGGAGAAACTAGATGTCGCTTGCAAGTCTCATCTCGCGCCTCGTCTCGGGCACAAGCGTACCCGCAATTGAGCATGAGGATTTCCAGAAAGCCGTGATGGAAGGCCATTGTCACATCATTGATGTGCGAGAGCCGCATGAATATGCCGCGGGCCGTATCCCTCATGCGGTCAATCACCCTCTGTCGCAATTTGACCCGTCACAACTGCCGAACGACAAGCCGGTTGTCCTTGTATGTCAGGCCGGCGGGCGCTCCGCCAAGGCGCTGGCGCAAGTGCAGGCGCATGGTCGCAAGGATGTCGTCCATTATGCGCCTGGCACAGGCGGCTGGAAGAACCGTGGCGGCGCTATTGTCATGTGAGTGTGTGGGGATGGATCAACCCGTTATTGTCTGTCCCAAATGCGGTGGGCTTAACCGTGCACCCATGGAGCGTTTGCGCGCAGGCGAGCGGCCAGATTGTGGGCGATGCCATGCGCCGCTGTTTGACGGGAAGCCTTCAGAGCTTGCGAGCTTGCAGGCTTTCGAGCGCATGATCACGCGCACGCAGATCCCCGTCGTGGTCGATTTCTGGGCCGCATGGTGCGGACCTTGCCGCATGATGGCGCCGCAATTTGAAGCGGCAAGCAGTGATCTCGAACCGCTGGTGCGTTTTGCCAAGCTTGATACGCAGGCGGTGCCCGAAGTGTCATCGCGCTACAACATTCGCGGCATCCCCACCATGATCTTGTTTCGCGATGGCAAGGAGATTGCACGCCAGAGCGGCGCTTTGGATCGCCGCTCCATTGTCGATTTTATCAAGCGCTCCGTTTAGCCTTTTGCGTAACGGCTAACAGGCCGCTTAAGGCCCAAATGTTCGCGCAAAGTGTTGCCGACATATTCGGTCTGGAAGATGCCGCGCTTTTGCAGCTCAGGAATGAGCAGCGTTGTGATCTCATCCAAGCTGCCAGGCAGATAAGGTGGCTGCATAATAAAGCCATCACATGCGCCAGCCTTGAACCACGCTTCCATCTCATCAGCAACGGTCTTTACAGAGCCTGCAATGCTGCGCTTACCGCGAGCACCAGCCAGACGCAGATAGACCTGACGCATTGTGAGATTTTCCTTGCGCGCCATTTCCATTACACCGCGCGGCGTACCGCCTTCGAATGTCAGATCAGGCATCGGCCCGTCGAGATCATATTTCGAAAGATCCGCACCTTCGAAAATGAGCGAGAGAATTTCGCGGCCAACTTCGGGATGGATCAGGGATTGCAGATATTCGAACTTCTCTTGCGCCTCTGAATCCGTTTCCGCCACTGTCACACTGAGGCCGGGCAGGATCTTCAACTGATCGCGCTCGCGCCCGAATTTTGCCATGCGGCCTTTGACATCATTATAGAAGGCGACGCCTGCTTCGATACTTTGTGGTGAGGTGAAAACCACCTCAGCTGTGGCTGCAGCCAGTTCACGGCCCGTATCTGATGCACCAGCCTGAATGATGACTGGATAGCCTTGCGGAGGCCGGGGCACATTCAGGGGACCACGCACGCGCAGATATTTGCCCGCGTGATTGAGTTCATGCTTCTTCTTCGGGTCGAGATAAATACCGCTGTCCTTGTCGCGGATGAAAGCATCATCGTCCCAGCTGTCCCAAAGACCCTTCACCACTTCGACAAATTCATGCGCGCGCTCATAACGGTCTTCATGATCATAATGCGCTTCGCGTCCGAAATTATAGGCTTCCGCCTTGAAGGAAGAGGTGACGACATTCCACGCCGCGCGCCCGCCACTCATGTGATCCAGCGAGGCCATTTTGCGCGCGATATGGAAGGGCTCGTTGTAACTTGTCGTCGCTGTGCAAACGAGGCCGATCTTGTCGGTGACGGCAGCAAGGCCACCAAGCAGGGTGAGTGGCTCGAAATGCGCGGTATATTGTGCCGAGCGTGAGAGGGTGAGGTCAGAGGCTTCGCGCGTGGCCAGCCAATCAGCAAAGAAGAGGAAATGAAACTTTGCTTTCTCGGCTGTCTGGGCGAGGCGTATATAATGTTTGAAATTGACGCCAGCATCTGCATCCGCATCGGGATGGCGCCAGGATGCCACATGATGTCCGGTGTGGTTGAAAAAGACACCGAGCACCATTTGCCCGTTTTGGCCGTTCATTCGCTTCTCTCCCCAAATCGTGGCGCGCAAGTTAAGGCTCGCCACGCGCCGGGGCAAGCTGGAAGCCGGTTGCAAGCCCCTGCACTTTCGGAATAGATCGGCTGAAAAGCTTGTGAGGGGATGGCGCCGTGTCTGAAGCCAAACGCATTGATGCGCAAAATCTGGTCAACTTTGCCGCAGCGCTCTTTGAGGCAAGGGGCATGATCCCCGCTCATGCACGGACTTTGGCCGAAGTGATCGTTTGGGCCGATCTGCGGGGTGTGTCCTCCCATGGCGTCAACCGCCTGTCGATGTATCTTCGCACCATTCGCGATGGTGATCTCGACCCCAAGGCTGTGCCGCAGATTGTGGATAAAGCTGGCGCGCTTTTTGTGGTTGAAGGCAATCGCTGTCCCGGCCCGGTGGCAATGAAACTCGCAATGCAGGAGGCCACCGCGCGCGCAGGCATGGTTGGTGTGGGGCTCGGCATTGTGCGCGCCACAACCCATACAGGCGCGATTGGGCATTATGCACATCTGGCAGCAGAGCAAGGTTATGTGGGGCTCGTCTTCAATAGCGGCCCGCCCAACATGGCCTATCATGGCTCCAAGGTGAAAAGCCTTGCCACAAGCCCGCTGGCCATTGGTGTGCCGGCGTCAAATGGTCCCTTGCTGCTTGATATGGCAACCTCCACAATCGCCAATGGTCGGTTGCAACAGGCGATCCGTTTGGGTCAGCAAATTCCTGAAGGCTGCGCGCTGACGAAAGAGGGCGAGCCGACAACTGATCCCGCCAAGGCGGATATTTTGTTGCCGCTTGGCGGGCCGAAAGGTTCTGGCATTTCCTTCATGTTTGAAGCGATCACGGGCGTTCTTGCGGCCAATCCGCTGCTGGCTTCCATGATTGGTCCGGGCGGCCAGGTGCAGCATCGTCACAATGCGATGGTGATCGTGATCAATATTGCGGCTTTGCGTCCGCTCGAAGATTTCAAACGCGACATGGATGAGCTCAGCCGCGTTGTGAAGGCTTTGCCGCGTCTTGATCCAGAGGTCGAGATTTCACTGCCGGGTGAGCGCAGCGCCAAGCAATTCGCCGAGCGCAGCAGCAAAGGCATTCCGCTGCCGCCGAAAGTCTGGGCGAATTTGTTGGAATTGGCGGAGCAAAATGGCGTTGCGCCGCCAGTGTCGCATTAAGCGGCCTTCGAATAGCTCATCATGCCAATGCCTGTGGCCCAGGGCTTTACGGCTTCATAAGCCACGAGGCGTGGCTTGTTGTGCCCCATAATGCCAGCAAGGCAAAGCCAGGCGAGCAGTTCAGCCGTGCCCGCACCAGCGGCCATGATCTCGCTGTCACGATAGCTTGCAAGCGCCGGCAAATCCGCACCTTCCATGCGTTTGATGAAGGTCGCGTCAAAGTCCGTATCAATCCAGCCATGACCGCGCTCACCGGGATCATGCGACATGCCGCCCGTGGCGACCAGCGCGATACGTTCGGGCCAGCTTTCCAGCACCGGTCGCAAGGCTTCACCCAGCGCCACACAACGCGCAGGGGTCGCGCGTGGTGCGGCCAGCGTGTTGAACATCAGCGGCACCACTTTGCGCGCCATGTCCGGCGCAATGAAATGCAGCGGCACCATGGAGCCATGATCAAGCCTCATCTCATGGGAGAAAGAGAGTTCAAAGCCGCTTGCATAGGCGTGATCGAGAATGGCCTCGGCAAATCTTGGATCACCCTTGATGTCGCTCTTGCCGATTTTCAGCCAAGGCTCAATCGGCCCTTCAAATGTCTCGCCGCGGCCGATGCAAAAAGCGCCGACATGTTCGAAGAAATTGGCCCAATGTTCAGAGGTCAGCAGCAAGATCACATCGGGTTTCGCGGCGGCGAGTTCATCGCGCAGCGTTTCAAAACCCGCAAAGAGCTTGCTCTTCTGTTCAGCTGGTGCAGCATCGGCCCAAGCCGTGAGGCCGGGGGCATGGCTGGCGGCGCAGGCATAGACAATCGGCATGGTCAGCCTCGAATAGCAGCGAGATAATCGGGCTCCGGCATTTGCTGGAGCAAAGTGAAGGGGCGCAGGATCAGGCCATGCACACCAAGCTTGTAGAGCTTGCCGATGTCCTGATGCACGAGTGCCTCGCGCTCTTCGTCGCTGAGATCAAATTCAGCAGCGACCGCCGCGCGGTCAGCAAAGAAGCGCTCGCGGGTGGCGGGGTTTCTATTGACCTCGCGCAAGAGCTTGTTGAGGGCATAGGCGCTCATCTTTGATCCTCCTGCGCTCTATTTTGCAAGGTGTGGCGCATCCTGCAAGAGGCGGCGCCACCCGCGTTTGAGCGTCAAAGCTTGATATTGAGAATGCGTGCAGCATTGCGCCAAGCCACAGCCTCGCGCAGGTCTTCACTGATGGTGACGCTATCCATGAAGTGACCGGCTTCCTTGATATCTTCGAAGGGGAAGTCGGCCGAGAACATCACCCGCGAGGCGCCAAGGGCCGCGACGGCACAATTCAGCGGCTCTGGCGAATACATGCCCGACAAGGTCACGGCGATATTCTCCTTGATATAGTCAGACGGCTCGCGCTTCAGTTTCACGCCATACAGCTTCGCACGGCTGTCGATGCGCCAGAGCAGATAAGGCAGCGTCTCGCCCAGATGGCCCAGCAGCAAAAGTGCCTTGGGGAAGCGATCAAACACGCCGCCAAAAATCATGCGCAGCGCATGGGTCCCGGTCTCGACGCCCCAACCCCAGGTCGCGCGCTTGATCTC
The DNA here is from genome assembly GCA_964557555.1 of uncultured Beijerinckia sp. Taxonomy (GTDB): domain Bacteria; phylum Pseudomonadota; class Alphaproteobacteria; order Rhizobiales; family Beijerinckiaceae; genus Terripilifer. The sequence goes on from CAZLBA010000002.1 coordinate 53,533, forward strand.
GTTATAGTCGCCATAGGTGGAATATTGCTCCACCGGATCGGCAGGGTGGAGATAGATCGGCGCATTGAGTTCTTCCGCCTTCGCCCAGAAGGGGTCGAACTGGCGCTCATCAAGATAATGGCCCATGGAATGACCATTAATCATGGCGCCCTTGAAACCCATCTTCACGCAGCGCTCCAGCTCCCGCGCTGCAGCATTGGGATCTTGCAGTGCAATATGCGCGAAGCCGTCATAGCGGGTGGGGTGGCGGGCGATTTTCTCGGCCAAAAAATCATTGGCTTCGGCGGCGGCTTTGTTGGCGGTGGCTGTATCGGGCTCGACCTGAACGCCGGGGCCAGCAACGGAAAGAACAGCCTTTGCAACGCCTGCGTCATCCATAGCTTTCAAGCGGATGTCATCGAAATCCGTCAGGGCTGCATAGATCTTGTCATAGATGGGGCGCGGCACATCGGCCATTGTGGCTTGCCAGTAATCGGTCAAACCTGGCGACATAAAGTGCTCTTCAAGCGCGATCTTCTTCATGGCGTTTTTCCCTGTCGCAATTTGGGCGGGCGAGAGGACCCGGCCCTTGTAAGCGCGTCCGCATATTGATACAGTTGCACCACATCACGGGTCAACACCATTGGGAGGTAATCAGTTATGACGATCAAGATTCGCGGCATCGACTTCGAGGACAATCTCGACAATTCGATGGGGCTGGAATTCTACAATCTCTCGCATCGCTTCGGCTATCAGTCACCCAACTGGCCCTATTTTCAGGATGTGAAGATTGAACGCATTCACTACATGGCCAAGTCCGGTGTTCTGTCTCAGCGCATCACCACTTCCATGCACAACACCACCCATATTGACGCGCCCGCTCACGTTGTCGCTGGCACGCCCTTCATCAATGAGGTGCCGCTCCCGCACTTCTTCGGCTCAGGCATTGTTGTGTCGATCCCGAAAAAGAAGTGGGAACCCATCACCTATGACGATCTCGAAAAGGCGGCTGGCAAGTCTGTGCGCCCTGGCGATGTCGTGATCGTGAATACTGGCTGGCACCATATTTACGAAGACAATGAGGACTATTTCGCGCGTGCGCCGGGCTTCGTCCCCTCCGCTGGCGAGTGGTTCGTTGAAAAGAAGGTCAAGGTTGTCGGACACGATACGCAGGCGAATGACCATCCGCTTGCCACCGCCATTGGCCCGCAGCGCAATGGTCCGCTGCTGCCCCATCTCAAGGAAGAATATTTTGAATGGTCGGGTGGGCGCGATTGGAAGGACGATTTCCCGGAATGGGAACCCGTGCATCGCATTCTCTTCAACAATGGCATTCTCGGCATCGAAAATGTCGGCGGAGATCTCGACAAGGTCACCGGCAAGCGCGTCACTTTCGCCTTCTTCCCCTGGAATTGGGAACGTGGTGATGGCTGCATCATTCGCCTCGTGGCGATGATCGACAAGCGCGGTGAATATCGCATTGAGCGCGGGGAGAATATCTGATGCTCGTCAAGCGCATTGAAGAAGCCAAGCCCTATGATGCCGTAAATCATCGCGGCAATGTGGGCTTGCGTTTGCAGGGCTTCGAGCCCGGCGGTCCAACAAACCAGTGGGTTGGTCTGTCCTATTTCCTGCCCGGTGGTGGTGCCGGGCCTGACTCAACACCTTTCGAGAAGATCTATGTCATTCTCGAAGGCGAAATGACCGTGATCGTCGATGGCAAGGAAACCGTGCTGAAGAAGCTTGATTCCTGCACCATCAATGCAAATGAAGTGCGCGAGATCATCAATCGCTCGAATGAAGTCTGCACCATGCTGGTTGTGATCCCCTATCCGCCGGGGCATAAGCCATGAGCCGCGATGATTTCCTGAAAGACCCGCTCGCACTTTTCTCTGTGAAGGGCAAAGTCGCGATCATCACCGGAGCTTCGGGCGCATTTGGTGCGCTCGCCGCCAAAGTGCTGGCGGGCGCAGGCGCAAAGCTTGTGCTCACCGCGGGCAAGAAGGCTGAGCTTGATGAGGTGAGCGAAGCCTGCCGCAACTTGGGCGCTGAAGTGGAAGGTCTCAATGTGCGCCCTTCCACCGAAGAGGCTTGTGCTGGCATTGTGGATGCGGCCGTGAAGCGCTTTGGTCGCGTCGATATTCTGGTTGTGGCCTCTGGCAAGAATGATGTTGCCAAGATCACCGATATGGCGCCGTCACGTTTCCTTGATGTCATGGATGCGAATGTCACGCAGTCATGGCTGATGGCGCGCGCTTCTGCCAAGCAAATGCTCGCGCAGGGCGATGGTGGCAAGATCGTGCTGATGTCGTCGGCGCGTGGTTTGCTCGGTCATCCGGCTGGCTACACCGCTTACTGCGCTTCCAAGGCGGCGGTTGATGGCATCACCAAGGCGCTGGGTTGTGAGCTTGGACCGACGGGCATCACTGTCAATGCGATCGCCCCCACCGTGTTCCGCTCGCCGCTCACGCAGTGGATGTTTGAAGATACAGACAATGCCAAACAGGTGCGCACCGGCTTCCTGACGCGTGTGCCCAAGGGGCGGTTGGGCGAAGCCTCTGACCTTGCTGGTCCCTTGCTGTTCCTGTCCTCCGCAGCGTCTGACTTCTATACCGGCCACATCCTTTATGCGGATGGCGGTTATACCGCAGGCTAAGGCAAGCTTAAGGATTGACCATGGCGAAGGCGCGGATTGGTGTTTTGGGTGCGGGCCTCATGGGCCATGGAATTGCGCAAGTCTTCGCGCTGCATGGCCATGACGTGCGCGTCTATGACCCGTCTGCGCAAGCGCTTGCCTCCTTGCGCGCGCGCATCGCGAGCAATCTGCGTGACCTTGAAGAGGATGAGGGTGCGGCCGAGCGCGTTGCCCCCTCATCCACCATTGAAGATTGCGTGAGCACTGCTGACTTCGTGGTTGAAGCAGCGCTTGAAGATTTGGGCGTGAAGCAGAAGCTCTTTGCGGAAGTCGAGCGCTACGCACCAGCATCCGCTGTCCTTGCCAGCAACACATCTGTCATTCCAATCACTGAGATCATGCGCGACATCAAGGATGGTGCGCGCACGGTTGGCACACATTGGTGGAACCCGCCTTTCCTTGTGCCGCTTGTCGAAGTCATCGGTACGGATCGCACATCGCAAGCAACCATCGACTTTACGATGGAGCTGCATAAGGCGATTGGCAAAACACCGGTACATGTCAAAAAAGATGTGCCAGGCTTTGTGGGCAATCGTTTGCAACATGCTCTTTGGCGGGAAGCCGTGTCACTGGTCGAGAATGGTATCTGCGATGCTGAGACGGTTGATACGGTCATCAAGGCAAGTTTTGGTCGGCGTATCGCGGTATTGGGGCCGCTTGAGAATGCTGACCTTGTCGGCACCGATCTGACGCTGGCCATTCACAAGACAGTATTGCCCGCGATTGAAAGCAGGCCAGGGCCTTCGCCTTACCTTGAAAAGCTGGTGGCTGAGGGCAAGCTCGGCATGAAATCGGGTGAAGGCTTTAGAAAATGGAGCGCGGACGAACAGGCCGCGCTGCGCGCGAAAGTGGTTCAACATTTGAAGAAGGCGCGTAAAGACGACGCCTGACACTGTTTCGTTGGGGGAGGAAGCCATATGAGCGACAATCATAAGCATATGATCACACGCCGTCAGGCGGTGCAGTTGGGTGCAGGCGCTTTGGCCATGCCATCCGTCATCTCATCCGCCAATGCGCAGACGGCGGGCGTCATCAAGATCGGTTATGTGAATGCACGCACTGGCCCGCTGGCAGGTTTTGGTGAAGCAGATGCGTTTACGCTCGATCAGATTCAAAAATTGCTGGCCAATGGCATTCAAAGCGGCGGCAAGACCTGGAAGGTCGAAATCATCTCGAAGGATAGTCAGTCGAACCCCAACCGCGCAGCGGAAGTCGCATCTGAGCTGATCTTGTCGAACAAGGTTGATCTGCTTCTGGCCACTTCGACCCCTGATACGACGAACCCGGTTGCAGATCAGGCTGAAGTCAATGAAGTGCCCTGCATCACCACAAACTGCCCGTGGCAGCCTTATTTCTTTGGTCGCAAGGGTGATCCAGCGAAGGGCTTCAAATGGACCTATCATTTCTTCTGGGGTCTGGAAGATGTGATTGATAGCTTCCTCGCGCTGTGGGAAACGATCCCGACCAACAAGGTTGTGGCGGGCATTTTCCCCAATGATGCGGATGGCAATGCATGGGGCGATCAGAAGATCGGCTTCCCGCCGGCACTCGCCAAGGCTGGTTACAAACTCGTTGATCCCGGCCGCTACCAGCCCATGTCGAATGATTTCACCGCGCAGATCACTGCCTTCAAACAAGCCGGTGCGGAGATTGTGACCGGCAATATGATCCCGCCGGATTTCGCGACCTTTTGGGCGCAATGTGCGCAGCAAGGCTTCAAGCCGAAAATTGTCACGATCGGCAAGGCGCTGCTCTTCCCCTCCGTCATCGAATCGCTCGGTGCGCGTGGTGACGGTTTGACGAGCGAAATTTGGTGGACGCCAAACCATCCTTTCAAATCAGGACTGACCGGCCAGAGTGGCCGCGATTTGACTGATGCCTATACAAAGGCCACGGGTCGTCCATGGACGCAGCCGATTGGCTTCCAGCACGCCCTTTGGGAAGTTGCGATTGATGTGATCAAGCGCACCAAGGATGTGAAGAAGCCGGAGTCCATTTTGGAATCGATCATCGCAACCGATTACAAGTCGATTGTTGGTCCGGTGAAATGGACGGGTCAGCCGGTCAAAAATGTCACCAAGACGCCGCTTGTGGCTGGTCAGTGGCGCAAGAGCGATAAGGGCTTTGAGCTTGTCATTGCGCAGAACAAGACCGCGCCGGAAATTCCGGTGGGTGGCAAGCTGCAGCCTTTGTGATTGATGATGGCGCCGATCCTCGAACTCAAGCAGATTGCGAAGAGGTTCGGCGCCGTTGTTGTGGCCGACGGGATCGACCTCGTCGTTCCCCAGGGCCAGGCGCTCGGCATGATCGGTCCCAACGGGGCTGGCAAGACAACTTTGTTCGGCATGATTACAGGTGCGGTCCCTCCGGATGCGGGCCGCGTTTTCTTTGAAGGTGATGACATTACGCAGTTGCCGCCTGAGCAACGTTGTCGGCGCGGCCTTGCGCGCTCATTTCAAATCCCCCAGCCCTTTGGGGGCATGAGCGTGTTTGAGAATTGCCTTGTCGCTGGCGAGTTCGGTCGCGCCAGGCGGACAGCTTCCATGCAGCGCGACTGTGCGGACATCATCGCCCGTTGTGGGCTGGCTGATGTCGCCAATCGTCCTGCAGGCTCGCTCACTTTGTTGCAGCGTAAACGTCTGGAAGTGGCACGCGCTTTATGCAGCGAGCCGCGGCTTTTGCTGCTTGACGAAGTGGCAGGCGGTTTGACGGAAGAAGAATGTCACGAGCTGGTCGAACTGGTGCGCGAGGTCAAGGCCAGCGGTGTGACGATTATCTGGATCGAACATATCGTTCATGCGTTGAATGCGGTGGTTGACCGGCTTGTCGTTCTTCATGGTGGCGCGCTGATCGGGGATGGTGATCCGCGCGATGTCATCAAAAGCCCGCAGGTGCAGGAAATCTATATGGGGATTCCTGCCGATGCGTGAGCCTCTGCTGTCTGTGTCACATCTTGACGCTTCTTACGGTGATTTTCAGGCGCTGTTTGATGTGTCGCTTGATGTGCATGAGGGCGAGGTCGTTGCCATCATCGGGGCCAATGGCGCTGGCAAGAGCACTTTGCTCAAGACCATCGCTGGGCAGATGGGGTCTGACACACAGGCCATCACCTTTGCAGGTGAGCTGGTGGGTGGTGTGCCAGCACATCAGCTCTTGCGCCGTGGCATTGCACTGGTACCGGAGGGGCGGCGTTTGTTTTCCTCGCTGAGCGTCGAAGAGAACCTGCTGATCGGTGGACACTATGCGCGCAAGGGCCCTTGGTCGCTGGAGCGCATCTATCAACTCTTTCCCGTGTTGAAAGAGCGTCGTCATCAGCGCAGTACCTCCTTGTCGGGCGGTCAGCAGCAAATGGTCGCGATTGGGCGTGCCTTGATGTCCAATCCGCGTTTGTTGCTGTGTGATGAGATTAGTCTCGGCCTTGCCCCCATCATTGTACGGGAGATTTATGAGCGCCTGCCGCAGATCACGGGCGATGGCATGTCGCTGATCATTGTTGAGCAGGATGTGGTGCAAGCGCTCAAAGCCTCGCGCCGCGTTTATTGTCTGCAGGAAGGCCGCGTGACTTTGGAAGGCGAGAGCCAGTCCATCAGTCGCGATGCCGTTGCAGCTGCCTATTTTGGAGCCTGAGCTATGGATTGGGTCAACTCCATCGTGCAGGGCATTCTTGTTGGTGGGCTTTACGCGATGTTTGCGGCTGGCCTATCGCTCATCTTTGGCGTGATGCGGCTCGTCAATATCGCCCATGGTGATCTCGTGGTGCTCGCTGCCTATCTCGCTCTTGTCGTTACGACGACATTGGGTGTTGACCCGCTCACCTCGCTTCTCATCATCGTGCCGGTGATGGCGCTGATTGGCTATGGCTTGCAGCGGTGGCTTTTGAATTTCACGCTGGGCGATGATTTGTTGCCGCCTTTGCTGGTGACATTCGGCCTGTCTGTCATCTTGCAAAATGCGCTGCTGGAAATCTTCACGCCGGACAGCCGCAAATTGCAGGCAGGCGCGCTTGAGACGGCGAGTTTGCCCATCACCAGCGAAGTGTCGCTTGGACTGTTGCCGCTGCTGCAATTCGTGGCGGCGGTTGCCATCATTGGCGGCTTGCAATTGCTATCCTATCGCACCGCCTGGGGCCGCGCCTTCCGTGCGACATCAGATGATCAGGCCACGGTGCAGCTCGTTGGTGTCGATCCGCGTCATGTCTTTGCCATGGCCATGGCCCTGTCGCTTGCCGTTGTCGCGGTTGCGGGCGTCTTTCTGGCAGTGCGTGCCAATTTTGATCCCTCCATGGGGCCCGCGCGTCTTATCTTCGGTTTCGAGGCCGTCATCATTGGCGGGCTCGGAAATCTATGGGGCACGCTGGCGGGTGGTATAGTGCTGGGCGTAGCACAAGCGATTGGTGCGAAGATTGATCCGGGTTGGCAACTGCTCGCAGGCCATCTCGCTTTTCTGATTGTGCTGGCGATCAAGCCCGAGGGCTTCTTTCCAAGGGTGCAACATTGAGCGCGCCCGTCACCATCACTCATGCCACACGTGCAGGCCGCATTACGCTTGTGCTGGCTGTGCTGGTCGTGTGCGCGCTCGCAGCAGCACCGCTTGTTGCCACAAGCGCGCATCTGAGCCTGATGGTACAAATCTTCGCTTATCTGGCTCTCGCGACGCTGTGGAACGTGCTCGCGGGCTTCTCAGGTCTTGTCTCGGTTGGCCAGCAAGCCTTTGTCGGCATCGGTGGCTATGCGCTCTTCGGCCTGACCATCTTTGGGGAACTGCCGCCACTCGCAGCCCTTGCTTTGGCGGGTGTGATCGGTGGCGTGATTGCACTGCCGGTGGCTGGACTTCTGTTTCGTCTGCGTGGCGCTTATTTCGCGATTGGTTCATGGGTCGCAGCCGAAGTGTTCCGCTTGCTTGCCTCGCAGATCTCGTCACTCGGTGGCGGCTCAGGCACAAGCCTGCCTGCGCGCATCGTGACAGGCATCGCGACGAGCAGGGCGTGGCGTGAATATGTGATCTATTGGACCGGCCTTGCCATTGCTGTCCTTGTCGTTGGTCTCACGGTCTGGCTGTTGCGCTCGCGCTTTGGTCTGGCCTTGCGCGCAATCCATTACAATGAGACCGCAGCGCGGGCGTGTGGGGTTGATGTCACGCGCGTCAAACTGATCGTATATGTCCTTGCTGGTTTCGGTACCGCCATGGTCGGCGCACTGATCTTCTTGCAGAAGCTGCGCATCTCGCCTGATGCCGCTTTCAGCGTGAATGACTGGACAGCTTTCGTCATCTTCATGGCAGTGATTGGTGGGATTGGGCGTGTCGAAGGCCCCATCATCGGCTGCCTCATCTTCTTCGTGTTGCGAGAGACGCTCGCTGACAAGGGCACGCTCTATCTGCTCATGTTGGGCCTTGTGGCCATCATCATCATGCTGCGCGCGCCGCGCGGCATTGCCGGTTGGCTCAGCGAAAGGCTGGGCTTTGATCTTGTCCCGCTCGAACGGCGGGTCACTTACACAAAAGCAAAAGGGGACAGCCATGGCTGATTCAAAGAAGTTCCAGAACAAGGTCATCATCACTTGCGCAGTGACGGGGTCCATTCACACGCCCACCATGTCGGATGCCTTGCCGATTACGCCAGATCAAATCGCCAAATCTGCGATTGAGGCGGCCAATGCTGGTGCGGCAATCTTGCATCTTCATGCGCGCGATCCGAAAGATGGCCGTCCTTCCGCTGATCCCAAGCTCTTCATGGAATTTCTGCCGCGCATTGGTGAGGCAACCGACGCGGTTGTGAATATTACCACAGGCGGCAGCGTCAAGATGACCGTGGAAGAGCGCCTTGCCCCGCCCATGGTGGCTTCGCCTGAAATGTGCTCGCTGAATATGGGCACGATGAATTTCGCGCTCTACCCGATGGCGGCGCGCTACAAGAACTGGAAATATGACTGGGAAGAGAGCTATCTCGTCAATTCAGATGATAATATCTTCCGCAACACCTTCCGCGACATTGAGCATATCTACAAGTCGCTCGGTGAAGGCCATGGCACGAAATTCGAGCATGAATGCTATGATGTCGGCCATCTCTACAATCTCGCCCATTGCCTTGATCGTGGTCTCTTCAAGCCGCCGGTGTTCTTGCAGCTGATCTTCGGCATTCTGGGTGGCATCGGTCCAGACATGGAAAATCTGATGTTCATGAAAAAGACTGCCGACAAGCTGTTTGGCGATCAATATCGCTGGTCTGTGCTGGCGGCCGGTCGTTTCCAGATGCCCTTTGCCACGCAAGCTGCGATGATGGGCGGTCATGTGCGCGTGGGTCTTGAAGACTCGCTCTTCATTGGTCGCGGCAAGCTTGCTGACAGCAATGCGCAGCAGGTCGCGAAGATCAAGACGATCATCGAAGAGCTTGGCTATGAAGCTGCAACGCCCAATGAAGCGCGTGAAATGCTCGGCCTCAAGGGTCGCGATCTCGTTAAGTTCTAACGCGATTCAACGAGGTCCAGAAGCGCGTGTTTCGTTTCCAGCAGACGTTCGGCGATCAGCTCTCGCGCCTCGTCGAATCTCTGCGTGGGAACGGGCACGGAAATGGCAATCGGATTGCCCAGCGCATCCATTAGCGCAATGCCAACGGCTGAAATGCCGGGTGTGTGTTCCTCCATATCAAAAGCGACGCCGTCCTTGCGGATCTGGTCAAGTTCCGCAAGCAGTTTCGCACTCGTGGTAATGGTGTTTTCCGTGCGCGCTTCGTAAGTTTTGCCGATCAGACGCTCGACACTGCGATTATCCAGCATTGCGAGATATGCTTTGCCATTGGCCGTGCAATAGAGCGGAAAAGTTTCACCAACGGCGGATACTGTGCGCAGGCGTTGCGGCCCGATCACCTGATCGACAAAGAGCAGCCGATCCTTGCGAATGGCCGCCAGATCCACCGTCTCTTTCAGCTCTTGCGAAAGTTTGGCCAGAATGGGCTTGGCGAATTCGAGGAAGTCCGAACGCACGGCGCCCGCAAGCCGCAACAGCGCAGGACCAAGCATCACGCGGCCCGTGGGCGAGGCGGCAATGACGAATTTCTCGGAATGAAGTGCAGCGACGATGCGTTGCACGGTCGAACGTGCAAGCCCGGTGCGTTGCGCAATCTGGCCAAGGCTCAAGCCTGACACATCCTCTTCCAGCGTGCGCAGGATCGCGGCGGCACGCGCGATCACCTGCACGCCATTGCGGTCTTGTGTTGGCGACTCTGAAACCTGATCCGTCATATCCCCCGCACCTTGCCAGTCTTTCACATCGTGGTACAAGAAAACCGACATGCGGTACAGAGCTTTTGCCGAAATCCGCTCACTTTGGGGAGAAAAGCCCGATGGAACTGGTCATCGTCGAGCGCGAGCGTCATATCATCCCGGATGATCTGCGGGCGGTATTTCCAGAGCACAAGATCCATGCCTTCAAAACCTCGGCGGAGGCTGTGCCACATGCCGCCAATGCGCAGGCTTTGATTGGTCTTGCGCATAATCTCAGCGATGAGCTGATCGGTGCGATGCCCAAGCTCAATTACATCTGTTCGCTCTCCGCTGGCGTCGATCATCTCTGGACCTGCAAGAATCTCAAGGACAGCGTGCGCATTACCAATGGGCGCGGCATTCACGGTCCGCAAATGGCAGAGCTTGCCTTTCTGTTCATGATCGGACTTTCGCGCAATTATCTGCGCATGGAAGAGAACCGCTCTCATCATGTGTGGGAGCGTTGGGGTCAGCCCGTGCTTGTGGGCAAGACGGCCTTGATCATTGGTATTGGCGCCATCAGTGAAGCTGTAGCTGCGCGTTGCAAGGCTTTTGAAATGCATGTGGTCGGCGTGAGCGATGCGCGCAAGGAATCGCCCGGCTTTGATGAGATCGTCCCGCGTTCGCGCTTGCTCGAAGCCGCTGCCAAATGTGATTTCATGATCGTGCTGGTGCCGCTTGATGCGCGCACGCGCCACATGATCAATGCCGATGTGTTCGCTGCCATGAAGCCATCGAGCTTCATGATCAATCTCGCGCGCGGGGATGTGATTGACGAGCCTGCCATGATTGCCGCTTTGAAGAGCGGTAAAATCGCAGGGGCGGGCCTTGATGTTTTCCATCAGGAGCCGTTGCCGCAGGATCATCCCTTCTGGGGCATGAAGAATGTGATGATGTCGCCCCGCATTGGCGGCATGAGCGACATTTATGATCAGCAGATCATGCCGGTTGTGACGCATAACATCCGCTGCCTTGCTGAAGGTCGCATGGATGAGATGCGCAACATCGTGCGCTGATTATTTCACATTCAATGTGATGCTGCCGATGCCTTCGATCTCGGCCTCAACCAGGCCGGGACCGGGCATCGTCACCAGTGGTGTCAGAGATCCAAGCGTTACGATCTGGCCAGCGCGCAGTCCGCCCAGATCATCGCGCTGCTGATTGGCCCAGTCAATCATCGGCAAAAGCGGATCACCTTTCGGGTGGCCGCCGCGACGCTCGGTTACGACCTCGCCTGCCATTTTGAACTTGCACATGAGGTTTGGCAGATCGAGCTTGCGGAAGTCCCTTGTGGAAGGGCCTGTCACATAGCCGATATTGCCGAGATCATCTGCGAGATTCATCGGGAAGGGGATGTTCTGCATTGGAATGCGCCGCTCGATGATCTCAATGCCGATGAGATAATCGCTTGCCGCATTCTCAATATCTTCGCGCGTATAGGGCTTGGCGCGCTTCGGCAAATCTTGCGCGAGTCGAACGGCGATTTCGATTTCGGGAATCATCGGGCGATCTTGCTTGGAGGTCCATGTGCCGCCCGAGGTCAGAAAGCCCGACGCATACATGGGTGATGCCACCGCGCTGCCATCGGGTGCATAGCCAACTTTCCAGCCACCGACCGTTTCACCCAAAGCACGGATCATCGCGGCTGAAATGGCGAAGGCTTCATCGAGCGATGAAGGCGCATATTCAAAGCCGATAATGTCGCGATTGCGGCGTGCAGTGATGAAGGCGTTGGTGCGTGCGTCAGTCACGAGCGAACCTCATGTCGAAGATCGGGAAGGAAGAAGATAAGAAGCCCGATGGCAGGAAGCCATGCGCAGATGGAAAAGACGAAAGTGATCGAGGTGAGATCAGCAATATAGCCCAACACCGCTGCGCCCAATCCGCTCAAGCCGAAGGCAAGGCCGAGGAAGATGCCGGACACAAGGCCTGTGCGCCCCGGCAGCAGGTCTTGCGCATAGACGAGGATCACGGAGAAGGTGGAGGCGATGATGAGGCCAATGATGAAGACCAGCACGCCCGTCCAGAAGAGATTGGCGTAAGGCAGGGCAAGCGTGAAAGGCAACGCGCCCAAGACAGAGGCAAGCATGACGACCTTGCGGCCAAACCGATCCCCGATCGGTCCACCGAAGAAAGTGCCAAGCGCGACGGCGCCCGTGAACAAAAACAAGAAAAGCTGCGATTGCCGCAGATCAACCTGAAAGCGGTCGATCATGTAAAATTGCAGAAAGCTTGAGAGGCTCGCGGTGTAGAAGCTTTTCGAGAAGCTGAGCGCGATGAGGATGGCGAGGCAAACTGCAATTTTGTTCTGCGAAAGGCCCCAGTCTTTGATGGCGCGGCGCGGGCGGCTCGCGCGCTCTTTCAGATGTTGCGCATACCAGATGCCAACCCGCCACAAGATGACGCCAGCGAGAACTGCAGCAATTCCGAACCAGCCCAGCGCCAGCTGGCCGAAGGGCAGGATGAGGAAGGCGGCTGCCAGTGGCCCAAGGGCGGAGCCCGCATTGCCCCCTACCTGAAAGATCGACTGGGCGAGGCCATAGCGCCCACCAGAGGCCATGCGGGCGATGCGGGCAGATTCAGGGTGGAAAATGGCCGACCCCGCGCCGATGAGCGAGACACCCAGGATCAGGAGCAGATAGCTTGAGGCAAAGGCGCTGACGAGCAGGCCAGACAGGGTGAAAACCATGCCGAAGGCGAGTGAATAGGGCATGGGCTTTTTATCAGCCACCATGCCCACCACCGGCTGGAAAAGCGAGGCAGTGAGCTGCCAGGCGAAAGTGATGAGCCCAATCTGCGCGAAATCCAGCGCATAGGTGTCTTTCAGCAAAGGATAGATCGAGGGTACCAGAGCCTGTATTAAGTCGTTGAGAACATGACAAAAACTGATTGCGAAGAGGATCGGATAGGCAGTCCCCCCACCGCTTGGCGGTGCTTTGACATCAGCTTCGCTTTGGGGATCGCGCGGCATCGGCCTCTCCGGGGGTTATGACCGGCATAGACCCGCAGGTGGCTGAGGTCAAAGCCAAGCTGCGCTGTGTGAGGCAAAAAGCGAGGATGCGAGTCGAATCTTGCTTGACCCCGCCCCCTCAACTGGGGCATAGACCCTCAACCTTTTCGGGCGGCTGGCAACGGCCGCCGCTTTACTTCGGGGACGACCATGAAGGTCCGCAACTCACTCAAGTCTCTGCGCGCGCGTCATCGCGACAACCAGATCGTGCGCCGCAAGGGCCGTGTTTACATCATCAACAAGACCCAGAAGCGCTACAAGGCTCGTCAGGGCTAAGCGGCGTTCTCTAACGTCTTGATAAAAAGGCCTCGGCTTCGCCGGGGCTTTTTCTTGTTGGGCTTGTGATCATCCGGGCCTTTGACGGCGCGCCAAAGCCGCACTAGCTTTTGCTCATGCGCAACCTTCGCCTGCCTCTTGCTGCCTTGCTTGTCGCGCTCTGCGGAGCGCCACTGGCGGCTGCGCCCGGCGATCAGGGCAAGCCCACGTCCAGAAGTGCGGAGGGCAAGAGCGCTGAGGCGCCCGCGTCCCAGCCAGCCGGTCGCCAGAAAATTCTGGATGAATTGTTTGACCGCCTCGCCAAGGCTCAGGACGAGCGGGAGGCAAGGGGCATTGAGGGTGCGATCCAGCGGGTCTGGATGCGCTCCGGCTCAGATACGGCGGATCTCCTGATGGGTCGCGCCATGCAGGCAATGAGCCGCAAGGATTACAAGCTGTCGCGCGAAGTTTTCGATGCGCTGATTGATATTGAGCCGCAATGGGCCGAAGCCTGGCACAAGCGTGCGCTGGTCCGCTTCCATGCAGATGACGAACGCGGCGCGATGGAAGATCTCATGCAAGCCATTGCCCGTGAGCCCAAGCATTTTGGTGCCTTGACTGGCATAGGCTCGCTGATGCATCGCGAAGGCTTCAACAAGGGGGCACTCACCGTCCTGCGTCGGGCCTTGGAAATCAGCCCGCAACAGGAAACGGTGCGCAAGCTTGTCGAAAAGCTCACGCTCGAAGTGGACGGGCGGGAAATTTAATCCCGCTTATTTCTCGTCACCTGTGAATGCGATGCGCACCATATTGGTGGCGCCCGGCGTACCAAAAGGCACACCAGCCACAATCACAATACGATCCCCTTCTTTGGAAAAGCCCGCGCGATTGGCAAATTTGCAGGCGCGCTTTGCCATATCATCCACATCATCGGCGTCTTTGGTGACGATGGCATGAACGCCCCAGACAAGGGCGAGGCGGCGGGCCGTTTCGCGCTTCGGCGTCAGGGCGAGAATGGGAGGGGCGGGGCGCTCGCGCGCAATGCGCAATGCGGTCGAGCCCGATGAAGTCCAGGCGCAAACCGTTTTCACATCCAGTGTCTCGGCAACGTCGCGCGCTGCCACTGCAATGGCATCTGCGCCTGTTGCTTCAGGCGCGCTGCGTTGCGCATTGATGACGGGACGATAAATCGAATCCTGTTCCACCTCTTCAGCGATGCGATTCATGGTGGCGACGGCTTCGACCGGATATTGGCCTGCCGCACTTTCAGCCGAGAGCATGACGGCATCTGCGCCTTCAAAGACGGCTGTTGCCACGTCTGACACTTCTGCGCGCGTGGGTACGGGCGAGGTGATCATGGATTCCAGCATCTGTGTTGCGACAACGACAGGTTTGCCGAGACGGCGCGCCGTGCGGGTGATGCGTTTTTGCAGGCCGGGTACTTTCTCCAGTGGCATTTCCACGCCGAGATCTCCACGCGCCACCATCAGCGCGTCCGAGACTTCCATGATTTCATCGAGACGTGCGATGGCTTGTGGCTTTTCAATCTTGGCCAGCACCATGGCGCGCCCGCGCGCAATCTTCTTCACTTCAGCAATATCGTCGGGACGCTGCACGAAAGAGACGGCAATCCAGTCCACACCTTCTTCCAAAGCCGCATCAAGATCAGCGCGATCTTTCTCTGTCATGGCCGAGACAGGAATCTCTGTATCAGGCAGGCTCACGCCTTTGCGGTTGGAGATGCGACCGGCGACATCCACTTTGGCAACAGCGCGCGTTGGCGAGGCTTGCGTGATATGCAGCTTCACTTTGCCATCATCAATCAGCACGACATGGCCGGGCGCCAGCGCTTTCAGGATTTCGGGATGGGGCAGGTGAACGCGGTTGTCATCGCCTGGCGTCTTGTCATCATCAAGCACAAAGGTCTGGCCTTTTTTCAGCTCAACGCCGCCGTCCCTGAATTCACCGACGCGCAGTTTCGGCCCCTGCAAATCGGCAAGAATACCGATCTCATGGCCGACCTTTTTTGACACCTCCCGGATCATGCGGATGCGTTCACGCATGGCATCGTGATTGGCATGGCTCATATTGATGCGAAATACATCGGCGCCTGCACGCACCAGCTTCTCAAGCATGTCGGGAGTTTGCGAGGCGGGACCAAGCGTTGCTAAAATCTTCACACGGCGAAGGCGTCTCATCGCTTGCCTTTCAATCAACGGGGTTGCTGGTTGGCATCGGTCAGCTGAACAGTCCAGTTCTTGGCATCCCGACCGGTATCGACTTCAAAGAAACCGGTACGCTCGAAGCCGCGCACCAAACAATTCTCACGTCCTTCAATGCGGAACTCGCGGTCGCGGGTGCACATATAGGCTCTGCCTTTCCACTCGCCGCCGCGTTCATCCATCGCATAGACATAATAGAACTGCGCCGCGAGATTGCCGCGCAGCAGCACCTCACATGCATTGGTTTTCAGGTTCCACCAGCCTTCGCTGATCCATGTTTTGCCATCCGTATAGGCAAGCGCGACGCTCACGCGGCTGGAGGAGTTATTGCACAGGCGCAAATCCGCCTTGGCGGTGGCTGGCAAAAGAAGGGCAGCCAGCACAAGCGCGGGTAGGGATGCTTTGGTAAAATTCATGGCACCAGATGTAACGCGAATCACGGGGCGGGGCGAGAGCGCTGCTCTTTGATAATCATGTGCGGGAATTGTGACGGGCCAATGCCAAGCCATTGACCGGGGCCGTGGGGCAGGGGAGAAGCGGGCCATGGAGGCAGCGACGACGCTCATCGCCTTCGGCACGAC
>CAZLBA010000002.1:69543-78785 GCA_964557555.1 uncultured Beijerinckia sp.
GCCCCGTTGAAGATATTGCGGGCGCGCTATCGGCTGGCGTGCTCTTTCTGTGCGACCATGCAAGCCCGGCTTTACCCCCGGCCTATGGCTGCTTGGGGCTGGAACCTGCCCAATTCACCCGCCACATCGCCTACGACATTGGGGCTGCCCCATTGACGCGCGCGCTGGCGGCTGAATTTCGCGCGCCTGCGGTTCTGACCCGTTTTTCAAGGCTATTGATCGACCCCAATCGCGGCGCGGATGATCCCACCCTGGTTATGCGCCTGTCGGATGGGGCCATCGTGCCCGGCAATGCGGAGATTGGCGCGGCGGAGATCGAGACGCGGCGCCGGCTTTATTGGCAGCCCTATCGCGATGCCGTGCGGGCCCGGCTAGACGCGATGCTGGGGGCAGGTCCCGTCCCCGCCATCGTCTCGCTCCATTCCTTCACGCCACATTGGAAGGGCGTCGCCCGGCCTTGGCAGGCGGCTGTGCTTTGGGACAGCGATGCACGGATGGCCGCCCCCGTGATCGCCGCCTTGCGGGCGCGCGGTATCGTGACAGGCGATAATGAGCCCTATGACGGGGCGCTCAAGGGCGACACGCTTTATGAGCATGGCACCAGCCGTGGCCTGCCACATATTCTGATTGAGGTGCGGCAGGATGAGATTGCGGACGCGGCTGGCGTGGCACGCTGGGCCTTGATCTTGAGTGACGTTTTGCGCCCTGTACTCGCGGCTCCCGCTACCCATATGATTGAGCATCACGAAAGCCGCACTGCGCGGCCCAAGAGGGGATGACGCTGCCATGACGATTGATCCGCAGACGAAGCTCGAACTCGAAGCCGCTGCCTATCGCCGCCTTGTGGACCATCTGCGCAAGCGCACCGATGTGCAGAATATCGACTTGATGAATCTGGCGGGCTTTTGCCGCAACTGTCTGTCCAAATGGATGAAAGAGGAGTCGGATCAGCGCGGTCTCGGCCTGACGCTCGACCAAACGCGGGAGGATGTCTATGGGATGCCCTATGACACCTGGAAACAGCTTTATCAGCGCGAGGCTTCTCCAGACCAGCAGAAGCAATTCGCCTCGGTGATGGCCGATCCGGCCAAACATAGCTGAGGTTTTCCCCATAATTCTTCGCAATTTGTGAATTTCCCGGCGCGACCTTGACCCGGCGCGCCGGGGGCCGCATCGAAAGGCACGGTTAGTCTTTCCAGATGGTGCGGCCCCATGAACAAGCCCGAAATGATCAGCCCTGAGTCCGTTGAAGTGGATGGTGGCCATCTGCGCGCATTTATCGAGCGTATTGAGCGGCTCGAAGAAGAAAAGCGCACCATCGCGGATGACATCAAGGAAGTTTACGCGGAAGCCAAGGGCAATGGGTTCGATGTGAAGATCATGCGCAAGGTCGTTTCGCTGCGCCGCATGGACCGCGACAAGCGCATCGAGGAAGAGACAGTGCTGGACCTGTATCTGCAGGCGCTTGGAGAGCTGTGAGCTACCTGTAGAGCCTCTCTTCTCCCATTGGGAGAAGGTGCCCGCAGCGCGGGCGGATGAGGAGACCGGATGTAAAAGAAAGAGGCACCATCGCTGGTGCCTCTTTTTGCATGTCCAGATCCCCTCATTAGTCAGCTCCGCTGACAGCTTCTCTCACTCGAAGAAGCGGGGCCATGTTCTTACGCCGAGGTTCCCGTCACCTTGCCGAGGATCAAATTGCCAATCCCGGCGAGTACGAAGACGATGATCAGCAGGGCATAGAGCGAGGGCATATCGAAGCGCGAATAGATCTGCATGATCATATAGCCCAAGCCCTGATTGGACAGTTTTGTTTCTGCCAGCAAACAGGTCACGGTCGCAGTGCCAAAACCGAGGCGAATGCCATTGAGCACGGGCACGCGCATGGCCGGCAGATAGATTTTCGTTCCCATCTGCCAAGGTGTCGCGCGGAAGCTCTTGCCCACACGGATCAGCACCTTGTCGATCTGGCGCATACCGCCAGCCGTTGAAAGCGCCACGGTGAAGAAGCAGGACAAGGCACCCAGTGCGATCTTTGATGCGATCCCGACGCCAAACCACATGATCATCACGGGGAAGAAGATGATGCGCGGTGTCGGGGCGAGATAATAGACATAGTGCTCATAGGCCATCGACATGAAGCGATTGGCGCCGAGCAGAATGCCGACAAAGATGCCGAGGCTGGACCCGATGGCCAGCGACAGGAAAATCTCCCATGCGGTCACTTTCAGATTGGCATAGAAGACAGGCGAGGTGAGCAGGACATAGATAGCCTTGCCGATCGCCAGAAGCGAGGGAACAACATCACGAAACAGCAGTCCTGAACGTGACAGGGATTCCCACGCAATTGCGACAAAAAGCACGATGGCAATGCGCAGAATATTAGTCTCGCGCGCCGTGCTTTGGGCTTTCGTGCGAAAGCCCATGGTGGCGGTTTTTATTTCACCGGACGCAGCCATGTTTCCACACGCTCCAGAATGACGAAGAAGGCGACACTGACCAGAATGACGAAGCCGATTGAGGCATAGGTGCCCGGCAAGTCGTAGCGTTCGGCCAAATCATTGATGAGCTGGCCAAGCCCGCCGAGATTGATCAGGAACTCAATACCAACCACTGAGATGAGCACGAAGGTCCAGCTCAGCCGGATGCCTGAGAAGATCGTGGGCAGCGCAGCTGGCAACAGGATCTTCCAGAACATCTGCTTTTCATTGAGCTTGAGGCTCTTGCCGACATTGATCAGCACCGGACGCACAGCGAGCAGACCTTCTGTCGTCTTGATGATGATCGGCGCAAGGCCGGTGATCGTGGACATCACGATGACTGTGGTTGCGCTGCGGCCGAACATCACAAGAAAGAGCGGGAATGCCAGCACCAGCGGCGCTGCCGCCATCGCAGCCACCCAGTCGAGAATGGCGCGGCGCAAGGCCACCCATTTGTAGAGGAGGGAGCCAATCGGCACGCCAATAATGATCACGGCCGAACAGGCGACAACCATTTCGAATGCCGTTTCGCGCACGCGCGAGAGGATTTTTTCCTCCACGATGATGCGCTCCAGGCTCAGGATGACCTGACTTGGCAGCGGCACGATATATTTGTTGACGACACCGATGCGCAGCAACAATTCGAGCAGCGCAAAGGCAGCAATGATGGTCACCACGCCGGTGGTGATTGCGAAAGAGCGATTGTGGAGAAGCTTAACCACGGCGAGGGCGTCCTCGCTGCAGATTTTCCGAATCCTGCATTCCGCGGCTCGCTTCTTCGCGCAGATCGGACCAGATCTCTGCGACATAGTGACCAAAGGCATCGCTGGATACGACATCAGAGGTGCGCGGGCGCGGCAGCTTGATGTCAACGATGCGCTTCACCTTGCCGGGCCGATAGGTCATCACCACGATGCGGTCTGACAGCTGCACGGCTTCTGTCAGGTTATGGGTGATGAGCAGCGTGGTCTGATTCAGCTCCTGCTGGATCTGGGTGATCTTGTCGCCGAGCAGCAGGCGCGTTTGTTCATCAAGCGCTGCAAAGGGCTCGTCCATGAGCAAGATTTGCGGGCGAGACACGAGTGTGCGTGCAATGGATACGCGCTGGCGCATACCGCCGGACAGTTCTGACGGCATCCGCTTTTCAAAGCCGCCAAGGCCGACGAGATCAATGAAATGGGCCGCCCGATCCATGCGTTCTGACTTGGCGACACCCTGCAATTCAAGCGGGAAGCCCACATTGTCCATCACGCTGCGCCAGGGGAAGGTCGACTCTTCCTGGAACACCATGCCCACAGCTTTGTGCGGGCCAGCGATGCGCTCGCGCTCGATGAGGACGTTGCCGGCATATTCGTCGAGCAGGCCACCGATGATGTTGAACAGGGTGGACTTGCCGCATCCTGAAGGGCCGATGACGGACACGAATTCGCCCGGCTTCACATCGAAGGAGACATTGTCCACCGCGATGACGGCGCCGGGGCCTTCGCCAAACTGCTTGAAGACGTTTTCGATCACGAGTTGCGGCTGGGTCTCGGACATCACCGCAGCAGCGCTTGAACTTTGTGTCATGAGGTCAAATCTTTCGCCAGTCGATCAGCAAGCTGGTTGCGGAACGTGGGGCGATGCAGATCGCGACTGACAGGTCCATCGGATCTCTTCCCCCCACTCTTTTGATCTTAGATGTCTAGTTCAGACATTTTTTGTGTAGCGGCCCTGCGCAGGGGCGTCAATCTGCGCACCCTGCCAGCTGTCAGAGTTGTGAAGGGATTAGTGCAACTGGCCGAAGATGAGTGCACTTGTTGCTGCCGTGCTGTTCTTTTGTGCAGGTGCAACAAAGTTCATATTCGCGCCAGTGACAGGCGCTTTGGCCAAAGACTGGGGCGCGGCTATTGGTCGATTGAAGATGGCCGTCGAAAGCTCCTTCCGGCTGATCTCCAGAGGCGAACGCGACCACTGCGTGACCTGTGCAATCGGTGTGGGCGACAGCAACATCGACAGGCTGGAGCGATCCATCGGCTTGGCGCTCAGCTCAGGCTTTGCAAACAAGGCGAGTGAGGACGACGTCGATCGGGCAGCACGATCACGATTGGCGGTCCGCTGCACGGGCTGTGGCAAAGGAGCGGCCACATCCATCTGGGTTGCTGCATAGGCCAGCACATCCTGCGGGCTAGAGCTGGCCTGCTGGCCGGTGATCATAGCGGGCAGATCAAGCTGGCGGGCGATGGTCGTGGCGTCGCTACGCTGTGGTGGTTGTGGAATCGCTGCAGTAGCCGCCGCGCCAATGGTGGGGGCGATAGCGTCTTGAGGGCGCCGTGGTGGCATCGGTGGCGGAGGCAGGTCGCTTGAGAGTGAAGCTACAAGCTGTCCGCGTTGGACCGGCTGGGGTTGCGGGGCAGCGGCCAGGAAGGTTTCGCCGCGCGGCAAGTCCCGCGTCGCGCGTTCCACCACTGGGCTGCGGCGCGGCTCCACGGATGGTGCGGGTTCAGGTTGCGGCTTGCGGCTCTCCACATAGGTTGCCACGCGCGAACGCGGCCCGCTGCGGGCGGGTGCTGCATCTTCCTCGTCTTGATCCTTCAGGCCGAACAGGGTCGCGAAAAAGCCTTTACCCGAAGAAGATTTCACTTCCGCATAAGTGGGAATCGAGATGGAGCCACGCTGTTCAAGCTCTGCACGGGCCTCTTCATAGCGTGCGAGCGGCTGCCCATTGGAAGCCAGATGCACTGTCTTGCCATCCGGGAAGAGGCGCGCGAGTTGATCATAGCTCATGCGCGGCCAGGCACGCACGCTGCCGACATCCAGATGCACGAAGCCATTGCCCGGATAATAACCGACGCCACCGCGTTGCAGCTTCATGCCGATTTCGCGCACACGCGACATGGGCACATCGGTGTAATGCATATCCATCGCCTTGCCGAGCATGTGCTGGGAATATTCAGCCACGCCCTTTGAGCGTGCCCGCAACATCGCATTCGTCTTGGGCGAGCGATAGGCGGAGACGATTTGGATGGGCTCACGCGAGCCGGATTCACGATAGGTTTCCCACACCACATCGAAGAGGCGCGGATCCATCTTGGTCGCTTCGTCCACACGCCAGTCGCGCAAGAACCAATTCAGCTTGTTCAGCGCCGTCTGGTCATATTGGCCATTGACGCGATAGGTGACTTCAATGCTTTCGCGCGTATGGGTGTGATAGAGCGACAAGGTCCGGGTATCGCCATTGGCGATGGCATTCTGGGTCGCAGCAGGGGTCAGCGCGCAGAGCGCAGCTACCAGCACGCCTGTGCTCGCGATGCGTTTGTTCCGAGACGACAAGGCGTTACACTTTTTCTGCACTGACCCACTCGCGATAATGAGGCCACAGGAAACGCTTGCGGCCCAACATGGTGAGCGAAGTGTTGCTGATAAGAGTTAATGGGCCGTAAGCCCAGCCCCCACAGCGGCTGATCGAAACCGGACAGAAGTTTAACCTTCCATTCACGGAAAGCAAAGCTCCTGAATGCGGCGCCAATGTGTCTGAGAATTTCATCTTTCGAGGGATGCTGTCGCAAAAAGGGGTTGCGGCGCATCTGCTGCGGCGGATCACAAAAGAATGATCGCGTTTCGGCTCTCAGGCCGCAGCGCTATCAGACCCCGCGCTGGCGGCATCGGCTTCCTCTTGCAGGCCCAGCTCCTTCATCTTGCGATAAAGAGTGGAGCGGCCGATGCCGAGCTTGCGGGCGGCTTCAGACATTTGCCCGCGATAATAGGTCAGCGCGAAGCGGATGATGTCGGCTTCCATATCAGCCAATTTGCGCACATGACCGCGCTCATCAAGCTGGCGCAGCACATGTGGGTCACGCACTTCAACCCGAACGATCTCGCGTTGCGCAGGCGCAAGGCTGGTGGCTGGCAAGGGTGGAATGCGGACATCGAACCCATCCACACGCGCTGCGATTTGTGGAAACTCTGCAACCGTCAATTCATCGCCTTCGGCAAGGATGACGGCGCGGAAGATCGCATTTTCAAGCTGGCGCACATTGCCGGGCCAATCATAGCGGCACAACAGCGCTTCCGCCTCACTTGTGAGGCCGCGTAATGGCCTGCCTTCTTGCGCAGCGAAGCGGGCGATGAAGCGCTTGCACAGATCCCCAATTTCGCTGCGACGCGACCGCAGCGGCGGTACGGTGATGGGGAATACATTCAGCCGATAATAGAGATCTTCGCGGAAGCGGCCTTGCTTCACGAGATCAATCATGTTGAGGCTGGTAGAACAAATGAGGCGCGTGTCAACTTTCAGCGGACGCTTGCCCGGCTGGTCGATCTCGCCATCTTGCAACAAGCGCATCAGACGCGCCTGTGTTTCCAAGGGCAGATCCCCGACTTCTTCAAGATAGACTGCGCCGCCAGCCGCTTCCAAAAGCTTGCCAGTGCTGCGCTCACTCGCGCGGTCCTGACCAAACAAAACTGCTTCGCTCTGGCCTTGTGGCAGATGCGTGCAATTGATGGTGATGAAACTGCGCCCCCGACGTTCCGACGCTGCATGAACAGCGCGTGCGACGAGTTCCTTGCCAGTGCCCCGCTCGCCTTCAATGAGAACGGGCATGTTTGATTTTCCTGCACGCTCGGCAAGCCGCAAGACGCGCTCCAGATCAGGCGAACCGCTCGCCATGTCGCGCAAGTAAGTGAGATTGATGGATTGGGCTGGCAGACGGCGCAGCTCATCTTCCATGGCCGACAGGCGCAGCGCATTTTTCAGCGAGACCTGCATACGTTCGGCGCCGACCGGCTTCACAACGAAGTCGAAGGCCCCGGCGCGCATGGCGGAGATGGCAGATTCGACGGAGTTGGGCGAAGTCTGGACAATCACGGGCAGCTGCGTGCGGCGTTCGCGCAATTTGCCGAGAACACCCATGCCGTCCAGATCGGGCATGACGAGGTCGAGGATCAGGCAGTCGATGCGCGGTAAGTCGCCAGCTGCGATGCGGGCAAGCGCCGCCTCCCCACCATCCACCAGCTCGGTGGCATAGCCGAAGCGCCGCAGCATCTGTTCAAGGAGCCGCCGCTGAATGGGATCATCATCGGCGATCAGGATGGTGGCAGTCATGCGGGCGCTTCAAATCTCCGAGCGGGCCATGTGCCCGCTTCACAGAGACTATGAGCCAAACAGGGTAAACGGCTGATTAATTGGGCACCCTGGAAAAGCCAGGTTCCTGCTTGCTCTCATTGAACACTTGGCCTTTCCTCCCGATATAGAAGGGGTTTCCCGCCCAGAAAGGTTTGCCATGTCTCCTGTCCATCAGCTCGCCGCCCGCCCGCTCCATGCTTTTGTCAGCGAGGGCGCTGCCGACTCAGGCACCCTGCCTGAATGGAATCTGGCCGATCTTTACCCCGCCATGGACTCGGAGGCCTATAAAGGCGACCTGACCCGGATTGCGGAAGAATGCCGTGCCTTTGCGGAGACCTATCGTGGCAAGCTCGCCGGGATCGCAGGGGCAGCTGACGCCAGCGAGCAGCTTTTTGCCATGCTCAAGCGCTATGAGGCGCTGGAGGATCTCATTGGCCGGGTCATGTCCTATGCGGGGCTGATCTATGCGGGCGATACGACCGATCCGGCGCGGGCGAAATTCTATGGCGATGCGCAGGAAAAGATCACCAATGCCTCAACCGAGCTGTTGTTCCTGACGCTGGAGTTGAACCGCATCGAGGATGGCGTGATCGAGGCGGCGATGAGCCGCGCGCCACTCGCCCATTATCGCCCATGGCTCGAAGATATTCGTCGCGAGAAGCCGTATCAGCTGGAAGATCGGGTCGAGCAGCTGTTTCACGAAAAATCCGTCACGGGACGCGGCGCATGGAATCGCCTGTTTGATGAAACGATCGCAAGCTTGCGTTTCAAGGTGGGTGAGAAGGAGCTGACGCTTGAGCCAACCCTGAACCTCTTGCAAGATCCGCAGGAGAGCTTGCGCCGCGAAGCAGCCGAAGCACTTGCCACGACACTGCGCAGCAATTTGCGCAGCTTCGCCCTCATCACCAATGTGCTCGCCAAAGACAAGGAGATTGGTGATCGTTGGCGCGGTTTTCAGGATGTGGCTGACTCGCGCCATCTCTCAAACCGGGTTGAGCGCGAAGTGGTGGATGCCTTGGTGAAGGCTGTGCGCGATGCCTATCCGCGTCTGTCGCACCGCTATTACAAGCTGAAAGCGAAATGGTTCGGCAAGGATCAGCTCAATCACTGGGACCGCAATGCGCCGCTGCCCAATGTGCCGACGCGCAGCTATAATTGGGAAGATGCGCGTCACCTCGTGCTATCGGCCTATTCCGCCTTCTCTCCGAAAATGGCGCAGATTGCGCAGCGTTTCTTCGATGAGCGCTGGATTGATGCGCCGGTGCGTCCGGGCAAGGCGCCCGGTGCTTTTGCGCATCCGACTGTCCCCTCCGCGCATCCTTATGTCTTGCTGAATTATCAAGGCAAGCCGCGTGATGTGATGACGCTGGCGCATGAATTGGGTCACGGTGTGCATCAAGTGTTAGCCGCACCCAATGGCGCGCTGATGGCGCCAACACCTTTGACCCTTGCTGAGACCGCAAGCGTGTTTGGCGAGATGCTGACTTTCCGCTCCTTGCTTGCACAAGCTGGCCCCGACCAGAAGCGCGCGATGTTGGCGGCCAAAGTTGAGGATATGATCAACACGGTGGTGCGCCAGATCGCGTTTTATTCTTTCGAGCGCAAGCTGCATGAAGCGCGCCGTGAGGGTGAGCTCACCGCCGAGCAGATCGGTGAATTGT
>CAZLBA010000003.1:0-2445 GCA_964557555.1 uncultured Beijerinckia sp.
CCGTCCAATCCGCCTGCCCCTTGTAAAACTGGCAGCGTGTGCGCCCATGAATGGTCACCAGCTGGATGCCCGCCTGCTGCGCCCGAAGCGCGAGGTCAGGCGCATTGAGGCTATCCTCATCCCAGCCGAGACGTGTTTTGAGCGTCACCGGCACTTTGACTGCCTTGACAGTGGCCTCGATCAGGCGGAGCGCGAGGTCCGGGTCGCGCATCAAGGCAGAACCCGCATAGCCGCCCGTCACACGCTTGGCCGGGCAGCCCATATTGATGTCGATGATGGACGCGCCGGAGGCTTCTGCTAGCCTCGCTGCTTCAGCCATCCAATGCGGCTCGCATCCCGCTATTTGCACCACATGCAGATCGAGCCCCTCGCCTTCTGCACGCACCCGACTTTCTTCGTCACCAAGCACATAGTCATCGCTGGCAACCATTTCGGAAACGACCATGGAGGCGCCAAAGCGCGCCGCTACCCGCCGCATCGCGACATCCGTGACCCCGGACATAGGGGCAAGCACCGCACAGCCAGCTAGCCTGACATGGCCGACCTGAAGATCTGTGCCTAAGATTTGGGCAGGCGATAACATGCCTACAGTATAGTCATTTTGTGCAGCGCCGCAAACCCGTGTCGGCTTTCGCTGTTTCTGTTGGCCGACACCATGCTACACAACCATTATGACTGTGCCCTCCCTTGCCATCATCATCGTCGCTGCTGGACGCGGCCAGCGGGCGGGCGAGGGTTTGCCCAAACAATATCGCCAGCTGAGTGGCCGTATGGTCCTCACGCGCACGATTGAGGCTCTTCATACTGCCGCGCCTCAGGCCAAGCTTCTAACCGTCATTCATCCCGATGACCGCAATCTTTATGAGGACGCCATTGGAGCTGTTTGCAGCGATGCCAAAGCGGCGCTGCTTCCCTATGTGCATGGCGGCGCAACGCGCCAGCATAGTTGCCGCGCGGGGCTTGAAGCGCTGCAAGCGCTTGGCCCCGATGTTGTACTGATCCATGACGCGGCACGGCCTTTTGCAACTGTTGCGCTCATTCAGCGCGCAGTGGACGCTGCCTTGAAGCATGGCGCTGCCGTGCCCGGCCTCTTTGTGACAGACACGATCAAGCAGGTTGACGCTGAAGGGCGGATCATCTCGACGCCGCAGCGTGACGCTTTGCGCGCGGTGCAAACACCGCAGAGCTTTCAATATGAGCTGATCCTGCGCGCGCATCGCAAGGCAGCATCAGATCCAGACGACAAGACAGATGATGCCGCTGTCGCTGAATTTGCAGGCCATGCAGTGCATGTGTTTGACGGCGATGCGCAGAATATCAAGCTCACCACGCCGCAGGATTTTGAAAAGGCAGAGGCAAGGCTCATGGCGCAATTGACGGATATTCGCACGGGCCAAGGCTTCGACGTCCATGCATTTACCGATGGCGATCACGTCATTCTGGGCGGCGTAAAAATCCCGCATAGCAAAAAGCTGCTTGGTCACTCTGATGCCGATGTCCTGATGCATGCCATCACCGACGCGATTTACGGCGCACTTGCTGACGGCGATATCGGCTCGCATTTCCCGCCCTCCGATCCGCAATGGAAAG
Organism: uncultured Beijerinckia sp.; assembly: GCA_964557555.1. Lineage (GTDB taxonomy): Bacteria > Pseudomonadota > Alphaproteobacteria > Rhizobiales > Beijerinckiaceae > Terripilifer. Next base: position 1,591 of record CAZLBA010000003.1, read on the forward strand.
GTGCAGCTTCAGATATCTTTCTGCGTCATGCAGCGGAATGCGTGCGCAAGCGCGGCGGGATCATTGCGCATATTGATGGCACCATTATTTGCGAAGCGCCGAAGGTTGGGCCGCATCGCGATGCGATCCGCGCTGAACTCGCAAAGATTATCGGTATTGATGTGTCGCGCGTGGCCGTGAAAGCCACGACGTCGGAAGAACTCGGTTTCACTGGTCGCCGTGAAGGCATTGCGGCCATGGCACTCGCGACGATCCGTCTGCCGGAGTAACAAATGCCATCCCCCTTTGATGCAGAGCTGATCAGCAAAGCCACGCGCATCATCGAGAGCTGCGCGGCAAGCGATCTGATGATTGCCACGGCAGAATCTTGCACGGGCGGTTTGGTCGCCGGATTGCTAACAGAAATTTCAGGTTCTTCGGCGGTCGTTGACCGCGGCTTTGTCACTTATTCCAACGATGCCAAGCACGATATGCTTGGCGTTCCGAATGATCTCCTCATGCAACATGGCGCGGTGAGCAAATCAGTTGCCATTGCCATGGCAGAAGGTGCGCTGAAACATTCACGCGCCACCATCACTGTCTCAATAACCGGCATTGCAGGTCCAACAGGCGGCACTGCAGACAAGCCGGTGGGACTTGTTCATTTCGGTTGTGCAAAGTCGGGGGACGTGACCCATCACGTTGAACAGCGCTTCGGCAATATCGGGCGCAATGACGTGCGGCGCGCAGCGATCAACTGCGCGCTAGATCTCATTTTGGCGCGGCTGTGATTACAGCACCTCATCGCGATGGAAGCCCAAAGCCTCCTGCGCAGCGCGATCCCGAAGGCGGCGAGCGGGCCACCATGCCCAGCGA
>CAZLBA010000003.1:2455-75171 GCA_964557555.1 uncultured Beijerinckia sp.
TGCAATCCTCACTCGTCTTGAACGAGACCTCGCACCATGAGGGCGCAACAAAAATATCATGCTGGGTGAATTTGAATTGCTCGCCCTTGATCGTGACAAGGCCGGATCCTTCAGCAACGTTGTAGACAATGTTTTCGGTCGAGCGGTAACGCTTGCCATCAAAGCCTTTCGGCAGGAATTGCATGAAAGCGGCCATAGTTGGGAAGGGGTATTTGCCATTCGCAGGATTGGCATAACGCAGCTTCACACCATGCGCCGCATGAAGCGGTTGCGTCTTGTAGAGATGATGCAATGCCTCGCAAGTGCGCGCATAAGGGTAACGCAGGATGGGCGAGGCAATATCGTCGGGCTTGTAATCAACCGGCAGGAGCGCCGAACCAAAGCTAGCCGCTGAGTCACCTTCGGAGCGATAGAGCGGTTGCTGATCTTGCGGATAGTCTTCACGGAATGTAGCGCCAAAGAATTTGGTGAAGGCGGAATCGAGACCGTCCATCCACACCACAGGTTCATTGCCGATATTTCCATGATCATGCCATGACCAGTTGGGCGTCACGAGAAAGTCGCCGGGATTCATCATGGCGCGCTCACCAGCCACAGCTGTATAAGCGCCCTTCCCTTCTACGACGAAACGTAACGCATTGGGCGTATGGCGATGGGCAGCGGCAACTTCGCCAGGCAGGATGATTTGCAGACCCGTGAAAAGCGTATTTGCAATAAAGCTTGAACCGCGCATCGTCGGATTTTCGAGCATCAAGACGCGACGTTCTGCGAGCTTTTGCCCGATCAGATCGCAAGACTTCATGAGATGGGGTTTCAGGTCCGCCCAGGCCCAGAGCTTCGGCACGCAAGGAGAGCCCGGCTTTTGCGACACCGTGCGCTCCCACAACGGATTGAGATCGAGCGATTTGATGTCCTTCGAAAAGGCGATCAGCTCTGGAGTGTCGATCCCAGCTTCCGACATGCCTTTGTCTCCTCTACCTGTTTTGGTCAGCCTTGTTCGCCGTGAGCCTGCCGTCAAGCCTGCACTTGGTTAGGGGGCCTTGAGTGCGTTTCGTCCATAGACGAAGTCGGCCCGCTTTTCGAAAGCCTCCGCGAATTTGCGAAAGGCGGTGTCGAACATTGAACCCATCAATAGGCCAAGCGTGCGGCTCGCAAATTCGTAGTCGATGTAGAATTCCACGTCACAAGCGCGCTCGACCTGGGCCACAGGCCGGAAGGTCCAGCGGTTCTCCAGATGGCGGAAGGGACCATCGACATATTCAACCAGAATGGCGAGCGCCTCGCGGTCGAGGGTCACGCGGCTGGTGAAGGTCTCGCGAATGGCACCATAACCCACCTGCATATCAGCAAGGATGACGTCATGGCCCGCGTCATTCTGCGCGCGACGGCGCACCTTCAGTCCCTGACACAGGGGCAAGAAGCGCGGATATTGCTCTACATCCGCCACAAGCTCGAACATATCGTTGGGAGCGTGGCGCACGCGGCGGGTCGTGCGGAATGAGGGCATGGGAATCCCAATTCAAGGCTGGCAGCCTCATATCACGCTGGCGTCTCAGGTAAACCCGTTAGACCGGCGGTTTCTTGTCCCGGTTCATATGGTCCCCAAAACCACCTGCCTGCGGCAGCCTTGCAAGGAAATTCAGAACATCGCCGCGCGAGCGCAGGATGAAAATGGTGCGATTTCGCCTTTCGCGGTCAATCGTGCCCATGATGCGGGGCGCAACATCTGTGGGAAAATGCAGGATATCCGTCAATTTCGGCCAGCGCGGCAGGGCCGATCCGGTCCCGGCCTTCGCCTGAGCGCGGCCCCGCAAAGTGCTGCGGATCACCGTCATGGCGCAGCTGGAAATCGGGAGATCCACCCAGATGAACCAGTCCGCACGCGGCACGCGCAAGTCAAAGGTTCCCAGATCCGTGCCGCTCATGACCCAGCTGTCACCAGCGGCAAGTTCGCTGACCCTGGCGCGCCAGGCTCCCGGCTCCTGACTGCCAAATGCCTGTTGTTCATGTTCGATCTGGATGAAAGGCAAGTTGAAGCGTTCGGCCAATTGCTTGCCGAGCTTCGCCCGCCCTGCCCCACGATTGCCGACCACGAGCACCCGCCGCGGCGGCTCTACCTGAAACCGTCGCGGATGCTCCATGCGATCCCCTGAGCGCTTAGGTTCGAGCTAGTCGAGCCGCCTTCAGCTTGGCGAAATCTTCCCCTGCATGGTGGGAAGAGCGCGTGAGCGGAGACGCCGACACCAACAAGAACCCCTTGGCCCCGGCTACGGTTTCATAGGACTTGAACTCTTCGGGCGTGACAAAGCGCACCACGGGATGATGTTTGCGGGTCGGCTGCAAATATTGGCCGATGGTCAGGAAATCGACATCCGCTGAACGAAGGTCATCCATCAGCTGCAAGACTTCATTCCGCTCCTCGCCCAGCCCCACCATGATGCCGGATTTGGTGAAAATGGTGGGATCGAGCTCCTTCACCCGCTGCAACAGCCGGATCGAATGGAAGTAACGCGCGCCGGGGCGGACGGTCAGATATTTTGACGGTACTGTCTCAAGATTGTGGTTGAACACATCAGGACGTGCCGCAACGACCACTTCCAAAGCGCCTTCCTTGCGCAGGAAATCGGGCGTCAAAATTTCAATTGTGGTTTGTGGCGAGCGCTGCCGGATCGCGCGGATCGTTTGCGCGAAATGTTCAGCGCCACCATCAGCAAGGTCGTCACGATCGACCGAGGTGATCACGACATGGCTTAAGCCAAGCTTGGCAACAGCATCTGCCACCTTGGCGGGCTCTTGAACATCGAGAGCTTCGGGCAATCCCGTGCGCACATTGCAGAAGGCACAAGCGCGCGTGCAGGTGTCGCCCATGATCATGAAGGTGGCGTGCTTTTTCTCCCAGCACTCACCGACATTGGGACAGCCCGCCTCCTCACAAACCGTGACGAGTTTGTTCTCCTTCACGATGCGATTGGTCTCGGCCCATTGCGGCGACCCCGGCGCCTTGACCCTGATCCAGTCCGGCTTGCGCAGGATGGGGCTGTCAGGCCGCTTGGCCTTTTCGGGGTGGCGCGGCTTGGCAGCCTCGCCAGAGCCTGAACCCTGCCGGCGCGGATCATTATTGATGTCGAACACAACCGCCATGATGGCCCCTTGCGCGCGGACAAGCCCGCGTTGCCGCTATCTAGGACGCCCCCGCCGAAACCGCAATTACACCCTCTGCCTGTATGGCTCAGGTGTGGATCACACGTCCGTAAGCATCCATCACCGATTCATGCATCATCTCGGAAAGAGTGGGATGCGGGAAGACGGTGTGGATCAGCTCTTCCTCGGTGGTTTCGAGGTTCATGGCGATAACATAGCCCTGAATGAGCTCGGTCACTTCCGCGCCAACCATATGGGCGCCCAGCAAGCGGCCGGTCTTGGCATCGAAGATCGTCTTGATGAGACCATCGGGCTCACCCAGCGCAATCGCCTTGCCATTGCCCATGAAGGGGAAGCGACCAACCTTGATCGTGTAACCCGCTTCCTTCGCCTTGGCCTCAGTCAGGCCAACGCTTGCCACTTGCGGGTGGCAATAGGTGCAGCCGGGGATCATGCTCTTGTCCATGGCATGTGTGTGCAGACCCTTGATGGTCTCCACGCAAATCACGCCTTCATGTTCGGCCTTATGCGCGAGCATCGGCGGACCAGCGACGTCACCGATGGCATAGATGCCCGGCACATTGGTGCGACCCTTGCCATCCGTGACAATCGCGCCGCGCTCCATCTTCACGCCGATCTTTTCAAGACCGAGATTTTCGGTGTTGCAGACAACGCCAACGGCGGAGATCAAACGCTCAGCCTTCAAGACCTGCTTGTTGCCCTTGTCATCTTCGACATGACAGGTGATGTCATTCGCACCCTTCTCCACCTTGCTGACTTTGGTGGAGGTCATGATCTTGATGCCAGCCTTTTCAAAACGCTTGCGCGCAATGCCAGCGATCTCGGCATCTTCAACCGGCATGATCTGCGGCAGGACCTCAACAACCGTCACGTCAACGCCCATGGTGGCGTAGAAGCTCGCAAACTCGATGCCGATAGCGCCCGATCCCATCACGATGAGTGACTTCGGGAATGCAGGCGGCACCATGGCCTCAAAGTAAGTCCAGATCAGCTTGCCATCGGGCTCAATGCCCGGCAGCACGCGCGGACGCGCACCCGTCGCGACAATGATGTGCTTGGCAGCATAGGTACCTTCACCGAGCACACCTTTCGGCACGGGATTTTGAGGCTGCACAACGGGCTTCTTCGATGCGCCGACAGAAACTTCACCGGGCTTGGTGATGCTGGCTTCGCCCCAAATCACATCAACCTTGTTCTTCTTCAGCAAGAAGCCAACGCCGCCATTCAGCTGCGCAGACACGCCACGCGAACGCTTCACAACAGCAGCAGGATCAACGCTCACCTTGCCTTCGATCTTGAGACCATAGGCTTCGGGATGCTGCGTGTAGTGATAGATCTCAGCCGAGCGCAGCAGCGCTTTCGTGGGAATACAACCCCAGTTGAGGCAGATGCCGCCGAGATGTTCACGCTCAACAAGCGCGGTCTTGAAACCAAGCTGGGACGCGCGAATGGCAGTCACATAACCACCCGGCCCGCCGCCGATGACGATGATGTCGTAGGGAGTGCTCATGGGATGATCTCGCAGAGGGAGAGAGAAGGTGAATTAGATTGACAGCCCTTGCTGCCAGCGCATGATGGACGCTTTCCATACGCGATGAATTTTGAAAGGGCGATTGAGATGGAACTGAACGGCATTCGCGACCTCATACCCTTTCTGAACCACCTGAAAGATCCGTCCATTTCATACACATTGGAACACGATCGGGCGGATTCTATTATGGTGTGCTACACTCTCGTCGGTGCTCGCATTGAGCTTGATTTCTTCGATGATCACATCGAGTACAGCATCTTTACCGGAGATGAATCTGTGCTCGAAGACCAAGAGAAATTGTTCGGCATGATCAATCACTGGCGTGATTCCGACTAGAGTGAGGGGGCAAGCCTACACCTGCCCCCATCACAACCTCACACCAGCATCGCCATCGGGTTTTCGATATAGTGGCGGAAGGCTGAGATCAGCTCGGCGCCGAGTGCGCCATCGACCGCGCGATGGTCCGTTGACATCGTGACACTCATCACAGTGGCAACAGTCGGCTGGCCATTCTTGACGATCACCCGCTGCTCACCAGCACCAACCGCAAGGATCGTGGCGTGGGGCGGGTTGATGACGGCAGAGAAATGCTTGATGCCGAACATGCCCAGATTAGACACAGCCGATGTGCCGCCCTGATATTCATCAGGCTTCAGCTTGCGATTGCGCGCACGGCCCGCGAGATCTTTCATCTCGTTTGAAATCGCAGAGAGCGACTTCTTGTCAGCATCGCGCACGACAGGGGTAATCAAACCGCCGGGGATCGACACAGCAACGCCAAGATCGACGCTCTTGTGCTTGAGCATCGCGCCTTCGGTCCATGTGACATTCGCGTCCGGCACTTTCTTCAATGCCATTGCAAGCGCCTTGATGACGAAGTCATTGACCGAGACTTTGTAAGCGGGCTTGCCATCAACATCAGGCGCGCCCTTGTTGATGTCTTCGCGCAGCGCCATCAGCTTGTCGAGTTCGCAATCAACCGTGAGGTAGAAATGCGGGATCGTCTGCTTGGCTTCGACGAGACGACGCGCAATCGTCTTGCGCATCGAGTCATGCGGGATTTCTTCATAGGTGCCGGGCTGGAAGAATTTCTTGATCTGCTCGTCACCCATCGAAGACGCCATCGGCGCGCTTGCAGGCGCGGCAGCAGCGGGCGCTGCCTTCAACGCGCCACCAGCCATTGCCGCCTTCACGTCGCGCTCAACAACACGACCATGCGGGCCGGTGCCGGAGATGCGCGAAACATCAATGCCTGCTTCTTTCGCAAGACGCTTGGCGAGCGGTGACGCAAACACACGCGCGCCAGAGGCTGCCGGCGCTGCAGCAGCTTGCGGAGCAGGTGCAGGCGCAGCCGCGGGCGCAAGAGCCGAAGCAGCAGGAGCAGATGCAGCAGGAGCAGATGCAGCCGCGGGAGCGGCAGAAGGTGCAGGAGCCGCGCCGCCAGCGCCAGAGGCTGCAGCAGCGGCGACATCTTCACCATCAGCAGCAATGATGCCGATCAGCTGGTTGACAGGCACATCAGCCGTGCCCGGTGCGACAACGATCTTGGCAAGCGTGCCTTCATCGACAGCTTCCACCTCCATGGTCGCCTTGTCGGTTTCGATTTCGGCGATCACGTCACCGGGCTTGATCTTGTCACCTTCCTTTTTCAGCCAGCGGGCAAGGTTTCCCTTTTCCATCGTGGGTGACAGCGCGGGCATGAGGATCTTGATCGGCATGTGTCGCCTCAATTGATCGTATCGCTATGGTCGTCGGGAAGAGACCATTCGGATTGCAGGGATTGGTAGATTTCACTGAGCGCCTGATCGCGCAGCGCACTGCCTTCTTGCGAATACATCCGCGCCACATGACGCGCGACATCAACAAGCAGACGGCCCCAAACAGCGGGGCGATCAAAGGCATTGGTCAGCGCGACATGCAAATCACCTTCAACGATGAAGGCGCGAAGCACCTCCTGACCGCCAGATGCGATTACATCCGGCGGCAGGGAGAGTTCATGCACGATGGGCTCAGCCATGGATCACCGATAAAGCACTGCCTTGGCGGCCTGAATGACTTCGGCCACATTGGGAAGCGCAAGCTTTTCGAGGTTCGATGCGTAAGGCATGGGCACATCCTTGCCCGTGACGCGCGCAACAGGTGCATCGAGATAATCGAACGCGCTTTCCATGATGCGCATGCCGATTTCTGCCGTCACACCGCTTTGCGGCCAGCCTTCTTCAACCGCCACGCAACGACCCGTCTTCATGATCGAGCGCACGACTGTCTCGGTATCCATCGGACGGATCGTGCGCAGATCAATGATCTCAGCCTCGATCCCTTCCTTGGCGAGTTCTTCTGCAGCCTTCACGCAGTAGGTCATGCCGATGCCGAAGGAGACGAGGGTGACGTGATGGCCCACGCGATGAATGCGCGCCTTGCCAATCGGCACCGTGAAGTCATCGAGCTTTGGCACATCGAAGCTCTGCCCATAGAGAATTTCATTCTCAAGGAAGACAATCGGGTTGGGATCGCGGATCGCGCTCTTGAGCAAGCCCTTCGCATCAGCCGCTGTATAAGGCTGGATGACCTTGAGACCGGGGATCTGCGAATACCAGGCTGCGAAGTCCTGTGAGTGCTGTGCTGCGACACGCGCGGCGGCACCATTGGGGCCACGGAATACGATGGGGCACCCCATCTGACCGCCCGACATATAGAGCGTCTTGGCAGCCGAGTTGATGATCTGGTCAATCGCCTGCATGGCGAAGTTGAAGGTCATGAACTCGACAATGGGACGAAGCCCCGTCATCGCCGCGCCAACACCGATGCCCGCGAAACCATGCTCGGTGATCGGCGTGTCAATGACACGACGCGCACCGAATTCTTGCAGCAGGCCTTGGGTGATTTTGTATGCGCCTTGATATTCAGCGACCTCTTCACCCATGACGAACACGTCCGGATTGGCGCGCATCTCTTCGGCCATGGCGTCGCGCAGGGCTTCACGCACGGTCATGGCAACCATGGGCGTACCTTCCGGCACATCCGGCGCCGCAGAGACGGCTGCCATAGGCGCTGCTGGAACCGTTAGCGCAGCAGCGGGGACGGATGCAGCAGCAGGAGCCGCAGCAGGAGCAGGCGCGCTGGCGGGAACAGCATCAGCACTTTCGCCATCAGCAACAATCACCGCAATGGGTGTGTTAACGGCGACATTCTCGGTGCCATCGGCAACAAGGATTTTGCCAAGCGTACCTTCATCGACGGCTTCCACTTCCATGGTCGCCTTGTCGGTCTCGATCTCGGCGATCACGTCACCAGCCTTGATGCGGTCGCCTTCCTTTTTCAGCCATTTGGCAAGTTTGCCCTGCTCCATCGTGGGAGACAGCGCGGGCATGAGGATATTGGTGGCCATTTGGTCCTCACCGTTGGGCACGAGGCCCGGAGTTCATCAAAGGGTGATGTCGGTCCAGAGTTCGCTCACATCGGGCTCAGGATCGTTGGTCGCAAATTCCGCGGCTTCTGCCACGATAGCGCGCACCTTCGCATCAATGTCCTTGAGCACATCTTCCGTGGCGAGCTTGTTGCGCAGCAAGCGCGCGCGAACCTGCTCGATCGGATCGTGCTCCTCGCGCATCTTCTGCACTTCTTCCTTGGAGCGATATTTCGCCGGATCGGACATTGAGTGCCCGCGATAGCGATAGGTCTGCATCTCAAGGATATAGGGACCCTTGCCAGAGCGCGCCCATTCAAGCGCCTTCTCCCCAGCTGCCCGCACCGCGCGCACATCCATACCATCGACCTGTTCGCCGGGGATGTTGAAGGAGAGGCCGCGCTTCGAGAAATCCTGCTGCGCAGAGGCGCGGGTTACCGCAGTGCCCATCGCGTAGCGATTGTTCTCGATGATATAGACGCAAGGCAGCTTCCACAGCTGCGCCATGTTGAAGCTCTCGTAAACCTGACCCTGGTTGGCAGCGCCATCACCAAAGTAAGTCATCGAGACGCGACCATCCTGGCGATAATGGTTCGCAAAAGCGAGGCCGGTGCCGAGCGAGACCTGCGCACCGACAATGCCGTGACCGCCGTAGAAATTCTTCTCTTTCGAGAACATGTGCATCGAGCCGCCCTTGCCTTTTGACAAGCCGCCGCGACGCCCGGTGAGTTCGGCCATGACGCCCTTGGCATCCATGCCGCAAGCGAGCATGTGGCCGTGGTCACGGTAACCGGTGATGATCTGGTCGCCATCCTTGAGCGCCATCTGCATCCCCACCACAACGGCCTCCTGGCCGATATAGAGATGGCAGAAACCGCCGATGAGGCCCATGCCGTAGAGCTGACCAGCCTTCTCTTCGAAACGCCGGATCAGCAGCATCTCGCGATAGGCCGAAAGCTCTTCGTCCTTGGTGAATTCAGCGACATTGGATTTGGAAGGATTCGCTTTGCCTGCCTTCGAGGAGGCGGCTTTGGAACGCGCAGAAGCGGCAGATGCCATTTTGAACCTCTGGTCTTCCGCGCCCCGGGGCGGGGCGTCGAAACAAGATCAATGTAGCCGAAACCGCAAGGCTTGAGGAGACGGGTCAAACGGTATTTTTACTTGACACAAGGCGCTGATAAACAACATAAAAACAACGATTAACTGGTTCGCGGTTATGCACAATGAATAACTACGATCAAGTTAACTCACGGCTTGGGAAGGAACAGCAGAAGTTCATTCTTGCCCGCACGACCGAGCAGCTGCTTGGCCTCCTCCTCAAGAAGATCGCGATTAACCTGTTCGGCCTGCATCATCGCGATGCGTCGCTCCCAGCGCTTGCGCTCTGCCACCAGCTCGTCGCGCTTAGCGGATAGCTCACGGATTTCAGCCTTATAGGCAAGTTTCGTCTTGAGCCCGCGCTCGCCGTTCTGGGCATGCCAGACAAAATAGCTACCGGCCGCGCCCGATAGAAGAAAGAGCACGAGCGGGATAAAGACAGAGCGGAAACGGGTGCGCACGACCATGCCGCACCCTCTCCCTTTGGGGTTAATTTTGCCTTAAGCGGCCGGATAATCCGTATAGCCTTCAGGGCCTTTGGCGTAATGCAACTTCGGATTGTCCTGTGCGAGAGCCAGGCCCTTCGCGAATCGCGCAGGCAGATCCGGATTGGCGATGAAAAGCTTGCCATAGACGATCGCATCCGCCCCGCCCGCTTGCAACATGGCCATGCCTTTTGCCTGATCGAAGCCCGCACCAGCGAGGTAGCGACCCTTGAAGAGCGGACGCACAGCTTCGTGCAAGGCGTAATCCCCCTGCTCTGCACCATGCAGATAAGCAATGCCTTTCGCTGAAAGTTCATTGGCGAGGTAGGGATAGAGCTGCTCTGCGTCAGGATCTTTCACATCATTGAATTTGATGCGCGGCGAAATCTTGATGCCCACGCGCTCGCGCCCCGCCACACCAATCAGTGCCTCGATGATCTCAAGTGCGAAGCGACAGCGGTTGCCCGCCGATCCGCCATAGGCATCCCCGCGCTGATTGATCGAAGCATCAAGGAATTGATGCACGAGATAGCCAGAGGCCGCATGAAGCTCCACGCCATCAAAACCAGCTTTCAACGCATTTTCAGCAGCACGCGAAAAGTCTTGAATGATGGACGGAATTTCGGTCGGGGACAGTTCCCGCGGCACGACATAATCGACCGGGCCAGCATCTGTGTAATTCTTGCCGTTGATCGCAATTGGCGATGGCCCGACAGGTTCGACACCGGGGGGCAAAAGCGGCGGAACACACACCCGTCCGCAATGGAAGAGCTGGGCGAAAATATATCCGCCTTTTGAATGCACCGCATCCGTCACCTTCTTCCAACCTGCAACCTGTTCGGCATTATGCAGTCCGGGAATACGCGAATAGCCTTTGGATTCAGGCGAAATATAAGTGGCTTCCGAGATGATGAGGCCAGCAGAGGCCCGCTGCCCGTAATAGGTCACCATCAAATCTGTCGGCACACCATCATCGCTGGCGCGCGAGCGTGTCATGGGGGCCATGACAATGCGATTGGGGAGAATGAGCGAGCCGAGTTGCAACGTGTCAAACAGAGAAGCCATCTGATTTTTCATCCCCTTTGCGAAAGCGACAGGTTAAGCCCTTCGCACAAAAAGAAAAGGCCGGTTTACACCGGCCTTTGTCCTGATTAGCTGCCTGATCAGGCAAGTGCCTTCAGGGCGCTGCGGCCAGCATAACGGGCCTGCGAACCAAGCTCTTCTTCGATGCGGATGAGCTGGTTGTATTTGGCCAATCTGTCGGAACGTGCGAGCGAACCGGTCTTGATCTGACCGCAGTTTGTTGCAACCGCCAGATCAGCAATCGTCGCGTCTTCAGTTTCGCCCGAACGGTGAGACATCACAGCGGTGTAGCCAGCGCGATGCGCCATATCGACAGCGGCCAGGGTCTCTGTCAGAGAGCCGATCTGGTTCACCTTCACAAGGATCGAATTGGCCGTTGCGCTCGAAATGCCTTGCGACAGGCGCTCTACATTGGTGACGAAGAGATCATCACCAACGAGCTGGCATTGCTTGCCAATCGCATCGGTCAGTGCCTTCCAGCCCGCCCAATCATCTTCCGCCATGCCATCTTCGATGCTGACGATGGGATAATCCTTCACGAGCTTGGCGAGATAAGCAACCTGCTCATCAACGCTGCGCACCTTGCCTTCGCCTTCATAGTGATATTTGCCATCCTTGAAGAATTCGGTCGAGGCGCAGTCGAGGCCGAGATACATCTGCGAGCCTGGTTTGAAGCCCGCCTGTTCAATCGCTTTCATGCAGAAATCAAGAGCTGCTTCCGCGCTGGGCAAATTCGGCGCGAAACCACCTTCATCACCAACATTGGTATTGTGACCGGCCTTCTTCAGGGCTGACTTCAGGACCTGAAACACCTCAGCACCCCAGCGCACTGCTTCCGCAATGGAAGACGCGCCGACCGGCATGATCATGAATTCCTGAAAGTCGATGGGGTTATCTGCATGTGCACCGCCATTGACGATATTCATCATGGGCACGGGAAGAATGCGCGCCTGTGTGCCCCCGACATAACGATAGAGAGGGAGGGCCGCCGCATCCGCAGCCGCCTTGGCAGTTGCCATGGAAACGCCAAGGATGGCATTGGCACCGAGCTTCGCCTTGTTGGGCGTGCCATCAAGTTCGATCATGGCCTCGTCAATGGCGACCTGATCCTCGGCATCCATACCGACAAGGGCTTCATAGATGGGGCCATTGACGCTCTGCACGGCCTTCTGGACGCCCTTGCCGCCATACCGGCCCTTGTCGCCGTCACGAAGCTCGACGGCCTCGTGAGCGCCCGTAGAAGCGCCTGATGGGACCGCAGCACGGCCGAAGGAGCCATCCTCCAGCGTGACATCCACTTCGACCGTGGGATTACCACGGCTGTCGAGGATTTCGCGGGCATGGATGTCGATAATCGCGGTCATAAGCGCCTCCGGTCAGGATTCCGGGTTGAAAGTGGCGGTCTTTTACTGCGGCACGGCCCAACATGGAAGTGAGCCCTTGGTCGTCTCGCCATTGATTCCACGCTCATCCCCCTCTATCTGGGCCTTATGGTGAAACAGTCAGACACTCCCGTGCTGCTCGGCCAGCACACCCCCCTGCCCAACTCCCCGGAAGAGGCGGAACTCGACCGCGTGCCGAACCCGCATCCGGACACGGATTATCTGGCTCGCTTCACGGCTCCCGAATTTACCTCGCTGTGTCCCGTAACCGGACAGCCCGACTTTGCGCATCTCGTCATCGACTATGCACCGGGCGATTGGCTCGTGGAGTCCAAGTCGCTGAAGCTATATCTCGGCTCCTTCCGCCATCACGGTGCCTTCCATGAGGACTGCACGGTGAGGATCGGCAAGGAGCTTGCAGATCTGCTCAAACCAAAATGGCTGCGCATTGGGGGCTATTGGTATCCCCGCGGCGGTATTCCGATTGATGTCTTCTGGCAAACCGGCAAAGTGCCGGTCGGCCTATGGGTGCCTGATCAGGGTGTCGCGCCCTATCGTGGGCGTGGGTGAGACTCTAGGACATAGAGAACGCGTTCCCTTCTCCCCTTGGGAGCCCGCGGATGCGGGCGGATGAGGAGTTGCCACCACTCACGACAGAGGCCCGATCCCCTCCTCAGTCAGCGCCGCTGCCAGCTCCTCCAATTGGGAGCAGCTGGCCGCGTTCCCTACTTCACCACGCGGTCCGATCTGAACCGATAGGACAGCTGCAGGAAACCGGCTGCATCATTGTATTCGTAGCGCGCCGGCGCCGTCTGATCGAGCTTCACCTCGCCCTTGCGCAAGGTCAGCGCCGTATAACGCCCACCAATACCGGCACTCAGGTTCGGCGTCAGGTCGTAATTGACAACCAACTCGCCCTGCATCCCATTATTGCCATTCCCCTTGCCATTGAGAATGTCCCAAGGCTGCGGGTTTAACCAATGATGATCACTGGATTTGAAGTTGAAGCGCGGAATCCAGGCCGCATCAGCAACAAGGCGCAGTCGGTTGAAGAAAACCGCTTCGCCGCGCAAACCCAATCTCGTGGTGCGCCAATTCTGATCATCCGTAATCACAACGATCGAGTCATTCAGTGCCGGTACGCAAGCCGTCGCATTAGCAGCATTTTGACGGCAGCCATAGGAATTGATGCGATCATTGATCATGCCCAGACCAATGAAAGAACCCACCTTGTAGGGACCCGTGCGCCAGAGTTGCAGACCCACATCAGCAGTCGCCGTTATGCTGCGGCTATCCTTCTGTGTACCCCGAATATCGCTATAGGGGGTCCAGGCAGGTGGAAAATCCTGATTGCGCGTAGCGTTGCTTCCCATTTGACGACCAAACCCGATCGTGCCCTTCAGGAAGATACCCGTGTCATGTTCGAGAATGGTGAAGATCTCGGTGCCTGCAAGGGTTTGGCCTTCAAACTCAAGCAGTGAATCGCGCTGAGTTCTGACAGTAGGATTATAGAAGGTCTTGCTATAGTCATTCTTGGCATAGCTGCCACGAACACCAACTTCGCCCGTGATTTCCTGATTGATGGTGGGAGAGGCAACTCCATTCAACTGGCCAACCGCGCCGAAGCGGTAGTCAAGACCTGCCGTCACAGAATGAAGGCTCTGCGAAATGGGAAGAGCCGTGCGCTGCGCTGTACTGTCAATGAAAATATAATCGCGCCTTCCAAAGCTTGCATAGTCATATTGCACACGCGCAGAAAAACCGGCTCCCAGATCACGCTCCAGACCAAGGCCGAAGCTGGGGCCATATAAGGTCGCTGTCTTGCGCCCGCCTGTCGTCGCGGCAAAATCAAAGTCGTTGGTGTATTTGACATTGAGAGCCGAAGCGCCGGCGCGCATCAAATAAAGATTTTGTCCGGCTGCATATCCAAAACGCAGACTCGCATTCAGCAACAAATCGGCTTCCGCCTTGCCAACTTGGCTGGCAGGATTGTTGGCAACAGATCTCTGCGTATTCACATAGGCTTGCAAGTTACCCGTGCGAGCTGAGACCTCACCACCCAAAACCAGCGGTCCATATTGCCAGTTATAACCGCCTTGTCCGCCGAATTGCACACCACGTATTTCAGCTGATCCTGGCATTTGATTGCGGGCAGCCTGTGCTCCCGTCGCTGTTCCCCATTTGCTATCGCCCAAAGCGCCGCCGAGAGAGGCACCAATAAAGAAACCCTCCCAATTGAGGCCTCGACCAGCTCTGCGGCCATAATTGATTTCAAGCTGCGGCTCTTCGAGTGGCACCATCTCAGGCACAGAGCGCCCCGGCGGGGTTATATTCTGCGGCAACACAAAGGTGGGGCGCGGATCGGCTGCGTAAAGAGACCCAGCGGATGCAACTAGAACGAACGGTGCAAGACAGGTTGCAAAACGTCTTGATTGAATAATCACGTCGGCCTCCGCCGTTAAAAACAAAAGCAACAATCAGCGCAGATGGTTTGCGCTTGGTTAATAAAATCAAGCCTTGAATTTCGGTTGCGTGAGGGCGCTCTAGTCAACCTTCTGAGTATAAACTGCTTTACGCAAAAATTCTGTGAGCGCGTGGCGATCTGAAAATGTCGCTAATTCGGCATGAGGAATCACTTGACCGATGAAGACATGAAATTGAGTCGCGATTCGACGGCGTACTTCATGAAAGAAAAGAGCAAGACGCGCCGTCTGGCTCACATGACTGATCATCTGGAAGAGCGTCGAATTCTGCCCTTCAAAAAAAATGGGTATGACATCAGCCTGCGTTTGCTGAACAAGCCGGCCAAGAAAAGGGGTCCATGGCGGATCAACTGCCGCTTTGCGTCCAAACCAGTCAGGCGAAGTTGAAACAGCACTGCCGGGAAAAACCACGACGCAGCCACCCTGTTTCACATAAGCGATGGCCTGAGCACGTGACCTCGCATTGAGCCTTTCTGCTTCGCGCGTCTTTGCAAAATCAATGGGCAACATCCGCGCCCGCATCTCTGGCGCTTTCATCAGCACAGCATTCGTCAGAACCAGAAAATCATCGCGGGCCTTTTCCATCAAAGCACAAAGAATGATCCCGTCGAGCACACCAAACGGATGATTGGCGACGACAACAAGCGGGCCCTGTTTTGGAATAGCTCCAAGACGTTCTTGGTCAAACCTCACATCGAGCTTGAGCGCCTTGATGGAAGTTTCGAAAAAACTGTTGTTCCAGCCTTGTGCCTGCTGCTCAAAATAAAGGCGACGGATCTTGTTGCGTCCTGTTGCTGCTTCAAGACATCCGATGGCAATCCGCTTCCAGAGCGGATCACTACTGCGCGCATAGGTGAAAACGGATTTGTCCACGTCTTCGCGCTAGTGCCTCTTGACGACAGTTGTGTGACGCTCACAGCCCCTTGGCGATCTTGTCGAACGCCATCAGCTGTTTCAGCAATCCCTCTAGTTCCTTCAACGGCACCTGGTTGGGGCCATCCGAGAAAGCTTCAGCCGGATTGTCATGGGTCTCGATGAACACGCCCGCGACACCAACCGCCACGGCAGCGCGTGACAAGACGGGCACAAATTCCCTCTGTCCGCCCGATGATGTCCCCTGCCCGCCAGGCTGCTGAACAGAATGGGTGGCATCAAAGATAATCGGTGCGCCGGTTTGCTCTGCCATGATGGGCAAAGCGCGGAAATCAGTGACGAGCGTGTTATAGCCAAAGCTTGCGCCACGCTCCGTCACCAAGACCTGATCATTGCCGGCGCCCGTGAGCTTGTTCACGACATTCTTCATGTCCCAAGGCGCAAGGAACTGTCCCTTCTTCACATTGACGGGCTTGCCCGTCTTGGCGGCGGCGACAAGCAGATCGGTCTGCCGGCACAAGAAGGCAGGAATCTGCAGCACATCCACGACCTCAGCCGCGACCGCGCATTGCTCATTTTCGTGAATGTCCGTGAGGATCGGAAAACCGAACTTCTCCTTCACCTCTGCGAAAACGGGAAGCGCCTGTTTGAGCCCCAACCCGCGCCGTCCGGTGAGTGAGGTGCGGTTCGCCTTGTCGAAAGATGACTTATAGACAATACCGACCCCAAGCCGTTGCCCGATCTCCTTGAGGGCAGCTGCCATAGTCAGGGCATGGTCGCGGCTCTCCAGAGCACAGGGACCGGCAATGAAAGCCAGCGGCAGCCTGTTGCCGAAAGTCACCGCACCCGCGCCTGAACCGATTGTTACCTGTGCCTTGGCCGTCATGATCTGCCTCTTGAAGTCAGGCTTGAGCGCTAAAGCAGGCGGCGATGGATGGCAAGCGGGACCCGCATGACACCTATCTTGCATCTGCACTGTTCAACGCATGATTGCACAATGCAATCAAACCAAACGGCTCTGCGCCTTTGCAGCCGCAATGAAGCTCGCAAAGAGTGGATGCGGCTCGAAGGGGCGTGACTTCAGTTCAGGGTGATATTGCACACCAATGAACCATGGATGATCGACGAGTTCGACCGTCTCAGGCAGCAAGCCGTCAGGCGATGTACCAGCGAAGATCAGCCCCTTTGCCTCCAGACGATCACGATAGGCTGTGTTCACTTCATAGCGATGGCGGTGGCGTTCGGAGATGGAGGTTGCGCCATAGATCGCCGCAATCTTCGAACCTTCTCGCAATCTGGCAGGGAAAGCACCCAGACGCATCGTGCCGCCAAGGTCACCATCTGCCTTACGCTTCTCAAGCTCATTGCCGCGCATCCATTCGGTCATCAAGCCGACGACGGGCTCATCGGTCGGGCCGAACTCCGTTGAATTGGCATTCGCGACGCCCGCCAGAGAGCGCGCGGCTTCAACCACGGCCATCTGCATTCCAAAGCAGATGCCAAAATAAGGCACCTTGCGCTCCCGCGCGAAACGCGCAGCAAGTATCTTGCCTTCAGCGCCGCGCTGGCCAAAGCCACCGGGCACCATGATCCCATGCACATGTTCGAGATGCGGCGCAGGATCACCACCTTCAAAGATTTCGCTCTCGATCCAATCGAGTTTCACGCGCACATGATTGGCAATGCCGCCATGATACAGCGCTTCGATGAGCGACTTATAAGCATCCTTGAGGCCGGTATATTTACCGACAACCGCGATGGTGACCTCACCTTCGGGATTATGTACGGCTGCAGATACGCTGTTCCAGCGCGACATATCCGGCTTGGGTGCGGGCTCGATTCCAAAGGCTGCGAGCACTTCCCGATCAAGGCCCGCTTCGTGATAGGCGCGCGGCACATCATAAATCGAGCCGACATCGCGCGCTTCAATCACTGCACTCGGACGCACATTGCAGAAGAGCGCAAGTTTGCGACGTTCTTCTGCAGGGATCTCGCGATCGGCTCGACACAAAAGAATATTGGGCTGAATGCCGATAGAGCGCAGCTCTTTCACCGAATGCTGCGTCGGCTTTGTTTTCAATTCGCCTGCCGTCGGAATCCACGGCAGCAGGGTCAGGTGCACATAGACCGCATGACCGCGCGGCAAATCATTGCCGAGTTGGCGAATGGCTTCAAAGAAAGGCAGGCCTTCGATATCGCCTACCGTGCCGCCGATCTCGACCAGTACGAAGTCTATCCCCTCATTTCCATCAAGCACGAATTCTTTGATGTGGTTCGTGACATGGGGGATGACCTGAACCGTCCCGCCGAGATAATCGCCACGACGTTCCTTGGCGATGATCTCCTGATAGATGCGGCCGGTGGTGGTGTTGTCCTGCTTCGTCGCGGGCCGGCCGGTGAAACGTTCATAGTGACCGAGATCGAGATCGGTCTCCGCGCCGTCATCCGTGACAAAGACTTCGCCATGTTGTGTCGGGCTCATCGTGCCCGGATCAACATTCAGATATGGGTCGAGCTTGCGCAGGCGAACCGTGTATCCACGGGCCTGCAGGAGTGCTCCGAGGGCTGCCGAGGCCAGCCCTTTGCCAAGGGAGGAGACCACGCCGCCGGTGATGAAGATGTACCGCGCCATGGGGTTTTTGACCTATCTCTGTTCCAGTGATTCGGGGAGTGGATGAGGCAAATTAATTTCATGCCATCCACACGTTATGGCTGAGCCGTTCAGCGGCCCAAAGGAAAGGGGCCGGAAAACCGGCCCCAGAGATCTCGTGACACTGCCTTTACTGGCGCGGCGGCTGGGGAACAGCCGGAGCAGCGGGCGCCGCAGGCGCGGGCTGAGCAGGCGGCTCGTTCTGACGCAACTGATCGAGCAGCGAACCGCCGGGCTGGCCGGGAGCAGTCTCACCAGCTGGCGCGACACCATCAAAAATGGAACGCGGAGCCCGGTTCATATTGGCAAGAAAGGTCAGGCCAAGGCTCGTGATGAAGAAGATGGTGGCCAGAATGGCGGTTGCACGGGTCAGCGCATTGGCCTGCCCCCTGCCCGTCATGAAGCCGGAACCGCCGCCAATACCAAGCGCACCGCCTTCCGAGCGCTGCAACAGCACGACCGCGACGAGCGCGATGACGACGACCAGATGAATGGTGATCAGGATGGTCTGCATGATGGATCCATATGGGGGCGGCCACAGCCACCTTCAATCTGCGAGGCCTTCTATACCAAGCCTTGGCCCGTGGCTAGCGATAGACAGAGGCAATGGCCATGAAATCTGCCGCCTTGAGGCTGGCCCCACCCACCAGTGCCCCATCGACATGGGCGACACCCATGAGCTCAGCCGCATTCGAGGGCTTCACGGACCCCCCATAAAGCAGCCGCACGCCATCCGCCTCCTTGCCGATGATCTGGGCGAGCCGCTGGCGCATAAAGGCATGGACCTCCGCCACATCTGCGGCCGTAGGGGTCAGGCCCGTTCCAATGGCCCATACCGGCTCATAAGCGATCACGAGTTGCGCGGCCGTAAGCGCCGGTGGCACTGAGCCTTCAAGCTGACGTCCCACAACGTCAAGCGTTTTGCCCGCCCGCCGCTCTGCCTCCGTTTCACCAACGCATATGATGGCCTTCAGCCCGGCCCGCACCGCCGCCTGAGCCTTGGCATGGACCGTCCCGTCCGATTCCCCATGGTCGGCACGGCGCTCAGAATGGCCCACAATGACATAGGTCCCGCCTGCATCAGCGATCATTTCGGCGGAGATATCGCCTGTATGGGCCCCTTCCGCCTTGGCGTGACAGTCCTGCGCGCCGATGCCGATCCCGCTTTGCCGTGCAGCCTCAACTGCGGCCCCGATCAGGGTGGCCGGGGGGCAAACCAGCAATTCCAGCTTCGCTTTCAGGGCGCTGTCATAGGCGGCACCCATCCCCGAAAGCTCGGTCAATGCGGCCTTGAGCCCATTCATTTTCCAATTGCCGGCAACAAGCGGATGGGGTCGCGTCATGATCTTTGTCCTCCACGGTCGTGGGCGGGTTATCACCCTCCTTGCAGCCTGCAAAGCCCTCTGAGGCATCGCTACGAGGCTTTGATTGCGTGGACCGCCCTGCCTCCCTATAGTCCGCGCGAATTTTGGGACTGGTCCGCTGGGCCACAACAATGGAAAGATCGACATGCTCGACGGCATGCGGAATATGTCTAAGCATTGGCTGGGCCGCCTGTTCCTTGGCGTCGTTATGCTTTTTATCAGCGCCAGCTTCGTGGCCTGGGGTATTGGCGATTTCTTCACGCGCGTGGGAACCCAGAAGGTCGCGGAAGTGGGCACGACCTTTATTCCTACGGAAAGCTTCCGCAACACCTATCAGACGCAACTCCTGCAATTGCAGCGCGAGTCGCGCCGCGCCATCACCAATGATCAGGCACGCGCGCTCGGACTGGATCGCCAGGTGCTTAATGCGATGATCAGCCAGACCTTGCTCGACGAGGTCACCCGCAGCTTGAATCTCGCCTTGTCAGAACAGGATGTGGCGCGCGCTGTGATGGCTGATCCGATGTTTGCGGGTCCCAATGGCCGCTTCGATCCCCTTCGCTTCCAGGAAATCCTGCGCGACAATGGTTTCAACGAAGCCACTTTCGCGCGCGACCAGCGCAAGGCCTATCTACGTCAGAAGCTCGTTGACGTCGTGAGCGGCAAGATGCCGATGCCTAATGCGACATTAGAGGCCGTGCATCGCTATCGGGCCGAGACGCGCGAGGTGGAATATTTCGAAATCCCGGCTTCTGTCGCTGGTGACGTCGGCACGCCCGACGAGAAAGCCCTGCAGGATGTCTATGCAGCGCGTCGCGTTACGCTGCGCGCCCCCGAATATCGGAAATTCACCTATCTGGCGCTGTCCCCGGCTACTGTTGCGGACGCGTCACGGGTTTCGGATGCAGAAGTTCAGGCCCTCTATGATCGGGTGAAAGGCCAACGCTATGGCACCCCTGAGCGTCGGCGTATCGAGCAGATCTCGTTGCCAGATGAAAAGGCTGCGACTGACGCCTTGAGCCGCATTCGCGCTGGCGAGAGCTTTGCAGATGTGGCCAAGTCCGCCGGCGTGTCCGTGGTGGATGTGGGCACAGTCACGCGCAATGAACTGATTGATCAGGCACTCGCCACGGCTGCTTTCGGTCTCGCGCAAGGCGCAGTCAGCGACCCGATCAAGACGCAATTTGGCACAATGCTTGTGACCGTGCCTGCCATTGAGCCCGAAAAAGTCAGGCCGCTTTCCGAAGTGGCTGATGATCTGCGCCGCGAGATTGCAGTCGAGCGGGCTCGTACAACCGTGCGCAATCTGCGCGATAAGGTTGAAGATGAACGGTCAAGCGGCAAGGCACTCGCTGATGCTGCCAAAGTCGCCAATGCAACCGTTCTAACGGTTGAAGTTGATGCAGGTGGCAATGACCAGCAAGGCAAGAGTGTTGAACTGCCTGAGCGCGAGACATTGCTGCGAGCCGTGTTCGGCTCGGATGTGGGCGTTGACAATGATCATCTCTCCTCCCGCGATGGCGCCTTCATCTGGTTTGAAGTGCTGAATGTCGAACCGTCCCGCGAACGCCGCCTGGAAGAGGTACGCGAAGAAATCATCGCTGCTTGGAAAGAGGAAGAGATCAATAAGCGCATGGGCGCGAAAGTGGCAGAGGTCATGGCTGCGATCAAAGCCGGACAGTCCCTCGGTGAGGCGGCCAAGGCCAATGGTGTGGAGCTTTACCGTGAAGCCAGCCTGTCGCGCATCGAGCCAGCCAAACTTCCGGAAAGCGCTGTCGTGCGCATCTTTGGACAGCCCGTGGGTGAAGTCGGCTCTGCAATCACACCTGACCTTGGCCGTGTGATCTTCAAATCGGTTTCCAACTCCATCCCAACGATGGAAGCTGAAAGCGAAGTGATGCAAGCCATCTCGGCGCAACTGCGCTCGGCCATGAGCGAAGACCTCATGACGCAATATCTGACGGCCCTGCGCGGACAGATGGGCGTCAAGATTTTCGAGCCTGCCTTGCGTTCAGCTACCGGCGCCACTGATCTGACCAACTAAAAGATCGCCAATGCTTGAGCCGCAGCAAGACGCATTTGCAGCCCGCTACGAAAAGGGCGAGCCCTGTCTCGTCTCAACGCGGCTCGTTGCGGATCTGGAAACGCCGGTTTCGGCCTTTCTGAAACTGTCAGCCACCCGCGCGGGAAACATCTTCCTGCTGGAATCAGTGGAAGGTGGTGCCGCGCGTGGGCGCTATTCCATGATTGGTCTTGATCCCGACCTCATCTGGCGCACCGAGGCAGGGCACGCCCAGATCAATCGCAGCGCCTTGACCGATCCCCAAGCCTTCGAGGCTTGCCCCGACAAGCCGCTTATCTCCTTGCGCAAGCTTCTGGCTGAAAGCGCCATTCCCTCCGACGGCAACTTGCCGCCTATGGCCGCAGGTGTCTTTGGCTATCTTGGCTATGAAATGGTGCGTGAGATGGAGCGTCTTGCGCCCGCTAAGCCTGATCCTATCGGCGTGCCAGAAGCCGTGATGATCCGCCCCACGATCATGGTCGTCTTTGACTCGGTCAAAGATGAAATGAGCATCGTAACGCCGGTCCGCCCAAGAGCTGGCGTGAGTGCCAAGGCGGCTTATGAAAATGCACGTGAACGGATCGAGCAGATCGTGGCGGTGCTCGAAGGCCCATTGTCGCATAAGGGCCAAGAGATTGACCCGCATCTGATCGCCAAGTCAGGCATCTCCAATACGCCAGAGCCTCGCTTTTTGGAGATGGTGGCTCGCGCCAAGGAATATATCCGCGCCGGCGACATTTTTCAGGTCGTGCTGTCGCAGCGTTTCACTGCGCCTTTCAGTCTTTCTCCCTTTTCCCTCTATCGTGCGCTGCGGCGCGTCAACCCCTCTCCCTATCTCTGCTATCTCGATTTCGGCGGCTTCCAGATTGTGACATCAAGCCCTGAAATCCTCGTGAGGGTCCGTGATGGCGAAGTCACCATCCGCCCAATTGCAGGCACGCGCTGGCGAGGCAAAACAGCAACCGAAGACGAAGCGCTGGCGCAAGAACTTCTGGCCGATCCCAAAGAGCGGGCCGAACATCTTATGCTGCTTGATCTCGGCCGCAATGATGTAGGCCGCGTATCAGAGATTGGCAGCGTGAAGGTGACAGACAAGTTCTTCATCGAACGCTATAGCCATGTGATGCATATCGTCTCCAATGTTGTGGGCAGGCTAAGCCCTCAGCATGATGTGATTGACGCTTTGGCGGCAGGCTTTCCAGCCGGCACGGTCTCAGGAGCGCCAAAGGTCCGCGCGATGGAAATCATTGATGAGCTGGAAACGGATCGGCGCGGCATTTACGGCGGCTGCATCGGCTATTTCGGTGCGACAGGTGAGATGGATACCTGCATCGTCTTACGCACGGCGATCATCAAGGATGGTCAGATGCATGCGCAGGCAGGCGCAGGGATCGTCTATGATTCAGTTCCGGCCTCTGAGCATCAAGAATGTGTCAACAAGGCTCAGGCCCTTTTCCGTGCGGCAGAAGAAGCTGTCCGTTTTGCGACGCAGACACGGCGCGGTCAGTAACCTTTTCGTCAATTTCATTCCCTAAAGCCACGCATGGTGCTAAGCTCATATGTGATTAACGTTTGATTGAACCATTTCCTGCCTTTGCGGAGGCGCTCATGAATTTAGGTCTGACTCCAGCCCCTAGCGGCGACATGATTGGTTATCTCGTTGCGATTGATGGCATTCACGCAACTATCATCGGCGCAGCAGGGCGCGCCTATCAAGGCTGGTCCGTTGGCCACCATATCATCATCAAGCGAAGTGATGCGCGAATCGTCGGTCTCGTGACCGAGATGAAGTCGCAAGCCTCCCCCGGCCGTGATCGGGATGCGCATCTGGACGCGCCCTTCATTCAGGTAACCGTCGAACTCGTCGGTGAGATTTCTGACCACAAGGACTATGTTCGCTATCGTCGCGGCTTGCGCATTTATCCAGAACTGGGCGCGACCTGTCATCCAATCTCGGCGCGTGATCTGGCCAGTATCTATTCGGTCGAGGGCGATGACGGCATTGATGTTGGCTATCTTTCCAACAATCCCGGCATTACGGCGCGCTTCAATGTCGATCAGTTATTGACCCGCCATTTTGCTGTGCTTGGCTCCACCGGCGTCGGCAAGACGACCGGTGTGGCGATGCTGATGCGCCTGTGTCTGGAAGAGCGGGAAAATCTGAGGGTCATCATTCTCGATCCGCATAACGAATATCAGGGACATTTTCCGGGCCAATCCGTCGTTTTGAATTCCGAGACGCTGGAAATTCCCTTTTGGATCTTCCGCTATGATGAAATCAGCGACATCATTTTTGCAGGCCGAACACCGCGGATGGAAGAACAGGATGCGTTGTTTGAACTCATCCGAACCGCGCGGATGCGCTTTGCGACACAGCCGTCACAAAGCAGCAGCAATCTGCGCCGATTGAGCGCAGCGGAAGCCATCAATCTCACCGCTGATACGCCCACGCCCTACCGGGTCGCGGATATGATCAAGGTGATTGATGATTGGCTGGGTCAGCTCGAACGCCCCTTCCCGATCAATGATCTGCGCACCTTGCGCAACCGCATAGAATCCATCGCCCGTGATCCACGCTTCCGTTTCATGTTCGGTCGCACGCTGGTCGAGGACAATATGGATATTGTGCTCGGCCGCACGTTCCGCGTTCCCACAGATGACAAGCCCGTCACCATCATTGAACTGGGCGGCTTGCCGAATGAGGTCGTCAATGCGGTCGTCTCCGTTCTCGCAAGACTGGCTTTTGACATCGCTTTTTGGAGCGAGGGCGCCTATGAAATCTCCTTCGTCTGCGAAGAGGCGCATCGTTACGTCCCGCGCGATCACTCGCTGGGTTTCTTTCCGACACGTATGGCACTGGGGCGCATCGCGAAGGAAGGTCGCAAATATGGGGTTTCGCTGGGGGTCGTGTCACAGCGCCCCGCCGAAATCGACCCAACCGTCCTCTCCCAATGTTCGACGGTCTTTGCGATGCGGATGCCCAACGAGGTCGATAAGTCCATCATCCGCAATGCGCTATCCGAATATTCCGCGAGCCTCGTAAATCTTCTGCCCGCGATTGCCGACCGCGAGGCCATCGCCTTTGGGGAGGCCGTGCCCACACCCATGCGGATGACCTTTGGAGAAAGCAAATACCGCGTGGATTCGGCTGCCAGGCTCCAGATGGTCCCGGCAGGCGGGCTGGCTGGGCTGCAGCGGATCGTCAACCGGCTGCGCGGAGACGCCCCCGCCTGACCCTCAGCCTTGACGCCCGGCCCCCTGCGTCGGAAAAGGAGGCCTCCCGCCGCCGGAGATGGGCTTCGCTGGCGGGGCTGGATCCATTATGGCGCGCGTCACACTGATCGACAATTACGACAGCTTCACCTGGAACCTGGTGCATTATCTGGGTTCTCTGGGCGCGGATGTGAGCGTCTATCGTAATGACGAGATCTCCGTGGCCGAGGTCATCGCGGGGCAGCCCGATGCCATTGTGCTCTCGCCCGGCCCTTGCACGCCGAAAGAGGCCGGCATCTGCCTGGATCTGATCCATGCCGCGGGCGGCCAGATCCCGATCTTCGGCGTTTGCCTCGGCCATCAGTCGATCGGTGATGCTTATGGTGGGGATGTCATCCGTGCACCCGAACCCATCCACGGCAAGCTCTCAACCGTGCATCATCACGGCGACACGATCTTTCGCGGCATCAATGGGCCGTTTCAGGCAACACGCTATCACTCGCTTGTTGTGAAGCGCGATACGCTGCCCCAGGACCTGATGGTCACCGCCGAGACGCAGGACGGCCTCATCATGGGCCTGTCGCATCGCCATCATCCCGTGCATGGCGTGCAGTTTCATCCTGAGAGCATTCTCTCGGAACATGGTCATCTCATGATGAAGAACTTCCTCGATCTGGCGAAGGCCTGGAACGAGGGTCCGCGCATGGCGCGGGCTTGAGGAGAGACACTGATGGATGCGTTCAAACCGCTTCTCGCCAAAGTCGCGACCGGCGCCATGCTGACGCGGGCGGAGGCTGAAAAAGCTTTCGATGACATGCTATCGGGCGAGGTCACACCGGCGCAGATGGGCGCTTTTCTGATGGCGCTGCGCGTACGCGGCGAGACGGTGGACGAAATCACCGGTGCCGTGACCGCCATGCGCGCCAAGATGCTCAGCGTGAAAGCTCCAGTTGATGCCATTGATATCGTGGGCACAGGTGGCGATGGCTCCGGCTCCTATAATGTCTCCACCTTGGCCTGTATCATCACCGCAGCTTGCGGCGTGCCAATTGCCAAGCATGGCAATCGCGCAGCCTCGTCAAAATCTGGCGCAAGCGATGTGCTTTCAGCGCTTGGCGTGAAAGTGGGCGTTTCGCCAGCCCATGTCGAAGCCTGCATTAAGGAGGCTGGCATCGGATTCATGATGGCACCAACCCATCATGCCGCCATGCGTCATGTGGGCCCAGTGCGTGTTGAACTTGGCACACGCACCATCTTCAATATTCTTGGACCACTCGCCAATCCTGCCAATGTCAAGCGGCAACTGCTTGGTACCTTCTCCAAGGCCTTGCTGGAGCCTATGGCACAGGTTTTGAAAAATCTGGGTTCTGAGCGCATCTGGCTGGTACATGGCTCGGACGGGCTCGATGAACTGACGACGACCGGCCCGACCTCGGTTTGCGCGCTGGAAGACGGCAAGATCCGCAGCTTCGAGGTAACACCGGAAGAGGCAGGGCTTGCACGCGCCACATCGGCGGATCTCAAGGGCGGTGATCCGACGCATAATGCTGCTGCCTTGCGTGCCGTGCTGGACGGGTTGAAATCACCCTATCGTGACATTGCGGTCCTCAATTCTGCGGCCGCGCTCGTGGTGGCGGGCAAGGCGAAGGGATTGAAAGATGGCGCAGCCCTCGCACAAGAGGCATTGGACAGCGGCCGCGCCCGTGCCACACTGGCAAAGCTCGTCGATGTTTCGAACCGGGGGTAACAATGGCCGACATCCTCAAGAAGATCGAGGCCTATAAGAGGCGCGAAGTCTCGGACGCGAAAGTGCGGATGCCAATTCATGCGCTTGAACGCGCTATCGAAAAGCAGACGCCGCCGCGCGGCTTTGTTCACGCCATCGAGAACAAGCTCGGTGCGAGCCAATATGCCCTGATCGCTGAAGTCAAAAAAGCGAGCCCGTCAAAGGGATTGATCCGCCCTGATTTCGATCCGCCCGCTATTGCCAAGGCCTATGAGGCCGGAGGGGCGGCCTGCTTGTCGGTGCTCACCGATGAGCCAAGTTTTCAGGGCAAGCCGGATTATCTGACACAGGCACGCAGCGCGACCTCCCTGCCCGCTTTGCGCAAGGACTTCATGTTCGACCCCTATCAGGTCTATGAAGCCCGCGCCTGGGGGGCTGATTGCATCCTGATTATCATGGCCTCCGTCACGGATCAGGAAGCGCAAGCACTCAACAAAGCCGCTCATGACCTGAAGATGGATGTTCTTGTTGAAGTGCACAATGAGGAAGAGCTGAAGCGTGCCCTACCGCTTGAGACACGCCTCGTCGGGATCAACAATCGCGATCTGCACACATTCAACACCACGCTTGAGGTGAGTGAAAAGCTCTCGAAGCTCGTGCCGAAGAACCGTATCATTGTAGCCGAGAGCGGGATCAGCAATCGCGACGACCTGCTGCGCCTCGCCCGCTGCAATATCTTCACCTATCTGATTGGCGAGAGCCTGATGCGCCAAACCGATGTGCGCAAGGCGACGCATGATCTTCTGCATGGTGAAACACGCTGATGAGCAAGCTCACGCATATCTCTGCAAGCGGCGACGCGGCCATGGTGGATGTCTCCGAAAAGGAGGTCACATCGCGCACCGCCATTGCCGAGGGCCGCGTGGTGATGAAGGCGGAGACGCTGGAACTGCTCGTGTCAGGTAATGCCAAAAAAGGCGATGTTCTGGGTGCGGCGCGCATTGCTGGCATCATGGCAGCCAAACGCACGCATGAGCTGATCCCGCTCTGCCATCCCTTGCTCTTGTCTAAAGTCACCATTGACCTGACACCTGACCCTTCCCTGCCGGGCGTACATGTGCGTGCACTCGCCAAGGTCGCCGGACAAACCGGCGTTGAGATGGAGGCCCTCACAGCCGTCTCTGTCGCTTGCCTCACAATCTACGACATGGTGAAGGCTGTTGACCGCTTCATGACCATCGAAGGCATTGGCATGGTCGAGAAGTCGGGCGGCAAGTCGGGTGACTGGAAGAGGCCTGAATGAGCTCTCCGCCATTGCTGCCTGTCTCTGAAGCCTTGAAGCGCATTATCGCCAGCGCAACACCGCTGGAGACGGAAGTTGTCGCTTTGGCCGATACGCTCGGCCGGACTTTGGCGGAAGATATTTCCGCCCGCCGTACGCAGCCACCTTTCGCTGCTTCAGCCATGGATGGCTATGCGGTGCGTGCAGAGGATGTGGCGCGAGTGCCTGCGACCCTTAAAGTCATCGGCACCAGTGCTGCAGGCCATGGCTTCTCAGGCCGCGTGCAAAGTGGCGAAGCCGTTCGCATTTTCACCGGGGCGCCAGTGCCAGAAGGTGCTGACACCATCATCATTCAGGAAAACACCAACGCGCTCGAAAACAGCGTGGAGATTTTGCAAAGCGACAGGCTTGGCACATATGTCCGCCCGGCCGGGCTAGACTTCAAACAGGGCGATGTCTTGTTGAAGAAAGGCACACGCCTTGGACCTTGCGAGCTTGCGATTGCTGCTGCCATGAACCACGGCACGCTACCGGTTGTGCGGCGTCCGCGTATCGCCATTCTGGCAACGGGCGATGAGCTTGTGCAACCCGGTGAGAACCCCGGCCCCGATCAGATCGTCGCGTCAAATACCTTCGCCGTCGGCGCCTATGCGCGCAATGCCGGCGCGCAGATTATCGACCTTGGAATCGCAGGCGATACATTCGCAGAGATTGAGCGATCCATTCGTGCCGCGCGAGATGCGAAGGCAGATGTGCTG
Organism: uncultured Beijerinckia sp.; assembly: GCA_964557555.1. Lineage (GTDB taxonomy): Bacteria > Pseudomonadota > Alphaproteobacteria > Rhizobiales > Beijerinckiaceae > Terripilifer. The sequence continues at coordinate 31,014 of CAZLBA010000003.1, forward strand.
GTGACGCTGGGCGGCGCGTCTGTTGGCGATCATGATCTCGTGCAAAGCGCCCTTACGCGCGAAGGCATGGAACTGGGGTTCTGGAAAATCGCCATGCGCCCCGGCAAGCCACTGATGCACGGTCAGCTTGGCGACATGCAGATTCTGGGACTGCCCGGCAATCCTGTTTCGGCCATTGTTTGCGGTGTGCTTTTTCTCGTACCGCTTGTGCGGGCCTTGAGTGGCGACCCGCAAGCGGGGCGTGACCGCAGCGAAGCCGCTGTGCTGGGCGCAGACCTCAAGGAAAATGACACGCGCGAGGACTATCTGCGCGCTGAGATCCAGGATGGTCCGGGCTTGCCCGTCGCCTTGCCTTTCTCGCGTCAGGATTCATCCATGCTGCGCGTACTCGCGCAATCGCACTGCCTCATCATCCGCGCGCCCTATGCGTCTGCCGCCAAGGCTGGCGATGGGTGCAGGATTATTCGACTTGGCTCTTTTTGAGCCGCGTACGGCGCGTGTCGAGTTTCAGACCAATGGGTTTGGCCCCTCGCAGACCCGTTGAGCGCTTGCGCTGCAACCACCGAAAGCCATCATGACGCGTGATGATCGCGAGATCGACCGGGCCGCCGATCGTCTTCACCAGCCGATCAGCACGCAGCCGCTCAAATGATAATGAGGTCTCGACCAGGAATTTCGCTACGTCAACAGCGTCAAGAATTGGCATCCCCGGCGTCACCAGCACAGGACTGTCAACTTCGCAATCGGCCTCATCTGCAGCGCGGTTGAAGAGAGACAAGCCTTGATGCGTAGGTTCCGCCGTCGCATCGGTCGTCAATACATCCCCCAGAAGGCGGTTCAGACAATTGGCGTGGCCTTCCCAGCTTAGCCCATATTCGTCTTCGCTCCAGACCAGTTCCGGTTCAATCCGCGCGCCACCATCGAAGCGGATCGACCAGGTCTCAGGCAGGTCACGATCCGAAGAATAACCACTCAGGATGAGAGAACTCCGAATGGGCGAAATGCTGGCCATTGAAGCGTCATAGACAAAGCTTTGCAGCTTCGCAGCGACATCCTTGAGCGTGTAGTCCGAGCGATCGACATAAAGCGGATCGCTCTTCAGACTTGCGCGAATGCCGAAATCCTGAATGACGCTCGCCAAAGCGCGCGTGCCAATGGCGCCATCGCCACTGATCAGAACGCCAATCGGCAAGCCCTTCAACAATTCGAGATTCTTCTCGCCGTTGAGATAGAGATGCCCGCGATGCATGACCGCACTATCGCTGGCCAATACGACGCCGTCCTGAACCTTGATGGAGAGAATGATCGTCACGGAACTTCCATTTCAAGCAGCGGACGGAAACCAACAGGCGCAAGAGACTCAAAAACAAGCGAGCCTCACGCGGCACTTTTGGTAAAATCACAAGGCAAGTCAACCTGAGGCGGAGCCGTAAGCAGCGCTTGCCATAAACGCGGCAATTAAGGCCGCAAAGCCTCGCCTGTGATGCTTTTTTTGCTGATGGAGGCCTCGGAGGGAATCGAACCCCCGTACAAGGATTTGCAGTCCTCTGCGTAGCCACTCCGCCACGAGGCCGTCGCATGTGTTGCACGCGAGCGCCGTGCCTCTTAGCAACAAGCCGCAGATGGGGCAAGGCGGGGCAGCAAAAATGCTTTGTCCACCCCCGCAACAAATCGCTTTGCAATCTGCTTCGGGCTTGCTATATGGCCGCCCACGCTGATGCGCGGTCCCCGATAGCTCAGTTGGTAGAGCATTCGACTGTTAATCGAATGGTCGCTGGTTCGAGTCCAGCTCGGGGAGCCATCACCGCGCAAAGCCGTCCCCCACCCATTTCAGCGACTACCCCCCGCCGGAGCGTTTGCGCCGCGCGCGGCTCATGTTAAGAGCCCCCACCCTTGTTTTGGCCCGGAATTCGGTGTGTCCCGCATGAGTGCTCCTGTCGTTACCCGCTTTGCTCCTTCCCCCACGGGGTTCCTGCATATTGGCGGGGCGCGGACGGCGCTGTTCAACTGGCTCTATGCCCGCCGCCATGGCGGCAAGATGCTGCTGCGAATCGAGGACACGGACCGCGAACGCTCAACCGAGGCTGCCATTGCCGCCATCATCGACGGCTTGAGCTGGCTCGGCCTCAAAGGCGACGGGGACATCGTCTATCAATATTCCCGCGCCGAGCGTCATCGCGAAGTGGCCCACCAGCTGCTCGAAAAGGGCATGGCCTATAAGTGCTATGCGACGCAGCAGGAGCTTGAGGAGATGCGCGAATTGGCGCGCGCCGAAAAGCGTGCCCCGCGTTATGACGGGCGCTGGCGCGAGCGTTCGGAGGCTGATCGTCGGGTGGCAGAGGCTCAAGGCCTCAAGCCTGTGATCCGCCTGAAGGCCCCGCAGGAGGGCGAAACCGTCATTGATGATCAGGTGCAGGGCCGCGTTGTCTTCCCCAACAAGGATCTCGACGATCTGATCCTGCTGCGCTCGGACGGCAACCCGACCTATATGCTCGCTGTGGTGGTGGACGATCATGACATGGGCGTCAGCCATATCATCCGTGGCGACGACCATCTGACCAATGCCGCCCGCCAAACCCACATTTATCAGGCGATGGGCTGGGATGTGCCCTCGATGTCGCATATCCCGCTGATCCATGGCCCGGACGGGGCCAAGCTCTCCAAACGTCATGGCGCTTTGGGTGTCGATGCCTATCGCGCCATGGGTTATCTGCCGGCCGCTCTGCGCAACTATCTGGTGCGTCTGGGCTGGAGCCATGGCGACCAGGAATTTTTCTCCACCGACGAGATGATCTCGGTCTTCGACCTGCCCCAGATCGGTCGCTCTCCTGCGCGCTTCGATTATGCCAAGCTCGAAAATATGAACGGGCACTATATGCGCGCTACGCCCGATGCGGAGCTGATGGAGGCGCTGATCTCGACCCTGCCCTATCTGCCGCAGGGTGAGGCCTATCTGCCCAAGCTCGACGAGGCCATGCGCGCGAAGCTACTGGCGGCCATGTCTGGCCTGAAAGAACGCGCCAAGACGCTGGTGGAATTGGCCGATGGCGCAAGCTTCCTGTTCGATCAGCGCCCCCTCGCCATGGACCAGAAAGCCGCTGACATCCTCGCCAATGGCGGCAAGGCCCATCTCGCCGCCATGCTGCCCCGCCTTGAGGCGCTCAGTGAATGGACCGCCCAAGCCGCAGAGGAGGCCGTACGCGCCTATGCAGGTGAAACGGGTGCAAAGCTCGGTCAGGTCGCCCAACCCCTGCGGGCGGCCCTCACGGGCCGTTCCACTTCACCCGGCATCTTTGACGTGCTGCAGGTGCTCGGTCGCGAGGAAAGCTTGGGTCGTATCCGCGACGCTGCTGCCTGATCAGGCCTCGTTCGCCGCGGGTGGTGCTGGCAACAGTTCGTCGTCTTCTTCCTCAATGCCCAACAAGGCAGCCGTATCCGTGTCGGATGGCAGCTTCTCGACCTGACGCAGCGTGCGCGTCATGGCGCGTGTGCGACGACCAAGGCTATCAACAGAGTTCGCCGCTGTCGAAAGCTGCTTGCCGAGTTGCTCGACAACCTTGTTGTATTTGACAAACTCCTATTGCACCGCGCCCAGCACCTGCCAAACCTCACTGGAACGTTTCTCGATCGCCAGCGAGCGGAAGCCCATCTGGAAGGCATGGAGAATGGCTGACAGCGTGGTCGGACCAGCCAGCACGATCTTCAATTCGCGCTGCAGCTGCTCAAAGGCGCCGGGCTGGCGCAGAATTTCTGCATAAAGCCCTTCGGTCGGCAGGAAGAGAATGGCGAAATCAGTCGTCACCGGCGGGTTGATATATTTGGTCGAGACATCTTTGGCGAAATTGCGCACCTGCGACAGCAATTGCTTGCGCAGCTCCTTCACCGCCTCAACATCCCCTGCCTCAGAGGCCGCCAAGAGCCGTTCGTAAGTTTCATTCGGGAACTTCGAGTCAATGGGCAGCAGGACATGTTCGCCCTGACCTTTGCCCGGAAGGCAAATCGCAAATTCAACCGCCTCGGTCGTGTTCTCACGCACCCGCACATTGGTGCGGAATTGATCCGGCGTCAGGAATTGTTCGAGGATCATGCCAAGCTGCACTTCGCCAAAGGTACCACGCACCTTGACATTGGTGAGCACTGATTTGAGATCCCCGACATTGGAGGCGAGCGCCTTCATCTCGCCCAGGCCTTCGCTGACCTGCTTCAGTTGATCAACCACGCGTGTGAAGCTTTCATTGAGGCGCGTGTCCAGTGTTGATTGAAGCTTTTCATCAACAGTCAGGCGCATCTCTTCAAGCTTCTTGGCATTTTCAGTGCGGATGAGTTCAAGCCGCGTTTCAAGTGTCTCAGTTTGCCTCGTCAAAACCAGCGCCACTTGATCAAGACGCTCCTTCTGATGATTACCGAAAGATTCGAGGCGCTCGCGCAGGCTCTCCCGCAAGCTGCTCCCTAGACGCTGGAGATTGTCTGACATTTCGACGCGCGATTGAGCGGCGCTTTCCGACTGCGCCGCAGCTGCCGCCGTGAGCTTGCTGTCAATGACCAAGCGTAGCGCCTCGACCGCTTTGGCATTGCCTTCCTGCAAGGCGCGCAAATGGCCTGCGAGTTCCTCGCGCAGACTACGTGCATTCGCCTCTTGCGCCTGCCGCAACATTTCCGTTTCGGCCCGCAAAAGCTGGTTGATGTCATCCCTTGTGACGCCGCCAGAGGTCGCTCCGACGCGCATAAGCACCAGCAGCCCAATGCCAGCACTCGCCAGCGCCGCGACAATCGCCAAAACAGAAAGAAGCTCGGTCATCAGAATCCCCAGTCAAACACCGCCATTCTAGGCAGTGCCGAAGCAGCGGGAAAGCGCGGTGAAGCTGGGGGTGACGTGATTTGGCACGCCTCGCATTCGTCTTTTCCACCGCAAGACGGCACGTGGCGCGTCCCTCAACAGCAATCGCAGCCCGCCGCCTCGTCATAAATCAGCGCATTCTTCATCCACCACGGCGGCAGGTCGTCGCGGCTTACCTCGGCCAGGGGTTTGAAAATCTTGAGATGCCTTCGCTGCCCATCCTCGCACCAAAAGGCAATAACGGTCTCGATCGGCGGACAGCCGGGGACCTGACAGTCGAGTTCGCTCACCATGACCACATCATCGGGGCCCAGACGGAAATTCTCCCGGACCGCCTCTTTCAGGCGGCGGGTCAGGTCGGCTGCTTCTGGCCGCTTTTTACGAAATGGCCCGGCGGGTGTCATGGCTTCCTTATGGGGCGGGGCGAATGAAATTGCCATCCCGCCATCGTGGGTGCTACCTAGACCCACAACCAATCTCACCGGAGGAGATTTTCAGGTGGTCGAGAAAGTCCTCGCAGCCGTCCGCACGGCCCCCAGCACAACCGAAATCCGCGAATTCCCCATGCCAGAGATCGCCGATGACGCGGCCCTCATGAAAATGGAAGTCGCGGGCATTTGCGGCACGGATGTGAAGCTCTATGAGCACCCCCCGATGAAGGCCCCGGTCATCATGGGCCATGAGAACATCGGCTACATCGCCAAATGCGGCAAGGAATTCACCCGCCGCAAGGGATTCAAGGAAGGCGATCTGGTTTTCGTCGAGCATTATGTCATGTGCGGCAAATGCGAGCACTGCCATGCCGGACAGTATCGCCACTGCGAAAACACCGACTGGCGCAACAATCCCCAGTCGATCCGCTATGGCTATACATCGGCCGAACGGGCGCCTCATCTGTTTGGTGGCTTCGCCCAATATGTGTATCTGCCGTGGAACGCGGTTCTTCACCATGTGCCCAAGGGCGTCAGCCCGGAACTGGCCGGCCTCGTGACGCCGATGGCTAATGGCATCGAATGGTCGCTCTTCGAGGGCGGAGTTGGTTACAATTCAACCGTCCTGATTCAAGGTCCCGGCCAGCAAGGTCTGTCGCAGACGGTTATCTGCAAGCAGGCAGGTGCCAAGCAGATCATCATCACCGGCACCAGCAAGGATGCCGCACGCATGGAAGTCGCCAAGAAGCTCGGCGCTGACGTTTGCATCAATGTGCAGACGGAAGACCCGCTTCAGCGCATCATGGAAGTGACCGGTGGCTATGGCGTGGATGTGGTTCTCGATTGTACGGCGGGTGCTGGCACCATGCCGATCCTGCTCGGTATCGAGGCCATGAAGCGCAAGGGTGGTCGCATCGTCGTGCAGGGCGAAATGCCGGAATTCCCGAATTTCCCAATCGGCAAGATGACCACCAAATATATCACGATGCATTCGGCGCGAGGTCATTCCTATCTTGCTTGCGAACTGGCGCTCCAGCAGCTCGCATCTCAGCGCTTCCCGCTTGATCTCGTCACGACCCATCGCTTCGGCCTCAATGAAGTCGATAAAGCGATCAAGTCAGTCGGTGCAAAGGAAGGCGGCGTGAAAGATGTGATCCACGCGTCCCTGATGCCGTGGCTCTAAGGTGAAACTTGTCTTATTGAACGGGCGCCTCTACGGCGCCCGTTTTTGTTTCTACATTCGCCACTCGTTCCGCGATCCAGCGCAGCGCCTCTTTCAGCACATGGGCAAAGGCCTCATTGACGGACGAGACGATTTCTTTTGGCTCCTCGGACGCAATCGCATTTTCTGCCTCAAAAAGCCGATGGCCCATTACTTTATTGTCGCCGCTCACAAGCCGCAGTCCCATACTGATCTGGACTTTCTGGCCGGTCACAAGCTGGAATCTGCGAAGGTCGATTGCGATTTGAACATCCGCCGTCGCTACATCCTGCGCTGTACCGACATGTTCCAAGCCAACGCTTTCAAGCCCCTGAATCAATCTGCGCTGGATCAGCTTTGAGATCGTGTCGGTGAATTGAATTGCGGTTGGTGTAATCTCTCCCTTGCCATCCACCTGCATCAATCGCTGGCTCTCAAAACTTGCGGCAACAGTGGGATCAGCCACCGCCACCGATAGATCCTTTAACAGACCTGTCTCGATCTCCGGCAGACGCAAATCATAAACGGAGGGCTTCACATCCTGTCCACTGCCTCCCAAAGTCTTTTCAAGTCCCTTGATGATATTTTCGACCCGTTCCCCATTGCGTGACAAAACATCCGAGAAGTTTCGTATATTGGCAACACTGTCCCGGATACCATCCGCATTGTCAGCTGCAAGTGACCGCAAGGCTTGCAATGTCTCGCGTGCATCCTGTGCGAGAGGCTTGCTGCTTTGCGCGACTAAGACGGGATCCCCTTTGGATCGGTCAAGCGGTGATTGTCGATCACCTCCGGACAATGCGATAAAAGCATTTCCGAGCCAGCCCTGCGATTCAAGCACGGCATGGGTCGTGCCCGTGATGGGTGCCTGTGCCTCAACATCAAGATGCGCAATCACGGCATCAAGATCAGAGCGATCAAATTCCAGCCGCGATACTTCCCCAATGCGTACACCATTGAAAGTGACGGGTGCGCCTACACGCAAACCGCTTGCGGTTCCTTCAAATCTTACGATCAGATGCAGCTTCTCCTGCACACTTCCGCGATTTTGAATCCAGAGCGCAAAGCTCAGGCCAGACAATGTCAGGACCAGCACGAAAATGCCCACGAGGACATAGCGGACGTGAAGCTCCATTCCTCACACCGAGTCTTGGCGAGCATGATGCTCGCTGTTGAAATAGGCCCGCACCCACGGATGCGAACTTTGCCTCATCTCATCAAACGTCCCGTCACCAACGATCTTTCCCTCGTGAAGCGCCAATATGCGCGTGCAAATGGCGCGAAGGGAGCGCAGATCATGAGTGACCATGAATACGGTCAAGCCCAGCAGCGCATGAAGCGTCAGGATCAAGGCATCAATCTCAGCCGCGCGAATGGGATCAAGCCCTGAGGTCGGTTCATCGAGGAAAAGGATATCAGGCTCAAGTGCCAAGGCACGCGCCAAAGCAGCGCGTTTGGTCATGCCACCCGACAATTCAGACGGGAGCCTTGCAGCGTCGCGCGGCTCAAGACCCACCAGCGCAAGCTTGGCGCCGGCAACGTCGCGCAAGGTATGCGCATCAGCCTGCAAGAACTGCCGCATCTGGAACTCGACATTCTCGCAAAGCGACAAACCAGAAAACAGGGCTCCATGCTGAAAAAGCATCCCGCAGCGACGCCCGACATCGCGCAACTGCGCGGCACTTGCGCCTTCAATATGCACACCCAAAATTTCAACACTGCCACTCGTCGGGCATAACAGCCCGACCATTGAGCGCAGCAAAACGGTCTTGCCAGAACCCGAACCTCCCACCAGCCCGATGATCTCACCGCGCTTCACCTCAAAGGAAATGCCATCAATGACCGTTTGTGTACCAAATCGCGTGGTGAGCTGTGCGACCCTGATGAGCACATCCTGAGCCATGTCACATTCCTACAGCCGCAAACAGAATGGCGAACACACCATCCAGCACAATGACAAGGAAGATCGACCGCACGACAGAGCTGGTCGCGCCGCGTCCGAGGGACTCAGCGCTGCCAGCGACTTTCATTCCTTCAAGAGCTGCAACCGAGCCAATGACCAAGGCCATCACGGGTGCCTTGATCAGACCCACTTGAAAATGCGTCATCGTAGCGGCTTCGCGCAGCCTTTCGAGAAAAACCTGCGGGCTCATGCCACCATAAGTCGCAGCGACAAGACCCGCGCCATACAGAGCGGCAAAATTCCCAAGTAGCGTGAGCAAGGGGGCTGCGAGCACGAGCGCAACGACTCGTGGAAAGATGAGATACTCGACCGGATCAAGTCCCATCACGCGCAAGGCATCAATCTCCTCACGCATTTTCATCGAGCCTATTTCTGCCGTATAGGCGCTCCCTGATCGCCCGGCGACCATGATGATGACCAGCAACACGCCGATCTCACGCAAGACGAGGATCGTGACGAGATCGACGACATAATCCCGCGCACCAAAACGCGTGAAATGGAAAAATCCCTGTTGGGCAATGATGCAACCGATGAGCAGTGTCATCAGGGCAATGATGGGAACAGCGCGCAGGCCGACGCAATCGAGATGATGAATGATGGATGAGACATGCCAACGTGCTGGATGCCGAACGCCGCGCCACAAAATCACCGCCAAGCGACCCACGAGATCAAGCAGGGCTAATCCATCACGCCCAAGCTTTTCGGTTGCTTGCCCCAAGCGCGACAACAGAGCCTGCAGGCCTTTGTCATTGCCATCGACAGACTGATTTTGCAGGCTGTCCTGCATACGCCTTACCAGTGCGACGCGCTGGGCATTTTGACTGCGCAGGCTGCAATCCGCGCCCATCTGTCTTGCCCGCCGCAAAACAGAGGCAAGCGCCCAAGCGCCCCAGGTGTCGAGCCGGGAAATTGCATCGAGATCAAGTTCCAGCCGCCGCACATTCGGCAAGGCTATATGGGCCAGCGTCTCCAGTTGCGAGAGATGATCAATGTCCCACGCGCCTTGTGCGACGAGCGCAGCTGTTGCGCCACCATTGGCGAGGCGCAGCGCGGGCGCGGTCATTTGCTCCGCGCCAGAGAAATATTGACCGTGGACATTTCCTTGGCCGCTGCACGGATCGCCACAGTCTGTTTACCGCCACGCGCGTTCATCGTGATCGCAGCGCTGAAGCTCTGACCTTGGGCTTGGGCTTGCAGGTTGCCACCTGCAATGCGCCCCTCAATCGAGCCGCTGACATTGTTGATGGTCTCCGACCACTGGCCATTGATGCGCCCACTTTCATGGCGCACATTCGCGACGAATTGAAAATTTGAACTGTCGCTGCGGCAGGACAGCTGGTTCTGCAATTGGTCACCGCGACCGTTCGCCGTTGCGTTGCATCTCAGGCGTTCGGTGCGCCCATCCCCATGCGTGATCGTACCACTTCCGCTCCAGCGTCCCTCAAACTCCGCAAAGGGGCCAGTCTGCGCTGCCGCGCTCAAAGCCATGAGGATAGGTGTGATGGCTCCGAAAATCAGGTGACGCAACAAAGACACGGTGCCTCCTCTGCCCGCCCAGCGTGACCTTTAGGCAAGCGCCAGAGGGCAGAAAGGTTCCGTGTCTCAAGCCTGCTGCCGGCTTTCGATTTCAATCACTCGCTGCACGGCAGCGCGGGCCATCATCCGGTCGTGATGGGCAAAGAGATTGGGGTAGTCCTCACGTTGAGCTTGCGCGTAATCGACGAATTTCCAAAACAGGCGGAAGACATGGATGTCAGCAATGGAATAGCTGCCAACGCACCAGTCCCGCCCGGTCAGGCGTAGGTCGGTGCGGGCAAAGCAGGCTTTGGCAACATCAATGCCAGCCTTGCGGGCCGGGTGCAGCGTCGAGGCGGCGTAGGACATCCATGAGACGACTTGCCCCTGCCCCTCTGCATCCTCTGGCAAAAGGCCGGCCTGAGGATGGGCCTTGGCCAGATAGAACATAATCCCGGCAACCTCTGTCATTGGTCGGTGATCGACAAGCAGGAGCGGTACTTTGCCCTCTGGATTGAGCGCAAGGTAATCGGCATCCTTTTGCTGTTTGCGGTTGAAATCGAGACATTTGCTCTCGAAAGGCAACCCGATCTCATGCAGGGCAATATGGGGCGCCATGGAGCTTGAACCGGGAGAATAAAAAAATGTGAGCATGTGCCCCCCTGTGAATGACCGGACCGCGTTCTTATAACATTTCCAATGTGTCTTAGCGCCCTTGTGAAGCCCAAATTGACATTGTAGAGGTCTAAGCAAGGATTGAAGGATCGACAGGTATGCGGGACAAGCTTGAACAGGCCGGCCTTCGGGTCACGCGCCAGCGCTTGATGATCGCCAACCTCCTTTTTGCAAAGGGGGACCGGCATGTCACGGCTGAGACGCTGTTTGGCGAGGCCAGCACCATGGCCTATCCGCCTTCTTTGGCCACGATCTACAACACGCTACGGGACTTTGCTGACAAGGGCCTCGTGCGCGAAATCGCTCTTTATGGCGGCAAGGTGTGGTTCGACACCAAGACCGGCCCGCATTTCCATTTCTATCTGGAAGACAAGGAAGAGCTTTTCGACCTGCCGGAAGAGTTGATCCCGGACTTCAACATCCCTGCCCCACCCGGCACCCGCATTGCCGGCATTGACGTCGTCATCAAACTGGAGCGCCTGCCGGGCACGCCGGACGCGGCGTCCCAGGACGACCGGGCAGCCTGATCTCATCAACAAGGGTCATTGTCGGCTTTGGCCATTTCGGCTATGCGAAGGCAGCCGGCAAGGGCCGGTGGAGAATCTGGGCTTTTTCCATGAGCGCACGCATCTATCGCCCCGCTAAGGCCGCAACCCAATCGGGCGGTGCCAAATCCCGTCGCTGGCTTCTCGAATATGATCCAGAGAAGCCCCGCGAGGTCGAGCCCCTGATGGGCTGGACCAGCTCTTCGGACATGAAGTCGCAGCTAAAGCTGTGGTTTGCCTCCAAGGAAGAGGCTATGGCCTATGCCCAGCGCAACGGCATCGAGGCGCGCGTTGAGGAACCCGCCCCCTCAAGCCGTAAGGTCGTGTCCTATTCTGACAATTTCCGCCCCGGCCGCCTGCAACAGTGGACCCACTGAGGCAGCTGACGGCAACTGTGGCCCCATAGCTCAGCTGGATTAGAGCAGCCGCCTTCTAAGCGGCAGGTCGCAGGTTCGAGCCCTGCTGGGGTCGCCAGACGTTTACCGACCTAAAACGCCACCCTCAACATTCCCCGCAGACCTTGGCCGCGCAGCCCACCCTCTGCGCTGCCGCTGAGCAGATATTCAAGCTGCCCAGACACACCATTGCTTCCACTTGCCTTTAACCCGAAAGACCCGCCGAGGGTGTTGGCAGCATAAGGCGAGAGGGAGAGGCCATATTGCGTCGTGGGATCGGCTGCATAAAACATGGATTGCGTCAGACTGCCGCCGAAGAGATGCGCATATTCCACGCGCATGATCGGGGAAATGACATTCCCATTTCCAATCAGCCAATCATATTGCGCCCGCAACCCAAGGACAGCTGATGTGGATGTTCGCGCAGAACTTCCATAGGTCAAGACCCAGTCCAGAGGCCCCTGCTCGCTATAGGCCCTCAAATTGGCATGAATGACATCCAGCCGCGTGTAGGGTGCAAGGCGCATTTGGCGGAACACCTGCTCACTCGTGAGAATGAGAGAGCCGAAGGTCATGCGTGCATCGCGCTCGCCCGTAATCCAGCTCCCGTCGAAAGGCGCTGGCCGCCCGGATGTAAAATTAACACGGCCATGACCGATCAGCCCGTCGAGAAAAACGGAACCGAACATGCGCCAGCTCGCATAAAGCGTCGCTGACGAGCTATGACCTCTGTTGAACGCGAAGCTGTTGGCAATATCAGTGCGATCAGACCCGAAGCCGAATGCAGCCCCCACTTTGAAACCCGGCATGACACGCGTATCAAAACCAACACTCAAGCCGGATGCGGTGAAACGATTATCTGCCGGCTGACCCAGCAAATTCTCATGTCCGAAGATCACCGAGCCCGCCGTCCAGATAGCGAAAGGCGAGTATTCACGCGGATTGCCGAAGGGCATCGGCGCGGTGGCGGGATCGGGCTGATCAAAGCCGGAAAAGATCTTCGCTCCACCTTTATCTTGCGGGGCATAAGCCATGGCACGCTGCGATGGATTTACCGCAGTGCAAGCTGGATCAAGCGAAGCCCGGCAGGACTGGTCGAGCGCTACAAAGCCCATGCCAAAACTGATCGGCGCCACATCCTCATTATGCAGCTGTTCCAAACGCTGCTGCACATTGCTGATCTGGGCGGTTGCAAAGCGCTGAACGGCCTGCACTTGCGAACTCAGAATGCCCCGAACATTGGCATCGAGCGTCGGGTCCGGCCGCTTCGCGGTTACCACGACTGTCGCGCTGGTGCTGGCAGCATGTGAGGCATCACCAGAATAACTCGCCGTAATTGCGTGATTGCCCGGAGAAAGCGTGTTGACGGTCAGGCTTGCTGTTCCATTGCTCAGCGTGACCGTCCCCAAAATCACTGAACCATCCTTGAAAGTGACACTTCCACCAGCGCTCGCCGGACTGACAGTGGCAACAAACGTTACCGAAGCCGGAAACACAATATTGGTCGCAGAGGCGGAGAGTGTCGTATTGGTCGCGATGACATTGACGGTGATCGTCACAACGCTACTCGTACTGCCATCATGTGTAGAATTACCCTGATAGGCAGCCGTAATGCTATGAGCGCCTACAGAAAGAGCGTTCGTCGTGAAACTCGCCGATGAGCTGCCATTGAGCGCAACTGTTGCAATGGTGGTTGCGCCATCCTTAAAGACCACATTACCAGTCGCGGAGGGAGACACACTTGCAGTCAATGTGACATGAGTGCCAACATCCACCGAAGTTGCAGATGCGCTCAGCGATGTTGATGTCGTAATCTTGCCAACAGTCACACCCACATTCGCACTGACACTGGGGTTATGAGTTGAATCACCGGAATATTCAGCAATCACCGTGTGGCCGCCGACAGTGAGCAGACTGGTTGAATAGCTCGCCGTCGAACCTGACAGAGCCACAGTGGCCAGAGTGGTCGCACCATCCTTGAATGTCACACTACCCGTCGCAGAGGGAGACACTGTGGCAGTAAAGGTGATGCTGGTTCCAAAGATTGGATTGGCATTGCTGACGACAAGCGTGGTTGATGTGTCGATCTTGATAATCGAAAGGCTCGTATTTCCACTGCTGGAATTATAGGCGGCGTCACCAGAATATTCGGCCGTGATGGTGTGGTTGCCGACAGAGAGCGAATTCAGCGTGTGTGACGCTGTACCCCCACTGATGGCAACAGTCGCAAGCGTCGTAGCGCCATCCTTGAAAAGGATCGAACCGGTCGCTGTGGATGGCGAGACCGTGGCTGTCAAAGTGACAGTCTGACCGCTCACCGCCGGATTGGGTGTAGCCGTCACCGCAGTCGTTGTATTCGTCTTTGATACAGTGACACTTTGCGGGGAGCTGGTGCTCGATGTAAAATTGCTGTCACCATTATAGGTCGCAGTCAAACTATGCACACCCACACCGAGAGACGTGGTCGTAAACGTCGCAATACCGCCACTCACAGCGCTTGTTGAAAGCGTCGTTGCCCCATCCTTGAACGTCACCGTTCCTGTTGCAGATGAGGGTGACACAGTAGCTGTCAGTGTGACCGTATCTCCAACAGAAGGACTGGCGGGCAATGCAGATAAGGACGTCGAGCTTGTTGCTTTGTCGATTGTCAGGGAATAAGCGCGCGACCCAGTGTAACCGCCACTCGCAGTGGCGGTGACAGTGAAGTTGAAGCTACCAGCTGCGGAGGGCGTCCCGGTCAGGGCTCCACCCGTTGACAGGCTCAGCCCCCCCGGCAACGCACCTCCCGTTACAGCAAAATTATAGGGCCCTGTTCCACCCGATGCAGAGATCGTCGCAGAATAAGGCACGAGATATGTCCCATTCGACAAGCTCGTTGGCGTGAGACTGATTGTGGGCGCATTGACCGTGAAAGTGACCGTTCGCGTCGGTCCGCCACCACTCGATGTAACGGTCACAGTATGAAGACCGAGCCCGGATGGCGTGTAGGTGCATACAACCGGGTTCGTACTTGTGGGAAGCGAACATACCGGCGCAGCTGACGTCAAGGGATCGGAAAAACTGATAGTATCACTGCTGACACTACCATTCAAACTGGCGGTAATCGTCACCTGAGAGCCAATGGTGATGACGGATGGAGAGACTGTCGTGGTGCCAAGCGTATAGGCAAACGCAAATCCGCTGCCGAACAAAAACGGAAGAGCCAGAAGCAAAAACACACTCAAGCGGGAGCTGAATGACTTGCAGTAAGTTAGCGCAATAGATCCCCACATCATGCAACAACCGAGTCAGAGTTCGTTGCATGGAAGTCTGCGGAACGGTTCCGGCACTCTCAATCAATCGAATGCGCAAGATCAATTTCACTTCAGCAAGGGAAAGAAGAATATACTTGAGATATCGCCCTAAAGCGATGGCGGTTGACGCAACAAGGAATTTGACAGAAAGCGAAACCGCGATGAAGTGAGACAATCTTTCGCAAGCATGACAGATGGTACGATACGCGATCGCGAATTCTGTCTTTGTAACTGGTAAGCATAGGTTCCCGGTGTAATACCGAATTGCTCACGAAAGGCACGGTTGAAGGCAGAGAGACTTGTATAGCAAGCCGTGCGGGCCAGAACCGACAAGTCCATTTCCCCCGCCTTCAACAAGGCCATCGCCAGATTGAGCCGCTTGCGTCTCACGTAAAGACCAGGGGTTTCACCCGTCAGCTCCCGAAAGACGCGGTGGAAATGAAAGCGCGAGAGCGTTGTCATTTCATGCAGCCTCTCGACATCAAGGTCGGCTAAATGTTTCTCGATATATTCGAGCACAAGCTGCATCATTGCTTCATGTGTCGCGCGCGTTGTTGGCTTTTTACAAATCATCGCATCGCCCCTGATTTGTAACAAACTAAGCGCCGGTGAATTGTGCATTTCAAGCGACAACGAGGCTGTGTTACAAAGAATGTGATCAACTGCTTTGATTTCAAAGCCTCAGCATGACAGTATCGGCAGGATGAATTCCATTTCCTTCGCGCTTCCCCACCATCCCCATCGCCTCGTTCTGGCTTTGGGCATTGGACAGATTTTTGCATGGGGAACAAGTTTCTATCTGCTGAGCGTCATCGCCACACCGATGAGCCTTGAACTCAGCTGGTCAACTCCCGTCATCTTTGCAGGTCTGACACTCGCCTTCATTTCAGCAGGTGTCTGCGCACCGGCTGTTGGCTTGTTGATTGAACGATGGGGCGGACGCCCTGTTTTGGCCAGCAGCTCGATATTGATGAGTTGTGGCCTCGCGCTTCTTGCAAAGGTGGAGACACTGCCGCTTTATTATGTCGCCTGGATCCTGCTGGGGGCTGCCATGAGTGCGGGCCTTTATGACGCGGCCTTCTCTGCACTGGGCAAACTCTATGGCTTGAATGCGCGACCCCTCATTTCCGAGCTGACACTTTATGGTGGATTTGCCAGCACGATCTGTTGGCCTATCACTGCCTATGTCGTCTCACAGCATGACTGGCGTGCTGCATGTCTTCTTTACGCTGGCATTCATCTTCTCATTTGTATGCCGCTGCATCTGTTGATGGTGCCACAAATCACGTCTTCAGATCGGTCACATCGACAGGCTGAGCAGAAGCAGGCACAGGCATCTTTTCGCTGGGGCGATTTTCTTCTCGTCGCCGCGGTCCTCACCATTGCAGCTGCATTAGCCTCTGTGATTGCGCAGCATGTGGTGATGTTGCTGCAAGGTGTTGGTTATTCCATCGCTGCGGCGGTTTCTTTGGGAATGCTAATCGGCCCGTCGCAGGTCGCCTCACGCATCGCGGAGCGTCTTTTCGGCCAGCTCTATCATCCTGCATGGACGCTCGTTGCCTCGACCTTGCTCGTCTTTGCCGGACTTTTGCTTTTGTGGTGGGGCATGTCGCTCGCCGCCCTCGCCCTCATTTTCTACGGCGCGGGAAACGGCATCTATTCCATCGCGCGAGGGGCGGTTCCACTGGCTGTCTTTGGTCCACAGGGCTACGCGCCGCTGATGGGCAAAATTGCCTTCCCCTCCCTTGTGGCCCAGGCGCTAGCCCCATGGGGTGCAGCCGCCCTGACGGAAGCTCAGGGGCCCTCAAGCCTTTTGGCGCTAGTCTCGGTCCTGGGGGCGGTCAATTGTCTGCTGGCGATCTGGCTCGCCATCAAGGTTCTCGGTGCAAAGCAAGATTAGAAATGGTCGGGGCAGCAGGATTCGAACCTGCGACCCTCTGCTCCCAAAGCAGATGCGCTACCAGACTGCGCCATACCCCGACGAGGATGCGCTGCTCCTAGCACAGGGTCAGCGCCGCGTGAAGGGAAGTTAGGGGCGAAACATCGGATGCTGAACCCTATCCCCCGGCTTCAAACCGATTTTGGCCGCTATCCCCGCATTCACCTCCAAAACTGCAAAGGCAGGGCCATTCGAAGAGATGATACGCTCGGACAGCGGCTCGGTATCGGCAACAACATGGGTAACCGAGCCATTTCGCGCGATAAAAATCATGTCGAGCGGCAAATAGGTGTTTTTCATCCACATATTGATGGGCTGCTCGGTCTTGAAATCGAACAACATGCCCCGGTTGGCGGCCATGAAGCGGCGATACATAAGCCCCCTCGCCCGCTCCTCATCCGTGCGCATGACCTCAACCGAGAAGTCATGCCGCCCGCTGGCGGTCATGATCTGCAAGGGCTCCAGCGTCGAGGAGGCCGACCCGCTTTGCGCCGTAGCCGGCATCAGGCTGGCCACCAGAACGAACAGGGTCAGGGAGAGGGCAGACAAGAGGCGCAAGACACACTCCACGGTTCAGGCCGCAGAACCATGCCGCGAAGGTCAATGCCCCGCAAGCGGGACGGTTAGTGCGAGGATGGCAGCGCGGTTTCGAGCGGCCGGACTTCCGCGGCCATCAGGCCCTTTGATCCGGGGCCAAAGCGCACCAAAAGGCTGTCGCCGGGCTTCAGCTCGGTGATGCCATATTTCCGCAGCGTCTCCATATGGACGAAGATATCTTCCGTTCCATCGCCCCGTGTCAGGAAGCCGAAGCCGCGAACGCGGTTGAACCATTTCACAATGGCGATCTCGTAGCCGCCGGTAGGCACGACCTGAACATGGGTGCGTGCAGTATGCATGGCCGGATGGACTGCGGTTGATTCATCGAGTGAGACGACACGAAAAACCTGCATACCCTTCGAGCGAATAAGCGCTTCACAAATGATGCGCGCACCCTCAGGAGCTGTCTGGAACCCGTCGCGACGCAACACCGTCACATGCAGGAGAATATCATTGCCACCCTGATCAGGAACGACAAAGCCATAGCCCTTGGCGACGTCAAACCACTTGATGCGGCCTGACACCTCGATGAGGTTCAGCGGAGTCTCTTCAGATGATGCCTGCGGCTCAAGCCCCGCAGTCTGAAATGTTGAATCCTTGCTGGCCACCTAGTCAGCCCCCAAAACAGTCCGGGTGAGCCCGGAAGAGTAACGAATCGATCAACCCATCCGGTGAATCACGTAAGGCACCATAGCACCCCACGCGCCGCCTCCAAGAGCATCTGACGCAGCCGTCTGTGGAAGACTCAAAGGAATCACAGCCAAGCCCGCGTCATGACCGACAAAAGGGCTCCAGAATGTCGCCAATCTCACCTCTGACGCACAAATCCGCGTGAGCATCGAGTGGCGTTGGCTCACGATTGATAATCACAAGCTCCGCACCGCAGTCTTTTGCATAAGCGGGGAAACCTGCAGCCGGATAGACCACCAGCGAAGAGCCAATCGCCAAGAACAGATCCGCCTTGCGGCTCTCCTCCTGCGCACGCCGCATCGCCTCTTGCGGCATGGATTGGCCAAAGGAAATGGTCGCACTTTTTACGATGCCGCCGCACAAACATTGAGGTGCACGACGTGTCTGCTCGAAGGCGGGGCGAATGCGCGCAAGCTCATGCCGCACACCGCAGCCCAAACACGTCGCGTAAGTTCCATTGCCATGCAATTCAATCACGTCATCGCTGCCGATGCCGGAGGCCTGATGAAGTCCATCAATATTCTGCGTAATGACACAGGCTAACTTGCCGCTCGCATAAAGCTGCGCAAGGGCATGATGGCCGCGGCCGGGCTGCGCGCCCGCATAAAGATCATCCATCGCAAATTTACGCTGCCATGCTTCAACCCGGCTCGACTCTTGCGCCATGAATTGATCGAAAGGAATGGGCGCATGACGTTTCCAGGCACTATCGGGGGAGCGGAAATCGGGGATGCCGCTTTCAGTCGAGATGCCAGCACCCGTGAAGGCCACGATGCGACGCGCTGCTGCGATTATCTGAGCGAGTTCATCCGACATCGAAACCTCAATGAATTTTCGGGAAGCCTTGGGCTGAGGCAATCCAGTCCTTCATCTGTGGCCCATTCAGCAATTTGTCGAGGGCGGCACGAGCCTGCGGGGTGAATTCAGAACGCGCGCTGGCCATACCAACAAAAGCATTACAATTGCGACCGCCGCCATAAACTAAAAGCGCCGCTCCGTTGGGCATCTGATAGGCCCGCAGCCAGCCATTCATGCCAGCAAATTGGGCCGGCTCCCCGGCCCCTTGGGGCGCGACATCGCGGCTGAGAAGCGGGGCGTCCGTGATCCGTTCAAGATCCTCATCACTCGCCACCCCCAGCGCACAGTCACACAGACCCATTTTGATGCGGGCGTAAAAAAATACGTCTTCACCGCAATCAGCACTCGCACAGCGAAAGGCGCGGCCTTTCGGCCAGCCATCGCGCAAAAACGGCCAGCTGACTTCCGACCAGACGGACCCTTGATCAAGCAGCGGTGGTGGGGCGAAGAAAACACGCCCGCCCAGATAGCCGCCCAAACCCACGACAAGGGCAAGCATCAAAGCAGACAAGACGGCGGCGCTGGCGCGCATGGATCACAGCCTCACGAGACAGGCCGCCGCCTGCTTTCAGGCATAGGCCTTCATGACATGGCGGGCGATCACGCTACGCATGACCTCGCTCGCACCTTCCGTGATACGATAGCTGCGCTGCTGACGCCACATCCGTTCAATCGGAAGATCGGTTGTGAGCCCGATGCCCCCGTGGATCTGCATGCAGCGATCAATTGCCTGGAAGGCCATCTCATCTGCGTAATATTTGCAATGAAAGGCCTCGACCCGCGCCTCATCGCCGCTGTCGATCATGGAAGCTGCACGGCGCACCAGCAAGGTTGCGCTATCCAGCCCCATCCACATGTCAGCGAGCTGCCACTGAATGCCCTGACGCTCTGCCAGCAATTTGCCGAAGGTCGAGCGTTCATGCGCATATTTGACGCTGAGTTCGAGCGAACGCTCCGCGACACCCAGCGCCCGCGCACCATGTTTCACGCGACCGGCGCCCAGCCATTTCTGCGCAAGGCCGAACCCCTTGCCCTCTTCTCCTACGAGATGGTCAGCGGGAATACGCACATTATCGAGCACGATTTCCCAGGGCTTGTCGCCCATCATCGTCTCATATTGGGCGGTCAGTTTCACACCCGGCGTTTTCATATCGACGATGAAACAGGAGATGCCACCCCGTGCCCCTTTGGCACGATCGGTCGCGGCCATCAGTTGCATGAAATCAGCCTTGCCTGCGCTGGTAATGAAGCGCTTCACACCATTGATGACATAGTGATCGCCATCGCGGACAGCGGTGGTGCGCATACTGGCGGGGTCAGAGCCTGCATCAGGTTCTGTCTGCGCGAAACAGGCTTTCTTCTCACCGCGCAAAGTCGGCATGAGATATTTCTCACGCATCTCGCCTTTGAGCTGGAACAGAATGTGCCGCACAGTCGGGCCGGTGATGCCATCATCACGCGCGGGCAATGCGATTGTGCGACCGAGTTCCTGCCACACGACTGATTTGCCCAGCAGCGACAAGCCACCGCCACCAAACTCTTCCGGCACATCCATCATCCAAAGGCCGAGCTTTTTCATCCCGTCCTGAAAACGCGCGCGCCATTCGGGCTTCAATTCGCCATTTTCGAGCGTCTCCCTTTCATAAGGGATCATCTCGTTGTCGACATAGCGCCGCAGGCTCTCCTGAAGCATTTGCAATTCTTCAGGCAAGCGAAATTCCATCATTGGACATCCCTCCCGTCTTGTTTTTTATTTTTCCGTTTTTTGTATTTTATTCAGCAGCAACGCGCGGCAAATCAAAGCCGCGATAATCCTTGTCTCCAAGTTGCTTGATGGCAGGCAGCACTTCCTTGGCGAAGAGGCGGATATTCTTCTCCGTCAGATCGCGTGGGAGCGAACCAAACATCAACATGCACATGAGTTCAGAAAAGCCCATCTGATGATGCCGCTCGGTGATTTGCTTGCGCACAGTGTCAGCACTGCCGCACAAGATCACACCGCGCTCAATCAGCGCTTCAATTGTGACATTGCCACGGTTCTTCGCTTTGAGGGCGAGAACCTGCTGCAACGATTGCGGGCTCATATAACCGGGCGGGAAGAACATGAGTTCAGTTGCCTTCGGCAGAAGCACGTTGAACATCATTTCGATGTGCGGCCGCGCTTCATTGATGGCTTGCTCATCGGTCTCGGCAACATAGACTGGCGCGCACCAACCAATCTGCGCCGATGAAGCCTCGTATCCATACTGACGCCAAGCGATCTCACGATACATGTCGAGGAATTTCGCGACCGCATCGGCGGGCGTGTAGGTCTGGATATAGACATATTTGCGGTCGGGATGCGCCGCCCACTCAATCGTCTCACGGCTACCCTGCGACGGGCACCAGATTGGCGGATGCGGCTGCTGGAAGGGCTTGGGCCAGAGATTCACATATTCAAGGTGATAATGCTTGCCCTCATAGCTGAAGGGGCCCGTCTCCGTCCAGGCACGGACAACGAGTTCGGCAGCTTCCTTGTGCCGTTCCAGCGAGTGAACCGGATTCGTGCCGAAGGAGAAATATTCCGTACCAACACCGCGCACGAAGCCGCTGATGAGACGGCCACCGGTGATGCAGTCGATCATCGCGTGTTCTTCAGCAAGTGTGAGTGGATTTTCACGCAGGCAGAAGGCGTTCCCCAGAATGGCAATGCGGCCCTTGGTGCGGCGTGACAGAGCTGACGCCATCACAACAGGCGAAGGCATCAATCCATAGGCCGACTGATGATGCTCATTGATGCACACGCCATCAAAGCCCAACTCGTCCGCGAGTTCGAGTTCATCAAGGTAGCGGTTGTAGAGTTCGTGACCGACCTTTGGGTCGAAATGGTCGTTGGGAAGCACAACCCAGGCGCTGCGATATTTCTCACGGATCGACGGGTCGATCTTCGCATAGGGCATGAGATGAAAGCTCATCACCTTCATTTACGTTTCCTCTCTTCTTATGGGCCCGATCGAGCGGGCCTTTTGATTCACAAAGTCGGATCGAGGACGATCTTACCCATTCCGGGGTCACTTTCCATCATCTCATGCGCAAGCGCAGCTTTTGACAAGGGTAACACATGGGCGATGCGCACTTTGATCTTCCCCTCCGCTGCCGCCTGAAAACAGAGCGGCAGATCAGATGGCTTGTAGCCGGGAATGCCCCTGATGGTGATGCGCTTGTCATAAAGATGGTGGAAGTTGATCGGTACAACCGGACCGCCATGCGCGCCTGCTGTTACAAGACGCCCATCGGCGCCAAGCGCCATAAAGGCCTTGGGCAACACTTCGGGATTGGCGATATTGTCGTAAAGGACATTCACGCCCTTGCCTTCGGTCATACGCAAGATCTCCGCCGTGATGTCCTGCGTCGAGTAATCAATCGCGTGATCGGCGCCGAGTTCGAGGCCAAGGTCAGCTCGCGCCCGGCTGCCCGCAGCACAGATCACCCTCGCCCCGATGACATGCTTGGCAATCTGAATCCCGACCATGCCCAGATTACCGCTGGCACCCATGATCAGCACCCATTCACCAGCCTTGAGCTGGGCAATATTGCAAAGCAGGTTCCAAGCCGTTGGACCATGCCGCATAACAACGGCAGCCTCGTGAAAGTTGAGGCTCTTTGGCAGAAGATTGGTCTTTGATGCCGAGACGCAGACAAGCTCCGCAAAGCCGCCCGGCCGCTTGATGCCCATCATGCCGACAGGGCCGCTATAGCCCACCCCGTCCTCAGGACAGGCCTCCAGCGGCATCACACCAGCCGACGCAACGTGGTCGCCTGGCTTGAAACGCGTCACACCCTCACCCACGGCATCGACAATGCCAGCGCAGTCAACGCCAAGGATCAGCGGCAGGACAGGCCCACGCTGGGCCTCCCGCCCGGCACGGACAGACACATCCAGCACACGATTGACGGTTGCGGCATGGACCCTGATGCGCAGCTCGCCCATACGCGGCTGCGGGTCAGGGACATCCTCATAACGCAGCACATGGGGCGGACCGAATTCGTGCAGAACAACAGCCTTCATCAGCGCCCTGCCCCGATCTCGCGGCCCAGCATCTTGAGCGCCGCACGACCTAGCACACCAAAGGGATTGGTAATCGTCTCAAGGATCTCGAAATGATTGTATCCTTCACCGATGACCAGCTCACGTAGCTTATCAATTCTCTGAAGAGCTTCGGCAAACTCTCTGTTTTGACGCATGAATTCCGGCGATTCCTCAGTGCCAAAGGCAACGGTGACCGGACAGGTCAGGAACTTCAGATTACGGATCGAAGAGAGCTCCGCGATCATCTCTGGCGTGAAATTCACATATTTGGACCGCGCCGAGAGAGCGACCGGATGCAGCTCATACATGCCACTGACGACCATGCCGCCTTTCAGGATGGTTTGCGGCGCATCATATTTGGACCAATCGGTCGTCAGAATATTGCCGGTCAGATGCGCCCCGGACGAATGCCCGATAACATAGATCTGTTCAGGATCAGCCTCGAAGCTGCGCGCATTGCGCCAGACCCAGGCAACCGCCCGCCGCACCTGATCAATCATCGGAAAAAGCGAGCCACCGACATCCCCGATATTGTTGAAATCGAGTGAGATGTAATTCACGCCGACGGCGCGGAACATCTCGGCCGGGCCATGATGGCGGGTCGAGGAGCCAGCCCGCCAAGCCCCGCCATGGGTGAAGATGACAATAGGCTGACCCGACTTTGCTGCGCGAAAGAGATCAAGCTTCTCCATCTCGCCCGGCCCATAGGCCAAACGCTCGCAACCGCCCAGAATGTCACGGGAAACTGCGCTGTAATGGGTGGTCCGCCGATGCACCACATCCTGATTATGCGCAAAATTCGCCTGATCATAGCAGCGATCAAGCTCAGCCTGGTCGTAATCCAGAAATACCTTGTCGTTCATGGGGGCCCCTCCCTTTATGCGCGAGCTTCGCACCGGGAGAGGCAGGGGCGCAAGTGCTTGCAGCCCTCAGTCCTCAATCAGGGCATGGACCTCTTCACCCCGGACCTCAACTGGATAGGTTTTGAGGTCGATGGAGCAAGGTGCCAGCACCGCCTTGCCGGTGCGGACATCGAAGCCACCAAAATGGAGCGCACATTCAATCAGCTCTCCATCGAGTTGGCCTTCGGAGAGGCTGGAAAGCCCATGGGTGCAGCAGTCATCAGTGGCGTAGAAGGAGCCTTCGACATTATAGACGGCCAAGGCTGGCCCATCCGGCCGCTCAACCTTGCGGACCGAGCCCGGCGCCAGGTCGCCAACCTTGCATAACAGCAGTGACTTACCCATTCACCCCTCCGGTGGGAATCTCATTTGCCGCGATCCCGGCATCTGGGCCCCTTATGCCAAATCCGGCCTGAATTGACACCCTTAAACCACAAATCTATTCATGCCCTAACGATACAGTCTCTCAGTGAGGGTTCGCGCATGGCCGCCAATGGCTCCTATGTGATCGACGACAAAGACCGGGGCATCTTCCTCCTTGACCGCGTCGTCCATGTCTCTGAAGACATCTTGCGCGAGGAAATGCGGAAGATTTTCGCAAAATGCTGGATTTATGTTGGCCATGGGTCCGAGCTGAAAAAGCCCGGTGATTTCGTGACTCGCAAGGTTGCTGGTCGCCCCATCATCTTCGTGCGGGACCAGAAGGGCCAGATCCGCTGTCTCTTCAACACCTGCCGCCATCGTGGCGCGGTGGTGAGCGCTGAGCGCTGCGGCAATGCGCGGCGTTTCATGTGCGTCTATCACGGCTGGATCTACAACAATGATGGCGAACTCGCGCGCGTGCCATCGGAGGAGGCCTATACGGAGGCCTTCGACAAAAAGGAACTGGGCCTGAAGGGTCCGGCGCAATTCGACAGTTACAAGGACTTCTGGTTCCTCAACCTCGACCCGAACGCGCCCTCACTGCGCGATTATCTCGGCAAGGCGACGGACTATATCGATCTCGTCGTTGACCAGTCTCCCTCCGGCCAGATGGAAGTGCTGCCGGGAACGCAGGAATATGATGTCGCCGCCAATTGGAAGCTGATGGTTGAGAACAGCGTGGATGATTACCACCTGCCCTCCACCCATTCGACCTGGCTCAACTTCATGAAAAACTCTGGCGTGCGCGTAGAGCCGCCAAAGCAGGCCGGACTGGTTCTGCCCACCAAGGGGCTCGCGATTGATCTCGGCAATGGCCACTTCACAACCGATAATGTGAACTTCCGTGGCCGACCCGTCGCTGCCTGGATTCCGCTCTATGGCGAAGCGGCCAAGGAAGAAATGGCGGCCATCCGTGCCGAACTCGTGGAGCGTCTGGGAGAAGAGCGCGCGCGTCGCGTCGCTGACACCAACCGCAATCTCGTCATCTTCCCCAACCTCGTCATCAATGACGGTTCATCCGTGACGATCCGCACTTTCTATCCCAATGGCGTAGACAAGATGCATGTCACCGCCTGGGCGCTTGGCCCGGTAGAGGAAAGCGAGACTGCACGCGCCCGCCGTCTCGATGCCTTCCTCACTTTCTATGGTCCCGGCGGCTTTGCAACGCCTGACGATGTGGAAGCCCTTGAGATGGTGCAGAAGGGCCTTGCCAATTGGGAAGATGATCGCTGGTCTGAAATGTCGCGCGGCATGGGCCATGAAGATGGCGAGCAGCTCAACAGTGATGAATTCCATCTCCGCCTGTTCTGGCGCAAATGGAACGCGATGATGGGAGCGCAATGATATGAGCGTCCAACAGGCCATTCCCGTCACGCGCGCAGAGGTCGAAGACTTCCTTTTCATGGAAGCAGATTTGCTCGACAATTGGCAGCTGGCGGACTGGGAAGCATTGTTGACTGACGATGCTGGCTATTACATCCCGCCCAATGACGAGCTTGACGGTGATCATCGCAACACGCTCTTCATCGTCGCAGATGATCGTGAGCGCATTCGTCAGCGCATCATCCGCGTGATGGATCCTAATTGCCATGCAGAATTTCCGAAGTCGCGTTTGTCACGCATCATCGGCAATGTGCGGATCCTCAGTGTTGATGGCGATGATATCACCGTTGGCGCAAAATTCGTCTGCCATCGCTATCGTCGCTATGAGCGTATGGGTGAATATGTAGGCCATACGCGCCACATCCTCAAGCGTGAGGGCAAGAGCTTCAAGATCAAGGAGCGGCGTGTGTTTCTCAAGTCGCATGAACTTGGGTCGCTCGGCTCTGTGAGCTTCATTCTCTAGAAAAAAGGCCCGCCGGTGAGGCGGGCCTTCTGGCTTTAGCCTTTAGGGCTATACATGCCGATCTTTTGCTGGGCAGCCTTGAGGAAGCTCAGATCAACGACCTGTTCCACAGTCAGCTTCTTGTCCACGAGGCCGAGCCCCTGGATGAAGCGCAGGTCAGTCTGCAAACCTTCCATATTCGGCATTGCATCGGGATGGCAGGCTGCAGGCACGACATTGCGCAGGAGATTTTCATCTTTCACGCCAGAATATTTGGCGATGATGGAAATCATTTCGGACGCATCCTTGCCTGCAATCTTCCCATCTTTCAGAGAGTCGTTATAGACATGCACGCCGCGCAAATAGCCGCGCATGAAGGCCTCTGCAGCGTCACGCCGCTTCAGGAATGCAGCCCCGAACGTTGTCACAGCAGCCTGCTGATTGGGATAGAACTCATCGACCCGCAGGAAGCGTTTCGCCACACCACGCACCTCTGCCAGCGACACAATGGGTTCAGCCACGATGGTCGCATCAATGGCCTTGTTGCTCATGGCCGCGAACATGTCGGCGGTTGAGATATAGACGCGCTCCACATCCTCAAACTTGATGCCGCCCCTCATACATGCCTGATTGAGGGTCGATTGCTCGCCGACGCTCCCAACCGCAGGGATCGCAACCTTGCGACCCTTCAGATCTGCAAGGCTCTTGAAGGCGCCACTGTCGATCAGATCCTTGCGCACGATGATCGACTGGAAGCCATAGCCAGGGCCGTTGCGCGCCTTGTCCGCCACGATCTTGATCGAGATTTCGCGCTCATTGGCATTGTAGAGCCCCGCAGACACCGCGCCGCCGC
This sequence comes from uncultured Beijerinckia sp., assembly GCA_964557555.1. Lineage (GTDB taxonomy): Bacteria > Pseudomonadota > Alphaproteobacteria > Rhizobiales > Beijerinckiaceae > Terripilifer. The sequence continues at coordinate 58,025 of CAZLBA010000003.1, forward strand.
TGATGTCGAGATCGCCCGTGGAGAGGGAGGAGATCATCCTAGCGCCCGATGGGAAGGGCAGGATTTCCACAGAAAGTCCCTCCTCGCGGAAATAGCCACGCGCATCCGCGATAAAATAAGGCGCATCGCTGATCGTATTGACGATGCCCAGCGTCACCTTGCGCACCTGTGCCCGCGCCACGGCAGGTGCAAAGACGGCAGTGGCAGCGCCAAGTTTCAGGAGATCACGCCTATTCGGAAGCTTCGAACGCATCAAATTCCTCCCTTTGGCCCCTCCAGCGGGGGTCCTTGTTGCTACTTAAGCAAGCAGCGTCGAATGGCGCAACTGCCTGTCATTCGGGCGCGTTGCCATGTGGTCAGGCACAGGCTTTTCCCAAGCCGGACTATGGGCGAAAGTACGGCTCACGTCAGCTTGAACGGCGCGCCGCAATGCGGTAGCTGTTCGGCAGCGCAAAAGAAAAGGCCCGGCACGGGATCAGCCAAACGGGATGGTCCGGTCGCATGGCAATGCGAGCAAAGGTACCCAAGATGAGTGCAAACGGAACCTTCACCTTCGGAGACAAGTCGGTAGAAATGCCCATCAAGAAGGGCACGATCGGTCCTGACGTTGTTGATATCGGCAAGCTCTACAACGCCACCGGCTGCTTCACATTCGACCCCGGCTTCCTGTCCACCGCGTCCTGCGAATCCAAAATCACCTATATCGACGGTGATGAAGGCATCCTCCTGCACCGTGGTTACCCGATCGAGCAACTGGCCGATCAGGGTGACTTCCTTGAGACCTGCTATCTGCTTCTCTACGGCGAATTGCCGACAGCAGCCCAGAAGGCCGATTTCGATTATCGCATCACTCGTCACACCATGGTCCATGACCAGATGACGCGCTTCTTCCAGGGCTTCCGCCGCGATGCGCATCCGATGGCCGTCATGGTGGGTGCGGTTGGCGCGCTCGCTGCCTTCTATCACGACTCAACCGACATCACCGATCCCAAGCAGCGCATGATCGCATCCATGCGCATGATCGCGAAGATGCCGACGCTGGCTGCAATGGCCTATAAATACAATGTCGGTCAGCCCTTCGTTTATCCGAAGAATGATCTCGACTATGCATCGAACTTCCTGCGCATGTGCTTCGCCGTTCCCTGCGAGGATTATCATGTGAATCCGGTTCTTGCCCGCGCGCTTGATCGCATCTTCATCCTTCATGCTGATCACGAACAGAATGCATCGACCTCGACGGTTCGCCTCGCTGGTTCGACGGGTGCCAATCCTTTCGCATGTATCGCAGCCGGCATCGCTGCCCTTTGGGGACCTGCACATGGTGGTGCCAATGAAATCTGTCTGCGTATGCTTTCGGAAATCGGCACTGTTGATCGCATTCCGCACTTCATCGAGCGTGCGAAGGACAAGAATGATCCCTTCCGTCTGATGGGCTTCGGGCATCGCGTGTACAAGAACTTCGATCCGCGTGCGAAGATCATGCACAAGACCTGCCATGAAGTGCTGGGCGAGCTTGGCATCAAGGATGATCCGCTGCTCGAAGTCGCGATTGAGTTGGAACGCATCGCGCTCACGGATGAATATTTCATCGAGCGCAAGCTCTATCCAAATGTGGACTTCTATTCGGGCATCACCCTGAAGGCCATGGGCTTCCCCACCACTATGTTCACCGTGCTCTTCGCCGTGGCGCGTACGGTTGGCTGGATCGCCCAGTGGAAAGAAATGATCGAGGAGCCGAACCAGAAGATCGGTCGTCCCCGTCAGCTCTATACTGGCGAGGCCCAGCGCAATTATTTGCCGATCAGCAAGCGCTAAGACGTGTCACCACACGAATATCGAGGGCTCCCAATCGGGAGCCCTTTCTCATTTCACATGGGAGAGAATGATCTGCGCGGCAAGTGCGCTTGGGCTTTGCCCGTCGGGCAATTTCATCACGCCATCCAGTCGGGCTAGTGCAGCAAGTTGCGCCTCGCGGGCGGCCGTATGTCCCAGAAGTTGCGCGACTGCCTTGGACAAGCTTGAAGCTGTCGCGTCTTCCTGCACATATTCAGGGATCACATTCTCACCAAGGATCAAATTGGGCAGAACGATAGATGGCGCTGTTGCCAAAGCGCGCACGATCCATTCTTCAACCTTGCCGACCCGATAAGCGATGACCATCGGCACCTGCGCGAGGGCAAGCTCAAGCGACACTGTACCTGACGCTGCAAGGGCAGCGCGCGCCTGCCGGAACGCCTTCAGCTTTTCTTCTTCACCGAAAACAATGCGAGGCTTTACGGGCCAATCGGCCACGCGTGTTTCGATCACATCACGCAGATGGGAGACAGCGGGCAAAACGAAATCCACCTGCCCGACCCTTGCAACAAGTTGCTGCGCGGCCGCACCGAAAAGATCAAGCAGGCGCTCGATCTCAGCACGACGCGAACCGGGAAGAAGAAGCACGGTCGGCGGAGAACTATCCCGCAAAGCTGCTTCCTCTGCAGATGGGCGAAACTCATGCAAGCGTTCAATCAGCGGATGACCGACATAGCTGGTCAAGGGCCCGCCCAAACGTTCATGCACCTGCGGCTCAAAAGGCAGCAAGGCCAGAAGATGATCGACATAGGCGCGCATTTTCGGCGCCCTGCCCGGCCGCCACGCCCACACGGTTGGGCTGACATAATCAATGATCGGAAGCGATGGCAATTTCGTGCGCACACGTTTCGCAACCCGATGCGTAAAGTCAGGACTGTCGATGATAACCAACGCATCGGGCGGATGACGAATGATGGCCTCCGCTGTCTCACGGATGCGGCGCAACAGGATCGGCAAATTTTGTAGAACGGGCAGAAATCCATTCACGGCAATGTCTGACTGCGGAAAGAGGCTTTTGAACCCCTCGCGCTCCATGCCCTCGCCACCGACGCCACGCAAGGATACTTCGCCGCCCGTGGCATGGCGAAGAGCACGCATCAGTTTCCAGCCAAGCTCGTCGCCCGATTTCTCGCCCGCGACGAGGAAAATGTCCGGCGCGCGCGGCGCAGTCGTCACGCCGGGACATCCTTGGGCGTGACGATGGCGCGATCTCCGCCATCGCGAATGAAATCGAGAATTTCATGCACCTGCGGATGCGCTGCAAATTCCGCCGCCACATCCTCCACCCGCTCCTTCAAAGTGCCTTCAGCAGCGAAGAGAAGCCGATAAGCGCGGCGCAAATCATGAATCGACTCGCGCGAGAACCCGCGACGTTTCAGCCCAACGAGATTGAGACCCGCCAGATAAGCGCGATTACCAAGTGCCATGCCATAAGGGATCACATCATTCTCAACCCCGGCGAGACCGCCGACGAATGCATGATCACCCACGCGCACGAATTGATGCAGCGCTGAACCACCACCCATGATCACGAAATGACCGACGCGTGTATGACCTGCCAGCATCACATTGTTGGAGAACACGCAGTGGTCCCCGATGATGCAATCATGCGCGACATGCGCATTGGCAAGAAAAGCACATTTATTGCCCACGATAGTCTTGAGCCCGCCACCTTCCGTGCCAGGATTCATCGTCACGCCTTCGCGGATCAGGCAGTCTTCCCCAATCTGAAGCGTTGAAGGTTCGCCGTGGAATTTCAGATCCTGCGGCTGATGACCAATCGACGCAAAGGGGAAGATGCGCGTGCGCGCACCGATCGTGGTGCGACCATGCAAGGCAACATGCGAGACAAGCTCAACCCCATCGCCCAGTACAACTTGCGGACCAACATGGCAGAATGGCCCGATGGCAACATCCTTGCCGAGCCGGGCGCCCTCTTCCACAACAGCAGAAGGATGAATGCCGATTTTGGTGATGCGTTCGATGGTCACGTCAGGCGCTCTTTTCGTCCTCGATCACGAGCATGGCGCTCACTTCGGCCTCGCAGACGATGGTACCATCGACTTTTGCAGTGCCTTTGTACCACCACATATTCTTGCGCTGGTTCGTCTTCTTCATGTGGAACTCAACGCGATCACCGGGGACGACGGGTTTGCGGAATTTCGCATTATTGATCGTCATGAAGTAAACAAGCTTCGGGCGCTTGATCAGGCCACAGCTCACGCAAAGCGCACCGGCCGTCTGGGCCATGCCCTCGATCAGCAACACCCCCGGCATCACGGGCATTTCGGGAAAATGCCCCTGAAATTGCGGCTCATTGAAGGTGACATTCTGGATCCCAATGCAGCTGTCATCGCCATCGCATTCAATGATGCGATCGACGAGCAAAAATGGGTAGCGATGCGGCAGGGCCTGCAACAGCTTCAGGATATCAACTGTTTCCAGGGTCTTTGCGGCCGTCTCAGTCATCTTCACACCTTTAGGTCATTCACCATCTGCACACGGCAAAACATGGCGCATGGATCAGCCTTTTTCTGATCCGCTATTGCCCTTCGCGAAACGCTGCAACACAGCTACGCCCCGCAACCAGTCGCGCATGGGGGCCGCTGGCGTGCCACCCCATTTCTCGCCCGCAGGCACATCATTCATAAGGCCGGACTGAGCAGCAAGCTGCGCACCCATGCCGATCTTCAGATGGCCCGCTATACCGGCCTGCCCGCCCATCGCGGCATAGTCACCAATGACGGTGGAGCCGGAAATGCCAACCTGCGAAACGATCACGCAATGGCGGCCAATCACGACGTTATGGCCAATCTGAACAAGATTGTCGATCTTGGTCCCCTCACCAATAACGGTGTCGCGATTGGCACCGCGGTCAATCGTCGTATTGGCGCCGATCTCCACATCATTCTGAATGATCACGCGGCCGATTTGCGGGACTTTCAAATGACCCTGCGGGCCCATAGCGAAGCCAAAACCATCCTGACCGATGCGCGTCCCCGGATGGACGATCACCCGATCTCCCATCAATGTGTGCTGGATCGTCGTGCCCGCACCAATCGAACAATCACGACCGATGCGCACATCCGCACCGATCACGGCATGTGGGCCGATGATGGTGCCAGCACCAATCGCTGCCCGTGGACCTATGACGGCGCCCGGATCGACGACCACGCCTGCTTCGAGCTTGGCGTCGGGGTGGACATAGGACATCGGCGAGACGCCTGCACCACCAAACACAGATGCAGGACGCATGGCGTCTGGGAACAGCGCCCCCACAAATTGTGCAAAGGCGCGATAGGGATCGGCACAGATCAAAGCAACAGTGCCTTGCGGCACACGGGACGCATAACGTTCATGAACGAACACCGCGCTCGCCCGCGTCGAGGCGAGCTGCTCGGCATATTTCGGATTATCAAGAAAGGTCAGCTCACCCGGCCCCGCTGTATCCAGTGGACCGACCGCAGTGATGATGACAGACAGATCAGCACCTTCGGTCACTTTTGCGCCGGACTGGGCAGCCACATCGCCAATGCTGGGCGAGATGGCGCGGCGGAAGAAGACGGGCTCGATCATGACCTCAACCTGCGGATGGGGCGCTTGACGCGCACATCTGACGACTCACACGAACCTCATGAAAAAGGGGCTCATGTGAGCCCCTTCATCAACCGCCCATGAGCGGAAGTCAAACCAGAGATCAGAAAGTGCCGCCGCCCGTAAAGCGGAAAGCCTGACCGACGTCCCTGCTGTCCCTCGACAGAACATGCGCATAGTCAAAGCGCACCGGGCCGAAAGGCGACGCCCAGAGGAGCGAGGCACCAACGGATGAACGCAACGTGTTCTTGTCATGCACGTCCAAGCAACCCGACTGCTTCCAGGGCGGATTTGTGCCCGCGCCACCAACAGCCAATGCGCAAGACGTACCAGCCGCATAGCCAGCATAAGTGACGAGATTGGTACGACCCTCATAACCAAAGAGCGTACCGGCATCCGCAAAGACAGCGCCCTTCAGACCCAACTCCTTCGGCGTGCCGAACAAGGGGAACTGAACTTCCGCAGTCGCGCTCACATATTTGTTGCCACCGAGCGAAGCCGAACGGCCATTGACCGTCGAATTCAAGTCACGGGGGCCGATACCACCCGGCGCGAAGCCACGCACAAGCGCGGGGCCAAGGTTGAAGTGATCTGTGATGAGCAGACTGTCACCGCCAAAGGCCGCGATATGGCCACCCTGCAAGCGGAAGAAGCCGACAATGTCATCCCACAGAGGCATGTAGTAGCGGAAGTCCGCAGTCGAACGCAGGAAGCGCGCATCGCCACCGGCGCCCGCAATGTCCTGACGGAACGACGCAGAGATACCCTGAGTCGGGTTCTTCGGGTTGTCGATGGTCGAATAGATGAAACCGTAGCCGACCATCGAAACGATGCGCGTACCGGCTGCTTCCTTCATGGCCAGCGAGACTTCGCCATTGGTCTGACAGTTCGGACCGCCATTGGCAATCGAGTCAGCAGCAGGAGCGGTACCACCTGTACCGGGGGTGAAGTTATCGATCGGATTCGTACAGTCATTATACGGACGATCCGTCGTGTTCGGGATCTTCACTTCCTGACCATAGAGCGTATAGCGCGGCGTGAAAGTCAGATCATCAGTGAGCGGAACACCGAAGCGGACCGTGCCACCAACCGTCGTCGTGTCATAGATCGAGAAGCGATTGTTGCGCTGCTGGCGAGCAAACAGGTCGAAACCTGCCGCCAGACGATAATCCATGAAGTAGGGCTCGGTGAAAGAAAAGTCCAAACCGCGCGTCCAGCGACCGCCAGTCACGCCGAGCTTGGCATATTGACCGCGACCGAGGAAGTTCGACTCAGAGACAGCGACTTCAGCGATGACGCCATCAAGAGTGGAATAGCCACCGGAGACTGAGAAGGCACCTGTGGGCTGATCCTCGACATCCACATTGATTACGACGCGGTCAGGCGAGGAGCCAGGCTCATTGGTGATGCGAACACGCTTGAAGAAGCCAAGGCTGTTCAAACGGCGCTCGGCACGATCCATCAACACACGGTTATAGGCATCGCCTTCAGCCAGCGGGATCTCGCGGCGGATGACATAGTCGCGTGTGCGGGTGTTGCCACGGACATTGACGCGCTCAACATAAACGCGCGGACCTTCCTCGATAACGAAGGTGACGTTGATCAAGCCGGCTTCACGAACGCGCTCCGCACGCGGACGCGCCGAGGCAAAGGCATAACCGTAACGGGCGACCACGCGCGTCATGGCCTCGACCGACTTCTCGACCAGATCACCATTATAGGTGTCACCCGACGAGAGGCGGACAGCCTTCAGCAGATCTTCACGCTTTACATCAGGCAGCTGGCTTTCGACATTGATCTGCCCAACCTTGTATTGACGGCCCTCGTCCACCGTGATGGTGACGTCATAGCCCTTGCCCTCCGGCGCATAGACAATGTCAGCGCCGGTGATGCGGAAGTCGGCATAACCATTCTTCAAATAGAAGCGGCGGATCAGCTCCTGGTCAGCGGCGAGCTTGTCCGGATCATAGACATCGCTCGACTTGAAGAAGGAGAGCCAGTTCATCTCCGTCGTCTGCATCAGGCCACGCAGGCGAGACTCAGAGAAGGAGTTGTTGCCGACGAACTTGATGTTGCGGATGCCGGTCTTGCCACCTTCATTGATGGTGAAGACGACATCGACGCGACCATTGGGCAGGTCCACGATGCGGGACGTGACAGTGGCATCCGAACGGCCACCACGACGATAGAGGTCAAGAATACGCTCAACGTCCGCCTGAACCGTGGACGGATTATAGGCGCCGCGTGACCGCGACTGAATCTCTGATGTGATGATCTCGCTCTTCAGCTTGCTATTGCCTTCAAAGAAGACGCGGTTGATGAGCTGGTTCTCAGTCACATGAACGATGATACGCCCACCCACATTCTCGGTGCGCACGGATGAAAACAGGCCGGTTGCATAAAGCTCCTTGACTGCCTGATTCACCTTGGCCGGGTCAGAGCCGCTGAAATAGTTACGGATCGTCTCGGCATCGACGCGCTGGCTGCCGCGCACTTCGATGTTCTGCGCATAAGCGACTGATGACAAAAGCGTCGCGCCTGCAAGCAGGACAAAGCCGGCAACGAACCGTTTCATGGAAGCCCGAATAGACTGCATCTGGAACCCGGTCCTCGTTAAAAACAACCCCTGAGCCCAAGCCCTTGGCTTGGCCAAAGCGCTACGGGTCGTTCCCGACCTGCTACGCCTGTTCAGTAAAGCTTCTACAGAGTTTGGCTGCACATGCAAATGGGCATTCGCCAAAACCCGGCCTTTTGGCGGGCCCCCAAGCCCCCTCACCGGCCCCATGGTTAACTTTAAGTGTCTGAGAGGGCGTTTGAAAGCCGCTAGCACCTTCACCCTTAACCTCCCAGTAATTTTCTGACGTCGTTGAAGGTGACGAAGATGCCCAAACCGACGATGAAAACGAGCCCAATCTTGAACGCCAGAACCTGCGCCGATTCACCTAAAGGTTTCCCTTTAAGTGCCTCAATAACCGCAAGAACAATGTGGCCACCGTCGAGAATCGGGATCGGCAAGAGATTGGCAAAGCCGATGGAAACCGACAAAACGGCCGCGAGATTGAGCAAGGTCAGAAAGCTGATTTGTGCCGCTTTGCCAGCCACATAGCCTGATCCCACGACACCGGACAGCTGGTCTGCATTCTCCCGTCCGGCCACCAGACCGACCAGGAAGCTGACGCTGCGCTCGATGATGAACCAGGTCTCATGCATCCCCAGCACCAGCGATTCGCCAAATCCCAGCGGCTGCCTGATGCGATCCTCCGCGCGGTTCGACCCATTCAGCCCCACCATGGCGACACGGGCATTGCCGAAAGTGGTCTTGATCTCCCGGACTTTGGGGACGACGCGCAGGCTCACATCCTTGCCAGCTCGCTCCACCACGAAGAGCAATTCCTGCCCCTGTGACCCGCTCACCACCCGCTGCACATCGACCCAGCTTTCCATGGGCTTGCCATCAATGGAAACAACCACATCGCCGGGCTGGAAGCCTGCCGCCAAAGCCGGGCTATCCTCGACCACAGCCGCAATCCGCGGCACAACAATGGTTTTGCCGGCATAAAGGCCGACGCCCGCAAAAATGATGATAGCAAGTAGGAAATTGGCCACAGGACCCGCGGCAAAGACGCATATCCGTTTCCACACCGGCTGGGCGCCAAAACTCTGGGCCTTTTGCGCCTCATTCATCCCGTCAGTCGAGCTGGTCAGGGACGATGCATCCTCATCACCGTAGAACTTCACATAGCCGCCGAGCGGGATTGCAGCGACCCTCCAACGCGTGCCATTCCGGTCCACACGGGCCCATAACTCTTTCCCAAAACCTATTGAAAAGGTTTCGACTTTTATTCCACACCACCGCCCGACGGAAAAATGCCCCAGTTCATGAATGAACACGATGAGCCCGAGCGCGAAGATCGGCCCGATGACGAAGGCGAGGGTGGATTGAAACTCCCCTAAGAAGGACACTGATGGTCTCCCTGTCAGCCAAGGCAGCCGTCAAGCCGCAAGGCGGCGCGCAAGATCACGCGCAATTTCGTCAATTTCGAGGGCATGATCGATTGTTTCGGGCTCTGCCCCATTCGCGATGCGCAAATAGTCTTCGCAAACCCGTTCAACAAGATCAGCTAGCTTATTGAAACTAATTTCTCTTGATAGAAATTTCGCGACTGCAATTTCATTGGCCGCGTTAAGCACGGTCGGCAGGCTTCCCCCGGCACGCAACGCAGCCATCGCCACCCGCAAGGCCGGGAATCGCTTCAGATCAGGCTCTTCGAAAGTCAGGGTGGCAATGGCCGCAAGGTCGAGCCGGTTAGCTCTCGTCGCCACCCTCGTCGGATAGCTCAGGCAATGGGCAATCGGGGCCCGCATATCCGGCACCGCCATCCCCGCCGTTACTGCGCCATCGGCAAAACTGATCAGGCCATGGACAATCGACTGAGGGTGAACCAGCACGCCCAAGCGCTCTGCCTCAATCCCAAAAACATGAAACGCCTCAATGAGTTCTAGCCCTTTGTTCATCAAGCTTGCAGAGTCGATTGTCACCTTTGGCCCCATCGACCAGTTGGGATGGGCCAGGGCTTGTTCGGGGGTTGCCGCAGCAATCGCCTGCGCGCTCCAGGTGCGGAACGGACCGCCCGAAGCGGTCAGGATCATGCGCTCCACATGGGCGATCGGCTCTCCCCCAAGCGCCTGAAAAATAGCATTATGCTCGCTATCCATGGGCAGGATCTTGGCGCCAACTCTGGCCGCTGTGCGCATAAAAGGCGCGCCTGCGCACACAAGACATTCCTTGTTGGCCAAGGCCACCGTCCGTCCCGCCGCGAGTGCTGCATGGGTGGGCAATACGCCAGCGGCCCCTGCAATGGCCCCAACAACCATATCGGCCTCTTGCACCGCAGCCTCAATGACTGCACTGGCGCCGGCTCCACTGGCAATGCCCGACCCGCTCAACGCCTCTGCAAGCGCCGGCCCGCAGGTTTCATCGGCCAGCGCGGCAAAGCGTACCTTGAAGCGCCGGGCGACCTCCGCCAGCGACGCGACATCGCGCCCGCCCGCCACAGCGACCACCTCAAAACTGCCCTCAGGGGCATGGGCGATGACATCCTGCGCGGAGCGGCCAATGGATCCCGTGGCTCCCAGAAGGACGAGTTTGCGTGGTTGTCCCTGCCCCATCCTCACCACCGCAGCAATCCTGTGGCCACGAAACCGGGGCCAGCCGCCTTGGCCAGACCGACAAGCGCGGCAAAGCTTGCCGTTGCAATGAACCCGTCCAGCCTGTCCATAAAGCCGCCATGACCGGGGATCAGCTGACTGGAATCCTTGACACCGAAATGGCGCTTTACGCTCGACTCCATCAAGTCACCCCCCTGCGCGATCACGCCACCCATCAGACCGAGCAGGAAAATCATCCCCAAGCTCACATTCGGCCCGCCCAATGTCAGGGCCACAGCCGCGACCCCCAACAATGCGCCACAAGTCACGCCAACGATGAAGCCCGACCATGTCTTTGACGGGGAGACGCGAGGCCAAAGCTTTGGCCCACCTATGGAGCGCCCCCCGAAATAGGCCATGATATCGGTTCCCCAGACCAGAGCGAAAAGCCAGAGGATCGCCTCCGCGCCATCAAGTGCCGACACGACGCGCAACAGGACGACCGAAAGCGCCAAAGCCCCGCCATAGAGCACGCCAGCCCCAGCCCAGACCCGCTTGCCCGGACCTGCAAGCCCCGCAGCCAGAAGCGCCCCCAGAAGCACGGTCCCCAGCGCAACCTCCCCATAGCCCGAAAGGAGGCCCATCACCGACAAGGCGACGGCCACAGACCCTACCCCCACTCGTTCCCAGCGTTTGGGAGCGTTAATCAGCGTTTGCCACTCATAAACCGTCGCGATGGCGCATAATGTCCAGAAGATCACAAAGGTAGCGCCACCAATCCAGAGCGTCGCCAGCGCCACGGCGATCATGACAATGCCGGAGGTGACGCGCGCCAGAAGTTCGCCGGAGCGCGGGCTGGAGAGGGGTTTAACCTCGCTCATGAGCCCGTCTTTGCAGCATTGGCCCCAAGACCTCCGAAGCGCCGTTCACGCCCCAGATACTCGCTCAAGGCCTGATCAAAGGCAGCCCGATCAAAGTCGGGCCAGTGCATGGGCAGGAAAACAAATTCCGCATAAGCGGCCTGCCACATCAGGAAGTTCGAAAGCCGCTGCTCGCCCGATGTGCGGATGATGAGATCGGGGTCCGGCAGATCAGCCGTCTCCAGACTTTTGGAGATGAGGTCCGGCGTAATGGCATCAGGCCGCAACTCGCCGCGCGCCACCCGCGCCGCCAAATGCTGCATGGTCTGGGCGATCTCCTGCCGGCTGCCATAATTGAAGGCAATCACCAGCGTCAGGCGGCGATTATCTCTGGTCAGCTCCTCCGCCTCGCTCATCAGGGCGATGATATCCGGCTCGATCCCCTCCCGCGAGCCTATCACCCGCACCCGCACTCCATTGCTGTGCAATTCTGCAAGATCATTGCGAATAAACCTGCGTAACAGGCTCATAAGAAACGCGATTTCATCAGCAGGACGTGACCAGTTCTCGGTCGAGAAGCTGTAAATGGTCAGCACTTCGATGCCGGTTTCGAGCGCCGCCCGCACCGCCCGGCGGACAGCCTCGACACCGCGACGGTGGCCTTCCATGCGCGGGAGGCCGCGCGCTGCCGCCCAGCGCCCATTGCCGTCCATGATGATGCCGATATGGCGCGGCAAAGCACGCCCGAAGCCGGAGGCGGGCGGATTGGCGGTCCCTTGATCGACCTTGTCGTGCATCTCCGCGCGCGCCTTCCTGCGCAGTGGTGTCAGACCTGCATAATCTCTTTTTCTTTACCGGCCAGAACCTGGTCGATTTCCCCGACGGCATTGTCGGTGGCCTTTTGCACCTCAGCCTCGTGACGCTTCTCATCGTCTTCGCTGATGGCCTTGTCCTTGAGAAGCTTCTTCAGCGTATCCAGCCCGTCGCGGCGCACATGGCGCACGGCGATGCGGGCATCTTCGGCATATTTATGCGCAACCTTCACCAGCTCCTTACGGCGCTGTTCGTTGAGCTCCGGGATGCGGATGCGCAACACCTGCCCCTCGGTCGCCGGGTTGAGTCCGAGATTGGAATCGCGGATCGCCTTTTCAACGGCGGCCACCATGCTCTTGTCCCACACCTGAACCGACAACATACGCGGCTCCGGTACGGAAATAGTCGCTACCTGATTCATCGGCATGGAAGAGCCATAGGCATCCACTGTGATCGGCTCCAGCAGACTCGCAGAAGCGCGGCCCGTGCGCAGCCCGCTCAGCTCCTGCCGCAATGATGCAATCGAATTCGCCATACGGCGCTTGATGTCGGCGAGGTCGAAATTGGTGCTCATCTTGACTGTCCTGTTCTGGCATCCGCTCTGCGGCGGGCTGATGGCCGAAGCGGGGCTACCCTATCTGTCAGGGTACCACAATCGTTGACCGACCGCGGCCCTCAAGGGCCGCCGTGATGGCGCCGGCCTCCTGAATGGAAAAGACGATTATCGGAATACGGTTCTCGCGGGCAAGTGCGAAGGCGGCCGTATCCATCACAGCCAGGTGCTTATCAATCGCCTCGTCATGGGTCAGGCGGTCATAACGGGTGGCGTTTGGGTCCTTCTTGGGGTCAGCCGTATAGACGCCATCGACCTGCGTTGCCTTGAGGATGGCATCGCAAGACAGTTCGGCGCCGCGCAGCGCTGCCCCGGTGTCGGTCGTAAAGAAGGGGTTGCCGGTGCCGCCCGACAGAACCGTGACGCGCCCCTTGCCCAGATGGTTGATCGCCGCCTGACGCGAGTAAGGCTGACACACGTAAGGCATGGGAACTGCTGAAAGACACCGAGCCGACTGGCCCTCTTTCTCAATCGCATGTTCAAGCGCCAGCCCGTTCATGACAGTCGCGAGCATACCGATCGAGTCCGCCCGCGCCCGGTCAATGCCCTTATCCGCCCCCTGAATGCCGCGAAAGAAATTGCCGCCACCCACCACGACCGCAATCTCAACGCCAAGCTTGGCGGCAGAGGCCAGATCCTTGGCGATGCGCGACAGGGTGGGTTCATGCAGCCCATGGGTCTGAGGCCCCATCAGGGCCTCACCCGACAGCTTCACCACAACACGTTTCCAGGAGGAGGACATGGGAAGACCCCGAACCGATCCATCAAGCCAAAAGCCGGACCAACCCGGCCTTCCTCGTTAACGCGATTCGAGTACCAAAACCAGCAAGGGGAATTTTTCAGCAGCGCTCAGGTTGTCGAATTGACATCCGCGACAACCTATAAGATTTATAGGTTCAAATTTGATCAGTAGATTTCTCATGGCGTCCGCCCGAAGTGTTTCCGGGGCACCCCGCCCTGAGGCTCTATTGCTCGTCATCCGCCACCTCGCGAAAGAGGGGCGCATCACCTACCTCAAGCATGCGCTCGAACGCATGCATCAACGAGGCTTCGACTATTTCGACGTCAAACAAGTCCTTCAACAAGGCTACATCGCCGGACCCATTCGCGCCGGCGCAAGGGATGGAGAATGGACCGTTAAACTGATCGATGCAGTTGAAGGAACGTCACGCAAGATAGGCGTCGTGACGATCGTATTGCGCGAAGATCGCCTGCTGATCAAAACGACTGAATGGGAAGATCAATGACCGAGCGGATGGACTTCATTTGCGCCAATGCACCCCGTCTCAAACGCGCGTATCATTATACGGCGTGCGGCTTAGACAATGTCTATCTCCACAGCGGCGTCCTCATCGAAAAAGATCCAGACTATGGGCAGCTCATTACGATTGAGCGCGAACAGGATTTACAACGAGCCATTGCGCTTCAACTGATCGAGACCGGTCGTTCAATGACCGGAAACGAGTTTCGATTTCTCCGCAAGCTCATGAAACAAACGCAGGTCGATCTCGCGCGCATCATGAAAGTCGATGTGCAAACGATTGCGAATTACGAAAAGAAGAGCAACATCCCCGGCCCGTCTCAGCAACTCATGCGGATGCTTGTCCTCTTCCACGTCCTGCCGAGCGAGGTGTGCGCGAAAGCTGCTAAGTCCGTCGCGCATGACGAGCCCCTTCTCGACACACTGCCGCAAAGAGAACTTCGCAAAGTCACACAAGCATGGCGAGAGCGCGCACTCGCGTGAGGCTCATCGCTTCTTCACAAACTCCGCACGCAACACCAAGCCTTTGATGCCTTCATAGCGGCAGTCGATCTCTTGCGCGTCACCAGTCAGCCGGATCGCCTTGATCAATGTGCCGCGGCGAAGCGTTTGGCCTGCGCCTTTCACTTCAAGATCTTTGATTAAAGTGACCTGATCCCCATCCTGCAAAATATTGCCAACGGAGTCGCGCACGATGACTGTGTTCGCTGCTTCCTGTTTCGCGCGATGTTCGGAGGCTGGCATCCATTCGCCGCTCTCTTCGTCATAGACATAATCTTCATTATCGCCGGCCATGTGCTGATCCTTTTCGTAAAAACAAAAAGGCGGCCCGTAAGGACCGCCTTCGAAATCGTAGCTGCGTAAGCGATTACGCCTGACCACCAGCGGCGGCGGCAACCTCAGCAGCGAAATCGCTTTCCTGCTTTTCGATGCCTTCGCCGAGTGCATAGCGCACAAAGCCCTTCAGCGTCACAGGCGCGCCAGCAGCCTTGGCTGCTTCAGCAACAACCTGCGTGATGGTCTTGGCCGGATCATGGATGAAAGCCTGATCGATCAGGCAGACTTCCTTGAAATAGGTCTTGAGGCCGGACTCCACGATTTTGTCGAGCACGTTGGCAGGCTTGCCAGCGTTCTTCTCGCGCAGCACGTTCTTTTCGCGCTCAAGAACAGCCGGATCAACCGTGGTGCTGTCGAGAGCAACCGGCGAAGCAGCTGCAACATGCATCGCGATCTTACGCGCCACGTCAGCAAGCACTTCCTTGTTGCCGGTCGATTCAAGCGCAACGAGCACGCCAATCTTGCCGAGGCCGTCGGTGACGACGTTATGAACATAGCTGCCGATCACGCCATCCGAGACAGACACTTCCTGCGCGCGGCGCAGGGTCATGTTTTCACCGATGGTGGCGATCGCATTGGCGATAGCTTCTTCGACCTTGCCGCCGCCGGGATAAGCAGCGCCCTTGATCGCTTCGACATCGCTACCAGCTGACAGAGCGACGGTGGCGATGTTGCGCGCGAGCTTCTGGAAGTCTTCGTTGCGCGCAACGAAGTCGGTTTCCGAATTCACTTCGACAGCAACGCCCTTGGTGCCCGAAATCGCAACAGCGACGAGGCCTTCAGCAGCCACGCGGCCAGACTTCTTGGCAGCCTTCGAAAGACCCTTCTTACGCAGCCAATCGATGGCGGCTTCGATGTCGCCATTGGTCTCGTTCAGCGCGGTCTTGCAATCCATCATGCCGGCGCCGGTCTTCTCACGAAGATCCTTCACCATGGCTGCGGTGATATTGGACATGGAATGTTCCTTCGCGTCTTCGATGCGTTTGTCTCAACGCATCAATGGTCGATGAAGATGACTTGAATGCGAAGCTGCGGCAGCCTGAAAAGACCGCCGCAGCTCGTTGAATCCGATCCGGATTAGGCCGACAGAAGCGCGCGTGCCTGATCAATCCAGCCGTCGCGAGCGATGCGACCGTTGAGCTTCAGCTGCGCATCAACCTTGGCCACATCATCGGCCGACATGGCGGCGAGCTGCCAGTAGTGGAAGATGCCGGCGTCATTCAGCTTCTTGACGATCTGCGGACCAACGCCGGAAAGCTTGGCCAGATCATCAGGCGCGCCACGCGGAGCCGAGAGAAGCTCAAACACTTCATCACCAGATGCCGCAACAGGGGCAGCTGCCGAAAGAGCCTGCTCGACAGGCGCAACCGAAGCACCCAGATCCACGCCAGCAGAACCCTGCGAACGCGAAATACCATCGAGAGCGGCGCGGGCGATGAGATCGCAATAAAGCGCAATCGCACGGCCAGCATCATCATTCGCAGGCACGGGATACTGAATGCCATCGGGATCGCAGTTGGTGTCAACGATGGCCGCCACCGGAATGTTGAGACGGTTGGCTTCCTTGATCGCCAGCTGTTCCTTGTTCGTGTCGATGACGAAGATCAGGTCCGGCGTGCCGCCCATGTCCTTGATACCGCCCAATGCCTTTTCAAGCTTGTCGCGCTCACGCGACATCATCAGGCGCTCTTTTTTGGTGAGGCCGACGCCGCCTGAATTAAGCTGCTCGTCGAGCTTGCGAAGACGCTGGATCGAAGCCGAAATCGTCTTCCAGTTGGTCAGCATACCGCCGAGCCAACGCGAATTGATGTAGTACTGAGCCGACCGCTTGGCAGCAGCTGCAATCTCATCAGCAGCCTGACGCTTCGTGCCGACGAACAGAACGCGACCACCCTTGGCAACAGTATCCGAAACGGCCTTCAGCGCCTGATGCAACATGGGCACCGTCTGGGCGAGGTCGATGATGTGGATATTGTTGCGGGTGCCGAAGATGTACTGACCCATCTTCGGGTTCCAGCGGTGAGCCTGATGGCCGAAGTGGGCGCCGGCCTCAAGCAGGCCACGCATGGTGAAATCAGGAAGTGCCATAGTCGTTTTTCTCCGGTTTAACCTCGGCGGAGCCTGTCGCGGGAAACCCGCACCGGAGCGCTACTTGAAGCAGCAGCGC
>CAZLBA010000004.1:0-72375 GCA_964557555.1 uncultured Beijerinckia sp.
CCAGCATCGAGACGCCGAGCGTGTCAGAGAGCAGAATGAACTCCTGACGGCTACCATCGCAGATCTTGCCGGTACGGGTCAGGAAGTCGATCGCATATTCCCACTCTTCATAAGTGGGGCGCACATCGCGCACGAAATCATGCAAATGACGGACGAGGGAATCGCAGACCTGCTTCACGCGGGGATTCGGCGCACCACTGAAGCGCTGAATAACCGCATCTGTGATCGTCTTTTCATTAAAATCGCGCATTTTCCTCTCCATCGCCGTCCGGTTCATTCAAACGGCACCAGCTGTGTAGCCCATGATAGCGGCTCCTGCCAGCAGGTCAGCCCCGAGATTGGATAGAGGCTTAAAGCCGCAAGGCTACATGCCCACAATGCGGGCAGATCACCCAATTTTTAGCCTAAGGCTTGAGCATCTGCTGTGGAGGACGGCGCGTATCGGCTTATCAAAGGCCCACAAAAGGCTAGCTTGCCCATGGCATGGGCCTTGCCTCCAGATAGGCTGAAATTCCGGGCCCGCCGGGCCGATCCTCCAGACAGGGGTTAATGATGAAGACTGCCGCCAAATTCATGCTGACAGCCGCCGCGCTCCTTCTGGGGGGCCTGCAGGCCCAGGCCCAGACCGCCGTCAAATTCGCCCTCGACTGGAAGTTCGAAGGCCCCGCCGCCCCTTATTTCACCGCGCTGGAGAAGGGCTATTACAAGGCTGAGGGCCTTGATGTGACCATTGATACGGGCCCCGGCTCCGTGCAGGGCATCGCCCGCGTCGCTGCTGGTACCTATCCGCTCGGCTTTTTCGACATCAATTCGCTGGTACGCTTCCGCGATCAGAACCCCGACCAGAAGGTCGTGGCGGTGATGATGGTCTATGACCGCCCGCCCTTCTCCATCGTCAGCCTGAAGAAGGCCGGCATCAAGTCCCCGAAGGATCTTGAAGGCAAGATCCTTGGCGCGCCCGCGCCGGATGGCGCTTTCGCCCAATGGAAGGCCTTTGTGAAAGCCAATGGCTTTGACGGCGGCAAGGTGAAGATCGAGAATGTCGGCTTCCCGGTGCGCGAGCCCATGCTGGCACAGGGCAAGGTGGACGCCATCACCGGCTTCTCCTTCTCCTCCTATTTCAACCTTCTGCAAAATGGCATCAAGGGCGACGATATTTCGGTCATGCTGATGTCTGACTTCGGCATCACCATGTATGGCAACGCGATCATGGTGAATCCTGACTTTGCCAGAAACAATCCGAAAGTCGTTGCAGGTTTCGTGAAGGCAACCGTCAGGGGCTTCATTGATACTGCGCGCAATCCTGACGAAGCGATCAAGTTTGTGCTGAAATATAACCCAACCGCCGAACCTGCTGTTGAGCTGGAACGCCTTAAAATGGCACTGCGCGACAATATGGTGACACCTGCTGTGAAGGCGAATGGCGTGGGTGATGTGGATATGGCGCGTCTTGCCAAGTCCATCGACCAGATCGCAGATACTTACGAGTTCAAGAACCGCCCCAGCGCACAGGACATCTTCACCAACCAGTTCCTGCCGCCCGCAGCCGAGCGCAAGCTCTGATGATCGAACTCGACAACGTCACGCTCGCTTATGCCGGGCGCACTGGCCCGGTGCTGGCGCTGGAGGGAACTTCCCTCAGCGTCGGCAAGGGCGAATTCGCCGCCGTGGTCGGACCTTCCGGCTGCGGCAAATCCACCTTGATGAAGCTCGTTACAGGTCTCATCAAGCCCACAGCAGGCACAGTCTCCGTCGATGGGGCCCAGGTGCATGGCCCCGTCAAAATGGCCGGCATGGCGTTTCAAAACGCCAACCTTCTGCCCTGGCGCACCGTCACGGAAAACATCCTGCTGCCGCTGGAAATCGTCGAACCCTATCGCAGCAACTTCCGCGCGAAGAGAGATGAATATCGCGAGCGCGTGGAGAACCTGCTCTCGATTGTCGGCCTGAAAGGCTTTGGCGACCGTTTCCCGTGGGAACTGTCAGGCGGTATGCAGCAACGCGCATCCTTGTGCCGCTCGCTCATCCATGAACCGAAGCTCCTGATGCTGGACGAGCCCTTTGCGGCGCTCGATGCCTTTACGCGCGAAGAATTGTGGTGCGTGCTGCGCGATGTCTGGCAAAGGCTGAATTTCACTGTCATCCTGGTCACGCATGATCTGCGCGAAGCGGTCTTTCTGGCAGATACAATCCATGTCATGAGCGCGCGCCCCGGCCGCATCATCGACACGCGCAAAGTCAGCTTTGCCCGTCCGCGTGAATTGGATGTCTGCTATCAGCAGGAATTCACCGATCTGGTGCATGTGCTGCGCAACAAGATTGCGGAGGTGCGCAAGGCATGAGTAATACGCTCGAAAAACTGGCACCCTGGCTCTTTGTGGTCGGCCTTTTCCTGTTTTGGGAAATCGCCTGCCGCGTGCTGAACGTGCCCCCCATCATCCTGCCTGCACCCAGCGTCATCTTTGCAGCCTTCCAGCGCTTCTGGGGGCCCATTGCATCAAACTCCTTCGTGACGCTCTGGACCACCATGGCGGGCTTTGCGCTGTCAGTCGCCTTCGGCCTCGTTCTCGGCCTCGTGGTGGGCTGGTCGCGCACAATCTATCGCAGCTTCTATCCGGTGATGATCGGCTTCAACTCGATTCCCAAAGTCGCAGTGGTTCCGATTCTGGTCATGTGGTTTGGCATTGGCGAAGTACCCGCCATTCTCACTGCCTTCCTGATCTCCTTCTTCCCCATCGTGGTGAATGTGGCGACGGGTCTGGCAACGATTGAGCCGGAACTCGAAGATGTGTTGCGTGCGCTAGGTGCCTCAAAGCTTGATGTGATGCGCAAGGTCGGCATTCCTCGATCCATGCCTTACTTTTTTGGCTCGCTCAAAGTTGCCATCACGCTTGCCTTTGTTGGCACCGTTGTGTCCGAAACAGTGGCTGCCAATTCCGGCATCGGCTTTTTGATGTCGCAAGCTGGTGCAAACTTCCAGATGCCGCTTGTCTTTGCCGGGCTCATCGCACTCGCGATTGAAGGCATCCTGATGTATGCGGCAACTGCCTGGCTTGAACAGCGCATGACAGGCTGGGCCTTCCGCTCACAGGGAAGCGCAGCAGCGTAAAACAAAAAGGGCGTCTCCAGCGAGACGCCCTTTTCCTTTAGCGACGCGGCAGAGGCGCGTGTCGGTTCACGTCCTTATACAAGAGATAGCGGAACGGGCCGGGGCCGCCTGCATAGCAAGCTTGCGGGCAGAAGGCGCGAAGCCACATGAAGTCGCCCGCTTCCACCTCAACCCAGTCATCATTCAAGCGATAGACGCCCTTTCCTTCGAGCACGTAAAGACCGTGCTCCATGATATGCGTCTCAAGGAAGGGGATCACATAACCGGGCTGGAATGTGACGATGTTCACATGCATGTCGTAGCGAAGATCATCGGGATTGAGGAAGCGCGTGGTACGCCATCCATCATTCGTATCCGGCATGGAGCTTGTCGGTGCTTCGCTTTCATGGGTCACGAAAGCATCAGGAATGCCGAGCCCCTCCACCGCTTCATAAAATTTGCGGATCCAGTGGAACTGCGCAGTGCCTTGCCCGCGGTTGTGCAAAGTCCAGCGGCAACCAGGTGGCATCCATGCAAAACTGCCAACACGCAATGCATGGCTCTTGCCCTCGATCACGAGTTCCAACTCACCTTGCGTAACGAGAATGGCAGCTTGGGCACCCTGATCTGTTTCGGGCCGGTCAGAACCACCACCGGGCGCGACTTCCATGATGTATTGGGAGAAAGTCTCCGAGAAACCGGACATCGGGCGGGCCAGAACCCAACCGCGCGTCTTTTCCCAAAAGGGAAAAAGGCTCGCCACAATATCCTTCATCACATCCTTCGGTATGAAGGCATAGGCCGTCTTGAATACGGCGCGACCTGTGAGGAGTTGTGACTGCGGCGGATGACCGCCGGGGACTGTGTAGAAATTGTTCGCCATGACTGTCTCCACAGTTTACCGCGGCCACTGCACAAAGATGGGCGCATCAAGCCAGACTTCTTCAAGATTATGTCCCGGACCCCCACGATCCACGATGAAGAAGCGATCACCGCTATCGCGCACCAACAAGGGATGGTGCCAGACATTGCGGGCGTAATTCACGCCCTGCTGACCATGAGCCTCAAAAGCGCGATAGCTTTGCGGGTCTTGCGGATCGCTGCACACAACCACAAGCCAAGGCTTGTCCTGCAGCGGATAAAACAGTTGCGAGCCCAGCGGGTGACGCTCCATCAGCTTGATCGCGATCGGCACAGGGCGCGGATCAGCAACAAAGATGCTGGTCTGGGTGATGCCAGCTTCAGAGGCGACATCAACCTTGGTCTGCAAATTAAAGCGTTTGGCAAAGCCCTGATTGATACGAATGGGACTAACAGCAAGATGGTCAATCACATCGCCAAAGGGCGCAAAAGCCTCAGGCGTCAGAGGAGTTATGGGAACTGAAAAAGTCACGATCAATGAACCTTACTTTTTGGCAAGCCATTGCGCGAGGACCTTACGCTCTTCGCGCGTCATTTCGGTAATATTGTTGGGTGGCATGGCATGAGTCAAAACAGAGTGCATCCGAATGGCTTCGGCAGAGCGCAGAATATGGCTCGCCTCGTCCAGCAAGACCCCCTTGGGGGCCGCAGCAATGCCGCTCCAGACGGGCTGGGCGGCATGACACATGGAGCAGCGGCTGATGAGAATATCCTCAACCTGCTTCGGTACCGAGGCTGATGCTGTCTGCTGAGGCGCATCAGCCGGGGCAAGACCCAGCACATCGCGCCCCGCCGGATTGGTGAACATGCTGATGAGCACAACAACCAGAATGGCAGCGACCGACACACCCCACGCCCACCACTTATTTCCCCGGCCTGCATGGCGCTCATTGTAGAAGAAACGGATCAGCGCACCCGCAACCAGAATGAAGCCGATCATCACCCAGGCATAAGGCGAGGTGAAAATCATCGGATAATGGCCCGACATCATCAAGAACAGCACGGGCAAGGTCATGTAGTTGTTATGGCTGGAGCGAACTTTCGCCTGATAGCCATATTCGGGATTGGGCTCGCGCCCTGCGATCAGATCAGCCACGACCTTCTTCTGATTCGGGATGATGTTCATGAACACATTGCCCGACATGATGGTCGCCATCAGTGCGCCGGTATGGATCATCGCCCCGCGACCGGAAAAAATCTGCTGAAAACCGTAAGCGACCGCGATGATGAAGGCGAAGCCCACTGCCGCAAGCGCCACCGTATTCTTGGCAAGCGGCGACTTCATCATGCCATCATAAACGAGCCAGCCCAGAACCAACCCGCCAATGCCGAAAATGGCCGCTGTGCCGGGGGTAATCTGACGCACGGCGGGGTCGATCAGATAAAGCTCCGAGCTGAGATAATACATCCACACCAGCAGCGCGAAACCGGACAGCCATGTCGTATAGGCCTGCCACTTGTGCCAGATCAGTTCGGGTGGAAGCTTGGCAGGGGCCACCAGATATTTGCGCACCTGATAGAAGCCGCCGCCATGCACCTCCCAGGTCTCGCCGCCCTTTTGAATATCGGGAATCGGCTTGATGGAGGCGTCCAAATGCATGAAATAGAAGGAAGAGCCTATCCAGGCGATCCCAGCAATGATGTGAAGCCACCGCAATAAGAGGTTGCCCCATTCGATTGCAATGGCGTCCATCTTCGCCCCCTTCCAGCGCGTCCAGCCTCTTGGCGGAATTGGAAAAGTCAGATCCGCTGCCGAACCGCTGGCCAGCGGCAGGATCATGCCTCATAGGCCTATTTACCCACCAAATCCGCAGGCCAGACAATCAAAGATTTTTTGAATATCAATAAAGCCGCCGCGCTCATGCGGGGCTTCGGGTTTTTGTCTATCAATCATGCATTGCTTAAGCAGCGAAGAGCGCTGTCCGGGAGGGGTTATGGGCCGTCTTTCCACCCATGTGCTTGATACCTATGCCGGCCGCCCGGCCTCTGGTGTCACGGTTGAACTCGGACGCATCAACGCGCAGGGCGATTTTCAACTGGTCAAGACGGTCACCACCAATTCCGATGGCCGCACCGATGCGCCTTTGCTGATCGGCGCTGATTATCAGCCCGGCACCTATGAATTGCGCTTCCATATCGGCCAGTATTTCCGCAGCAATCAGATTGCTCTGCCCGAACCCGCCTTTCTGGACATCGTTCCCTTGCGGTTCGGGATGCATGAGCCGGATGGCCATTACCATGTGCCCCTGCTCGCGAGCCCCTGGTCCTACTCCACCTATCGGGGGTCATGAGAATGAGCAGCTATCCACGCGATATGGTCGGCTATGCAGGCAAGCCGCCCCATGCCAAATGGCCAAATGGGGCGCGGATCGCAGTCCAATTCGTGATCAATTACGAAGAAGGCGGCGAGAACAATATTCTGCACGGGGACGCAGCTTCTGAAGCCTTCCTGTCCGAGATCGTGGGGGCGCAACCCTGGCCCGGCCAGCGGCACATGAACATGGAATCCATTTACGAATATGGCTCCCGTGTTGGCTTCTGGCGGCTGCATGACATGTTCACCCGCCGCAACATGGCGGTGACGGTTTTCGGCGTTGCAAGCGCCATGGCGCGCAACCCCGGCGCGGTTGCAGCCATGAACGAGGCAGGTTGGGAAATCGCCAGCCATGGGCTCAAATGGATCGACTACAAAGATTTCACCGCCGATGCCGAGCGCGAGCACATCGAGGAAGCGATCCGTATTCACACGCAGGTAGCAGGCACGCGTCCGCTGGGCTTTTATCAGGGTCGCACCTCGGTCAATACGATCCCGCTCACGATGGAAGAAGGCGGCTTCGTCTATAGCGCCGATGTCTATGCCGATGAGCTGCCTTATTGGGCTGAGAGCGGCAGCCATCAATTCCTGATGGTGCCCTATACGCTCGACGCCAATGACATGCGCTTTGCAACCCCGCAGGGTTTCAATGCCGGTGATCAGTTCTTTTCTTATCTGAAAGACTCCTTTGATGTGCTCTATCGCGAAGGCGCGAGCGCACCAAAGATGCTCTCCATTGGCCTGCATTGCCGTCTGGTTGGCCGTCCCGGTCGCGCGGCTGCGCTGGAGCGCTTCCTCGACTATGTGCAGCAGCACGAGCAGGTCTGGGTCGCACGCCGTCTCGATATTGCGCGCCACTGGATCAAGACACATCCCCCCAAGGGCGGGTACCAGCCCTCGCGCATGGGTCGCGGCCTTTTCGTCGAAGCATTTGGCGACATTTTCGAACACACACCGCAAGTCGCAGAGCGCTCACATGCAATGGGCCTGACCAGCGCACAGGACAGTGCTGATGGTTTGCATCAGCGCATGGTCGAAGTGATGCGCCAGATGAGCGATGCAGAAAAACTCGCTCTCATCGTCGCGCATCCAGATCTTGCCGGCCGCCTTGCTTTGGCCAAGCAACTGACAGCCGATAGCGCCAATGAGCAAGGTTCAGTCGGACTTGATCGACTGACACCTGCCGAGCTTGAGAAGTTTACAACGCTCAACAACAGCTATCGCAGCCGCTTCGGCTTCCCCTTCATCTTTGCCGTGAAAGGCAAGACGAAGGATGACATCATCCAATCCTTTGAATCGCGCATCAACAATTCAAAGGAACAAGAATTTGCAGAAGCTTTGCGCCAGATCGAGCGCATCGCCCTGCTTCGCCTGAAGGATCGACTTGCAGCTTGAACTGCCAGCCAAGAACCAAGGATTTGCGAAACACAAAAAAAGCCTGAGCAATCAGGTCATAAGCCCGCTTGAGCGGGAATGTCAGGGTGGGAACGCGCAATAGGGCCCTTGGTCCGACCTTGCCCCTCCCCAACTTCAATCGCCAAAAATGGCGCGAACGCGAACAAAGGGGCACTCCCATGACAGAGAAAGTTCATCCCGTTGATGAAGTTCTGCCAGCTGGCAAACTGACGGCGCTTGGAATTCAGCATGTGCTGGTGATGTATGCGGGTGCGGTCGCGGTTCCGCTCATCATTGGTCGCGCTCTGGGTCTTACACCTGAACAAGTCGCATTTCTCATCAATGCCGACCTGTTTGCCTGCGGCCTTGTGACCTTGATTCAGGCCTTCGGCATTCCCGGTGTGGGCATTCGCATGCCCGTGATGATGGGCGTGACCTTCGCCTCCGTGGCGCCCATGCTGGCCATGATTGCAGCAGGCAAAGCAGCCAATGCACCGCCAGCGCAAACACTCAATCTCATCTATGGTTCAGTGATCGCAGCTGGTGCCTTTGGCTTCATCATCTCACCCTTTGTGAGCCGGATGTTGCGCTTCTTCCCGCCCGTGGTCACCGGCACAATCATTCTCGTCATCGGTATTACTTTGATGCGCATCGGCATCAACTGGGCCGCTGGCGCACCCTCCGACAGCATGCCGAGCTATGGCGATCCCATTCATCTGGGCGTTGCAGCCTTTGTGCTGATCGTGATCCTTGCGATCACGAAATTCACGCGGGGCTTTGTCCAAAATATCGCGGTGCTGCTCGGCATTGTGGCGGGCGCTGTGGTTGCCATCATCATTGGCAAGATGAGCTTTGCGAAAGTGGCAACGGCACCCTGGTTTGGACTGGTGCTGCCCTTCCAGTTTGGCATGCCCATTTTCGATCCTGTCTCGATCCTGACCATGTGTCTGGTGATGATCGTTGTCATGATTGAATCAACCGGCATGTTCCTCGCTCTGGGTACCATGACGGATCGCAAGGTTGATCATGATTCGCTGACACGTGGCCTGCGTGCTGATGGTCTGGGCACCATCATTGGCGGCGTCTTCAACACCTTCCCCTACACGTCCTTCTCGCAGAATGTCGGCCTTGTGGGTGTGACAGGTGTGCGCTCGCGCTGGGTCTGCGTTGCGGGTGGCGTCATTCTCCTGTTGCTTGGCCTCACGCCGAAACTGGCACAGCTGGTGGAATCCGTCCCGACCTTTGTGCTGGGCGGCGCGGGGATCGTGATGTTCGGCATGGTCGCTGCAACCGGGATCCGCATTCTGGCGGCCGTGGACTTCACCAACAACCGTAACAACCTGTTCATCGTGGCCATCTCTGTCGGCTTTGGCATGATCCCGCTGGTCGCGCCGAAATTCTTCCACAAGATGCCTGATGCTCTGGCGCCCCTGCTTCATTCGGGCATTCTGCTGGCCGCTATCGCAGCAGTCATCCTGAACGCCTATTTCAACGGCACCTCTGCCTCCGATGCCGAGGAACAGGCGGCTGAGACCAGCAAGGCTTTTGACGGCGGTCACTGAGAGTTGAGCGGGCGGGCCTTCGGGCTCGCCCCTTACCTGCCGAAGGGCAGAGACATTAGAATTTTACTTTGGCAGGATTCATGCAATCTTCCCGGCCACAAACAAAGTGGCCCCTAGGAAGGATTGGCATATGAAGCCGCAAGAACCGTGGATTGGAAAGCGCGCCCGCATCGGAGTGGTGA
Organism: uncultured Beijerinckia sp.; assembly: GCA_964557555.1. Taxonomy (GTDB): domain Bacteria; phylum Pseudomonadota; class Alphaproteobacteria; order Rhizobiales; family Beijerinckiaceae; genus Terripilifer. The sequence goes on from CAZLBA010000004.1 coordinate 9,463, forward strand.
TTCCCTCCACCAATATTGGCGTCGAATATGACTGCCAACAAATCATCCCCCCCGGCGTATCGTGGCATTTTGCCCGTTTTTTCGTCAGTCAGCCGGATTTGTCGAGCGACAATATGTTCCTCGCTTTCGTGGAGGCCATCCGCGAAACGATCCCCTATGCCATGCGCGACATCATGACCTGCGAGCCAAGCTACATCATGATGGGCATGTCCGCGGAGACATTCTGGGGCGGTTTGGAAGGCAATGTGGAATTTGAAGCGCGCCTGCGTGACATGATCGGCCCTCAGATGGGCCTCACCAGCGGCGCTGCTGCGCTCAAGTCTGCAATCGACTGTTTTGGAGCCAAGACGGTTGCTGCGCTCACCCCTTATCAGTCGGTGGGGGACGAACAGGTCCATCGCTTTCTGGAAGAGTCGGGCTACAATGTCACGAAGGTGATTGGCCTGAAATGCGATAGCGCGACTTCAATCGCACATACGCCCCCGCGAGAGGTCATCGACACGGTGATCAAGGAGCTTGATGGCTCCAATGTGGACTGCATCGTGCAGGCCGGCACCAATCTGTCCGCACTCGACATCTTCCCCACTTTGGAAAAGCAACTCGGCAAGCCCATCATCCCGATCAATGTCGCAACCATCTGGCACGCGCTGCGTGCGCAGGGCGTCAATGACAAGATCTTCGGCAAAGGCTGGCTGCTGGAGCGCTTCTGACAGCGCTTCTTCAACAGGTGAATCAAACGAATGATGACAGATAAGCGCATTCTGATTTCTGGCGCAGGCCCGGTTGGCTACACAACTGCGCTCAATCTCGCACGCTACGGCATTCCCTTCACCTTGCTTGAAGCGGGTGCCGAGATTTTCGAAGACCCGCGTGCAGGCACGATCCATCCGCCGACCCTCGAAATGTTCGAGGAGAGCGGCGTCACACAGAAAATGCTCGAACAGGGCTATCTCGTCCCCAATTACCACTACAGGGATCGCAAACTGGGCGTGATCGCGGACTTTCCGCTGAGCGTGCTCAAGAATGATACGCGTCACCCCTATCGCATCATGCTCGAGCAGCACAAGCTCTCGCATATTCTGCGCGAACAGTTGAAAGCCTATTCGAACTACGAGATCCTCAACAACCACCGCGTTGCACGCGTCTCTCAGGATGCGGATGGCGTGACTGTTGTTGCTGATACACCAGAAGGTGAAAAGACCTTCCGCGGCACCTGGCTGATTGGCTGCGACGGCGGACGCAGTCAGGTGCGCAAGAGCATGAATGTGAAGTTCGAGGGCTTCACATGGGAAGAGCGCTTCCTTGTCTTGAGCACGCGCTATGACTTCGGCCAGCATGGTTTCGCATTGACGAATTACATCGCTGACCCCGAGGAATGGTGCGCCCTGTTCAAGGTGCCGGGCTATGATGGCAAGGGCCTTTGGCGCATTCTCTTCCCCGCAGAAGACGGCGCGACGCAGGAAGAGCTGTTCGACGAGGCCTCCATTCAGCGCCGCATTCAAGGCTTCCATGCCAAGGATGGCACCTATGAGATTTACCACCGCAATCTCTATGAAGTGCATCAACGCGTGGCCTCTTGCTACCGCGATGGGCGCTGCCTGCTGGCTGGTGATGCAGCCCATATCAACAATCCGCTAGGCGGCATGGGCATGAATTTCGGCCTGCATGACAGCTTCAATCTGACGGAGAAGCTGGCGAGGATCTGGCATGAGGGCGCGAGCCACGATCTGCTGGATCTCTATGATCGCCAGCGTCGCACGGTTGCGCAGGAATATCTCCAGCGCCAGACTATCGAGAACAAGAAAAACATCGAACAAAAGGACCCGGCTGCCCGCGCGCAGTTCTATGAAGAGCTTCGCGGTATTCTGGCCGACCCCGACAAGCTGCACAGCTACCTGTTGCGTGTGGCGATGATTGAGGGCATACGGCGTTCGAACTCGATCACCTGAAACGAGTAAACCAATAACCGGAGGGGCCATTCATGGCATTGAAACTCGCAGTTCCTGACCTGATCTCGAATTCCTATTTCACCGCAGTCGCGGCGATTGATCTTGGCCTCTTCAAGAAAGAAGGCCTTGATGTCGAGCTTGAGCTGATCTTCCCCGTCAACAAGACGCTTGAAGTGCTGCGTGATGGCGGCCTCGATTTCGTTGGCGGCTCTGCGCATTCGGTGCCCTTCGCCTTCCCGGAATGGAAGGGCGGCAAGCTGCTGGGTTCACTGGCGCAGAACATGTATTGGTTCCTCGTTCTTCGCAAAGACCTGAAGGCGAAGAAGGGCGACATCAATGCCATCAAGGGCCTCAGCATTGGCGCGGCTCCCCTTGTCGAGCTTGGCCTGAAGCGCCTCCTCACCGAGAGCGGCATTGATCCTGAGAAGGATGTGAAGATCGGCCCTGTGCCCGGCGCCTTCCTTGGCGAAAACAAGAATTTCGGTGTTGCTGCCGCCAAGGCTCTGGGTGCTGGCATGATTGACGGCTTCTGGGCCAATGGCATGGGCGCCGAAGTGGCCGTCACCAGCGGCTATGGCGACATCATCATTGATGCGCGCCGTGGCGATGGTCCACCCAAGGCAATCAATTATACAATGCCCGCACTCATCACCTCTGACGCTGTGATCAACCGCGATCCTGAAGTGGCTGCCGCTGCCGTGCGCGCACTTGTGGCAACGCAAAAGGCCATCAAGGCTGACATCAAGCTCGCTACCGAAGTCGGCAAGAAGCGCTTCCCTGAGTCAGAAGCAGCACTCATTGCCCAGGTCGTCGAGCGCGATCTGCCCTTCTACAGTGCGCATATCAGCCGGGAATTTGTTGCAGGCATGCTCGAATTCCAGCAGCACATGGGTCTCATCAAGGCTCCTGTAGCCTATGAAGATGTGGTCGCCACGCAATTCTCGCATCTGTGGGACAAGTAAGGACCGGTCATGAGCGATCTTGAAATCTACAAAAAGCAAGGCTTCGGCGCGAGTTCAGGTTTCGGCCAGCGGCCGGCCCTGCTGATCGTGGATTTCATCAATGGCTTTGCCGATCCGAAATATTTTGGTGGCGGGAATATTCCCGCCGCCATCGACAATACGAAAGTTCTGCTGGACGCGGCGCGCAAGCATAAAATCCCCGTTTGCTACACGCGACAGTTTTACGAGAAAGACGGTTCTGATCACGGCGTCTTCAATCTCAAGGCGCCCAATCTCGGCATCCTGACGGATGAACATCCCTCAAGCCATGTGGTTGAAAAGCTGAAACCACAGACCGGCGAATATGTGCTGCGCAAACTCGCACCCTCCGCCTTTTTCTGCACCGATCTTGTCAATTGGCTCGCCTTCCGCAGCGTTGACACCGTCATCGTCACAGGCTGCACGACATCAGGCTGCGTGCGTGCAAGCGTGGTGGACTCGATGAGCTATAATTTCCGCACCATTGTTGCGACGGATTGCGTGGGTGATCGCGCCAGCGCGCCCCATGAGGCCAATCTTTTCGATATGGGCCAGAAATATGCGGATCTGCATGAGTCTGGCTATATCATCGACTGGCTCTCAAAGCGGTAGAGCCGTCGCATATTTGACCTGATCGAGAGCAAAGCTCGACTCGATGGATGAGATGCCTTCGAGCCGCGTCAGTTTTTGCTTGATGAAACGCTCATAAGCAGACAAGTCAGAGACAACCACGCGCAACAAATAGTCGCGATGGCCGGTCATCAGATAACATTCCATCACCTCGCTCCAGGCCGCGACTGCTTTGGCAAACCGCTCCAGATCTTCTTCCCGCTGCCGTGCGAGCTTGATCGACACAAAGACGCTTACGGGCAAACCGACCGCGCGTTGATCAATCGTGACGCCATAGCGCGTGATGATGCCCCGCTCTTCCAGCATCTTGATTCGCCTGTGACAGGGCGAGGGCGAGAGACCCACCTTCTCGGAAATTTCCTGCATGGTGAGGCGGCTGTCCTGCTGGAGCAGGGACAGAATTTTGCGGTCGATGGCGTCCAATTCCGTCATTGGATAAACATTCCAAATAAGTTCTTTTCACGCGGATTATATCCTAAAATAGCCCATCCAGAAGGGACAAATTTAGAATTTTTAGCCCCGCTGTCTCCTATAGCTTGTGCAGGAACGCCGGGTGATTCCGGCCATGAACCATTGGGAGCCTGACCGTGAGCGGACCTCTGTCCAACCTGCGCGTGATCGAATTGGGAACGCTGATTGCAGCCCCCTTCGCCTCACGTCTTCTGGCGGAGTTTGGGGCTGACGTGATCAAGGTTGAGCCACCGCAAGGAGGCGACCCTTTGCGCACATGGCGCAAGATGCACAAGGACACATCGATCTGGTGGTATCTGCAGTCGCGCAACAAGCGTTCGATTGCCATTGATCTGCGCCAGAGCGAAGGACAGGACGTCGTCCGCCGTCTCGTCAAGGATGCGGATGTGGTGATCGAGAATTTCCGACCCGGAACTTTGGAACGCTGGGGCATTGGTTGGGAGCAACTCTCCGCTATCAATCCCAATCTCACCATGGTGCGCATTTCAGGCTATGGACAGACAGGCCCATCTGCCCATCGTCCGGGCTTCGGCGCGATTGGCGAAGCCATGGGCGGCTTGCGCTACACAACGGGCGAACCCAACTCACCGCCCTCGCGCATGGGTGTGAGTATTGGTGACTCCATTGCCTCCCTTCATGCCGTCTTTGGCGCGCTGATGAGCGTGCTCAATGTAAAGACCAATGGTGGCAAGGGCCAGGTTGTTGATGTCTCGCTTTGCGAAAGCGTCTTCAACATGATGGAGTCGCTGATCCCGGAATATGACCTCTTCGGCTTCGTGCGCGAACGCACAGGCGGCGCCCTGCCGGGCATCTGCCCGTCCAATACCTATCGCACACAGGATGGGAAATTTGTTGTGGTCGCCGGTAATAGTGATTCCATCTTCAAGCGTCTGATGACCGCCATCGGGCGTGAAGACATGGCCAATGATCCCGCCCTTGCCAATAATGAAGGCCGTGTCAAACAAACTGCGCGCATTGACGATGCGATCTCCGCTTATACGACACAGCATCCGCTCAAACATATCCTCGGCATTCTCGATGGCGCAGAAGTGCCCGTCAGCCCGATCTATTCCGCAGCCGACATTGTGGAAGATGAACATTTTCAGGCGCGCGAGATGATTGTGACGGAAACCTTGCCAGATGGCACCAAGGTGAAAATGCCCGGCATTTTCCCACGCCTCACCGCAACACCCGGCACACGCAAATGGCTCGGCCCATCACTGGGTGAACATACACAGGACATTCTCGCCAGCGCAGGCTATCAGCCGCAGGAGATCGAAGCCCTGCGCAGCAAAAAGGCCGTTGGATGAGCATGAACAGAGTCGAGATTTTCGAAGTTGTCGCGCGTGATGGCCTGCAAAACGAAGCGCGTTTCGTAGAGACTGCCGACAAGATCAAGCTGATTGATGCCCTGTCTCAGACAGGTCTTGCCAAGATTGAAGCAACCGCTTTCGTCTCACCCAAGGCCGTCCCCAATATGCGCGATGCCACAGAGGTCATGGCCGGCATCAAACGCGCGCCCGGCGTCATCTATTCAGCGCTTGTCCCCAATCTGCGCGGCGCAGAGGCCGCGATTGCCAGCGGTGTGCAGGAGGTCAATCTCGTTTTCTCCGCAAGCGAGAGCCATAACAAGGCCAATGTGCGAATGAGCTGCGAAGAGTCACTGACAGCACTCAGCACCATCATCAGCACATGCAAGGCGGCGGGCCTGCCCGCCAATGTCAGCATCGCCACCAGCTTTGGCTGCCCCTTCGAAGGCATCATGCCGGCAGCACGTGTACTTGGCTTTATACAAAGCTGCACCGAGATGGGTGTGAGCCAGATCACGCTGGCCGACACGACCGGCATGGCCAACCCCGCTCAGGTTGAGGCGCTTGTCAGCCAAACACGCAACCGCTTCCCCGACCTCGCGCTGACCTTGCATTTCCACGACACGCGCGGCATGGGGCTCGCCAATGTCTATGCGGCCTATCACGCCGGCGCACGACGATTTGATGCATCGCTTGGCGGTATTGGGGGCTGCCCCTTTGCGCCCGGCGCCACCGGCAATATTTGCACGGAAGATACCGTTCACATGTTCGAGCAAATGGGCGTTGAGACCGGTGTGAACTTGCCAAAGCTTCTGGAAATCGCCAAAACTCTGCCCGCGCTGGTTGGTCATGACACCTTCGGTTCGGTCCTCAAAGCGGGTCGCTCCTGCGATTTGCATCCGATGCCGAAGTAAGGCCTCAGCGCAAAGGGCCGAACTCACGGCCAATGCAGGAGGCAACATGCCCAAGGGCTATATTATCGCGCGCGTGACCGTGAATGATCCTGACACCTATGCGCTTTACGCAGCAGGTTCGACAGCCGCCATCAAGAAATATGGCGCGCGTGTGCTTGTGCGCGGTGGCAAGCATGAGGCACTCGAAGGCACAGCACGCCCTCGCAATGTCGTGCTGGAATTCGACAGCTATGAACAGGCCAAGGCCTATTACGATTCGCCTGAATATCAGGCAGCGCGTGCCCATCGCATAGGCGTGAGCGAGGGTGAATTCTTGCTCGTCGAAGGTTTCGACGGCCCACAGCCCAAAGACAGCTGACAGACTGAACCATGATGGGCTCCCTGCCTGAGCGGCACGGAGCCTGCATAAGAAGATCAGACCCATTATTGGTCCTGGAGGGAGTTATCGCATGAACTTGTCTCTTCGCGCTTTCACGCGGCGATCTTTGAATGTGCTGGCTGTGGCGGGCATCGCTACGCTGGCTGGCGTGACCGCATCTTCATCGGCGCTTGCACAGGCATGGCCTGCACGTCCCGTGACCATCGTGGTGCCCTTCCCTGCGGGCGGCAATACCGACACCATGGCGCGTCTGGCGGCTGAGTATTTGTCCACCAAGCTCGGTCAGCAATTCGTTGTCGAAAACCGTCCGACAGGCGGCGGCGTGGTTGCAGCAGCGCAGGTCGCCAAAGGTCCGGCAGATGGCTACACGCTGTTCTTCGCATCAGCTGGTCAGACCGTCATTCTGCCGATGATGCAGAAGGTCAATTACGATCCTGAAACCGAATTCACGCCCGTCAGCATTCTGGGCACTGGCCCCTTCGTGCTGGGCGTGCGCGCAACACTCCCCGTCAACAACTTCGCTGAGTTCCTCGACTATGCGAAGAAGCAGAAAGATGGGCTCAATGTTGCCTCTCCGGGTCAGGGTTCAATCGGCCATCTCTCCGCTGGCCTGCTCGCCAAGCGCGCCGGCTTCAACATCGTCTATGTGCCCTATCAAGGCGGCGGACCGGCGATGAATGCGCTGCTCAATCACGATGTGGACTTCTACTTCGGCAATGCATCAGAATTGCTGCAACATGCTGATGGTGGCCGCATCAAGATCCTCGCCGTTTCCACGCAGGATCGCATGAAGCAGCTGCCCAACACGCCGCCAGTCGCCTCGGCCTATCCTGGCTTTTCAACTTCTTCCTGGAATGGCTTCCTCGTTGCCAAGGGCACACCGCCTGAGATCGTCAAGAAGCTGATGGAAGAAACCATCGCCGCAAGCAAGGACCCCAAGATCGCCTCGCGTCTTGAGGCTCTGGGCATCCGCCCCATCGGCTCCACCTCGGAAGAGATGGCCAAGATCATGGCAGCTGAGCGCCCCGTCTATAAGGAGGCCATCGAAGCAGCTGGTCTCATGCAGTCAAAGAAGGCTCAGTAAAGATCGCTCACCCGCAAAACGAAGCCCGCCGCATCATGCGGCGGGCTTTTTGATTTCGTCACGTGCAAAAGATCAGGCGAGACCTTCCATCTTGATTGCCTTCTCAACAGCTGGACGCGCGCGCATACGCTGATAATGGGCTGCGAGGTTGGGCGGCAATTCTTCCTTGAGGCGATTAACCTTCCAATATTCGAGATAGAACAGCGCATAGTCAGCGATTGAAGGCTGTGCGCCGCCAAGATAGTCCTTGCCTGCAATCTCCTCATTGAAGCGCGCAAGGCCCTTGTCATAAACAGCGCGCCCCTTCTCGCGAATGACCGGGAAGTCCGCTTCATTGGGCGCAAAATGCTGTGGCATCCACATGCGCGTGAAACCCTGCATATGCAGGCTCGCCACAATATAATCGACAGCCTCCAGCGTGCGGGCCATCCCCTCCGGATCGCTGGGGAGCAGCTTCTTGTCAGGGTTGGTTAGGGCAAGCCAGGTCGCGATTGCAGGCCATTCCGTCAGCAGGCTGCCATCTTCGCGCTTCAGCGCGGGCACTTTGGCCTTCGGATTCACGGCCAGATATTCGGGCTTGTGCTGCATGCCCTTGGTCAGATCAACAAGAACCAGCTCATAGGGCTTGCCGATTTCTTCAAGCAGCAGATGAATGCCCAGCGAGCAGGTGCCGGGTGAATGGAACAGCGTGAACATACAGATCTCCGAGTGAAACATGCCAGAGAAGGAAGACGGTGCAAGGCTAGTGCACCATCTTCCGTTTGGCGATAGCGAAAATCAGTTGGATGACTTGATGCCAGCCGCCTTGATGATGCCTGTCCATTTTACAATCTCAGCCGAGACGAATTTCTTGAACTCATCCGTTGAGGTGCTCCAGGGCTCCACACCGATTTCGGTGAGCCTCTTCTGAATGTCAGGATCGGCAATCACTGCCCGTGTTTCACGGTTCAGGCGATCAACAATCGCCTTGGGCGTGCCCTTGGGTGCGGCCAGACCGAACCATGCATAGGACTCGTAATTTTGCACGCCCTCTTCTGCCATGGTGGGTACATTGGGCAGCGAGCGGCTGCGCGTCTTCGTGGTGACTGCAAGCGGCAATACTTGCTTGGCTTGCAGCTGAGCCGCGACATTGGGGATGAGCTGGAAGCTGACAGGCACGTCGCCCGAAATCAGATCCACCGCAATCTGGTTACCGGAGCTGTAGGGCACATGCGTCATGCGCGTGCCAGCTGCGATGTCGAAATAAGCCCCGGCCAGATGCTGCGAAGAGCCGATGCCAACGGATGAGTACGAGATCCGGTCAGGCCGCGCTTTCACAAAGGCGATGAATTCCTGCACATTCTTCACTGGCACTTTGGTCGGGTTCACAACCAGCACATTGACCAACGTGCCGACCGGCGAGATGAACTCAAAATCTGTCTCAGGGTCATAGGGCAGCTTATCCATCACCCGATTGATGACGAAGGGGCCGGGCGCTGCAAAGACGAGAGAATAACCATCGGGATCTGCCTTGGCGATGATGGCAGTTCCCGTATTGCCGCCTGCACCGGCGCGGTTTTCAACCAGCACGCGCTGACCAAGGCGCTCACCAAGCTTGTCGGCCACAATACGCGCAATGGTGTCGCTGGCGCTGCCGGCCCCAAAGGGCATCATCAGCTTGATGGGACGGTCGGGATAGGTCTGCGCATTGACTTGGGCACAGGTCGCCACGGCAGCGACTGCCAGCGCGGACAGAAATTTCAGCATTCTCGTCTCCCCATCTCTGCGGGCGGCTTCAAGGCCGGCCCCTGAGTAAACAATAGTTTTTTTACATCGACTTGTCAGGTCACGATGCGGCCATTGGCAAGCCTGCCCCCACGCCATAGGATCGCGGCCATGACAAAGAGAAACGCCCCCATCACGAGCCTGCGCGACTGGCTCGATCGCCTCGCTGAAACCGGCCGCCTTGCCCGCATCCGCGACAATATCTCACTCACACATGAGCTCGCTGCCATCGCAAAAAAATTCGATGGTCAACAGGCCAGCTTTTTCCCGCGCCCAGGAGGCCACCAGATGCCCGTCATCTCCGGGCTGACCTCTGACCGCGCTTGGGTTGCGGAGGCCATGGGCGTGGCTCCTGAGGCCGTTCTGGACCGTTTCCAGCAAGCGGTTCGCGCTCCCCTCCCATGGCGCGAGGTGACCGAGGCGCCCGCGCAGGAGGTGACGCATCGTCAACCCGATCTGACAAAACATCTGCCAATTCCCACCCATAATGAGCATGACAGCGGCCCCTATATCACTGCGGGCCTGCTCATCAGCCGCAATCCCAAAAGCGGCGTGCAAAATGTCGCCATCCATCGTTTGCAAGTCTCCGGGCCGGATCGGCTGGGAGCCTTGCTGTTGCCGCGCCAAACCCTGGCCTATCAGCAAGCCGCGGAAGAGGCGGGCAAGGATCTGCCCATCGCCATCGTCATTGGCATTGATCCGCTTACATTGCTCGCCTCACAGGCCATCAGCCCCTCTGATCAGGATGAGCTTGAAATTGCCGGCGCGCTGCATGGCGAGCCTTTGCGTGTCGTCAAATGCATCACCAATGATCTGCGCGTGCCTGCGGACGCAGAAATCGTCATTGAAGGCCGCTTGCTGGCGAAGGAACGCGCAGCTGAAGGGCCTTTTGGTGAATTCCCGCAATATTACGGAGAACGCGCCAATCGCCATGTGATTGCGATTGATTGCATCACCCACCGCAAGGACGCGCTGTTCCATACGATTGTTGGTGGCGGGCTTGAGCATCTGCTGCTCGGCGGCATCCCACGCGAAGCGACTCTGCGCGATGCTTTGCAGCGCAGTTTCCCCAATGTGACTGATGTGCATCTCTCACGCGGCGGTGTGTGCCGCTATCATCTTTATGTGCAGATGAAGAAACGCCATGAGGGTGAGGCCAAAAATGTCATCTTCGCCGCATTCGCTGCGCATTATGACATCAAGCAAGTCATCGTCGTGGATGAAGATGTCGATGTCCATCAACCATCAGAGGTCGAATGGGCGGTTGCCACGCGTTTTCAGGCTGATCGCGACCTCGTGGTGACAGGACATGCCCTTGGCTCCAAGCTTGACCCATCAACGGATGATGGTGTTGGCGCGAAAATGGGACTTGATGCGACAAAGCCGATCGCTGCACCTGAAATGCGCTTCCTGCGTATTCGTGTTCCGGGCGAGCATGATGTGGACCCGGCAGAGGTGGTCAAAGGCTCGACCTGGCGCTGATCAGGGTGCCAGCCATTGCTTGTGACATTGCCCGTCGCGCCATTCAAAAAAGGCACGGCGGTGCCCTTCATGATGCAGATAAAGCCATTCAAGCTTTTGCACCTCAATCGTCACGACACTGAAATGTTCAAGCCCCGTTGAACCACGAATCTCCCCCTCATGAGGATCGTGCAGCGGCATACGCGGTGGAGACAGCTGCGTGTAGCAGACCCGACTTTTTTCTTGCGAACCTTCCCAACATTGCAGCGCCAGGGGGGTAGCGGGCTCATGAATGGTCGCAAGACCATTCACCCGCAATTGCAGCTTGCTTTTGAAATCATAAAAAAGCGCAGCTATACGCGGGTCTCTTTTCAATTCTTCAATCTTGGGCGCGCGCATATCAGTATGAAAGCGAATGCTGCGGGCAGTCTCATTCACATGTCGCAACACGACTGTGCGCGCGGAAGGCGCGCCATCAAGCCCGATGGTTGTGATGGCGGGTGTGTGGAAGCCCGAACGACGATCCTGCACGCCGCGCGTCAGCAAGCGCCATGCATGGGAGAGGCTCGCATCAAGATCATTGAAGAAAGGTGGCTTTGCGTCATCCATGCGGGCAAATTAGCAATGCCCGCATGAAGCTGCAATCTCACTCACTCCAGGCGATGATGGGGGTGAACAGCTCATCAACCGGCAAGGGACGTTCAATGAAATGCTGATCGACGAGATATTGCACAAAGGCAGTCAGGATCTTGCGATTGGCTTCGACCCCATAGGGCCAAGGATCAGGCCCCATCAACTCATCCATTTCGGCAAGCTCATCATAAAGCCATGGCAACATCAGCCGTTGCGCGCCTGAGAATCGCACCTGCTTCAAGGCCCAGGATTTCGATTCCTGACAGGCTTTGAACAGCGACTCGGGCACCCAGGGATGCTGCTTGTAGAGATCTTCGCGGATCACCAGCGTGTGCATGATTGGATGGAAGCCTGTACGCTTGTAGAAATCCTTCTCCCGCGCGCGATAGTCTGGGAAGAGGCGGGCAACATTTTTGCCCTTGTCGAGAGCTTGCGGGCGCCGCGCACCGAAATAGGCATCAATCTCACCCGCCTCCAGCATGTCATTCAGCGTGCGATCTGAGGGGATGAGTTCGAGCTTCAATGGCCGAACGGGGCGCAGATCCATGTCATGATCAGGCGCGCGCGGCTCATTCACGCCGCCTTCCACCCATTGAATCGTGTCAAGATTGACGCCGTAATCATGCTGCAGAATACCACGCACCCAGACACCCGCAGTCTGGCGATATTCCTGCACCCCGACGCGCTTGCCTTCGAGATCCTTCGGCTCGCGAATATTCGACGACTTCGCCACAAAGATGAAACCGTGACGAAAGACCCGCGATGGGAAAACAGGCAGTGCAACAAAAGGAAAATCACCGCGCGCGCGCATGATGCAATAATGCGCCAGAGACATTTCCGCGACATCAAAGGAGTTGGTCTTGATCATACGCGCAAAAATCTCAGGCGGTGATTGAATACCGAGATAGCGCAGATCAATTCCTTCCGGCTGCACCACACCCTGCGCCAGAGCTTCCATGCGATCATAAGGCCCGCAGGCCATGGTGAGTGCAAGTTTGGACATATCTTTTCTCTTTGGCACTAGAGCGGAATCACAAGCAGCGTATCAATCTGACGCGAGTCGAGAATGACCGTGCGCTCGACAAGCTTCAGACCATCAGCTGCCAACCGGATCTTGTCTTGCGTGCGACCGCAGACAAAAACATCCATATGGCCACCATTGGTGGTGCGCAGGACGGTAAAGGTTGACGTTGACGTCACCACATCCCCCTCCAGCTTGTCGATGCGCAACGCCCCCGGCACATGGCAATAGACATGCGGTTCAAAAATATTGGCCGTCCGCATGGCAACGATACGATCCTTGAACATGCCATGGCCTTTGCACGACATGAGGTTCAAAGGCAGGCCCAGCTCCATATTCTCCCGCGTCGTGATGCGATAACTGCCATCTTCTTCGAAGAAGCTGTGCCACTCCTCCAGCCGATCCTCGTCGATCGCCAGCATATATTCGGCCAGAAAGGCCTCAACGCTCACACGCAGGCTGAGCGCATCAGAAAGCTTATCTGTCATCTTGCGCCCCCGCCTCAGATCTTCATGCAATCGCGCCAGCCCTTCCAGAAGCCGCGCACTGCTGATTCCGTCACGCGCGACCCTGCGCTTGGCTCAATACCACGCCCACCCATCGGCATGACTGTCATGGCATCGGGATCAGCCTTGGCCGCGGTCTGCACAAAACCGCCGACACAGCCATCCTCCATTGAAATGAAGCCCGCAGGGCCAACGAGATTGTTTGCCTTCAGACGCAGCTCGATCATATCCGGCGTGTCATCCGCAAAGCCGAGCACCGTCCATACCAGTTCGCTGCGATCAACGCCCTTGGGCAAGAGCTGTCGTACCGCCAGCGCGTTGAGGATTTGCTGCACAACGAGATTGGGGAAGATGGTCTGGATGGAATTGGTAACGAGGTCGCCCAGCTCCAGACGATGCTCCATCACAGAAGGATCATTGAGACTATACTGCTCCTTGAGCGAGCGCACTTTTTCCCGGCCCGTTGGATCATCATTGGGCGCAGTGCGTTCGGTATAGCTCAAATGATGCCAGCCGCTTTCACTCAGCTTGATACCCCCGCCCATATTGGGACGCACCACACCGAATGTGTTGTGAAACACATGCAACAGGCTCGCGTGATAGGAATCCTTGTTGTTCTCGGCATAAAGCTTCCAATTATTGGGCAGCATCTGGCTATGATAGCCAAGAACCTTGAGCGGCTTGATGAAAACACGATCAATCGAGGCAATCAGCTCATCACCAAGATAGGACCGGAAGTCCGGTGTCTCATGGCTGAATGTACCAAAGACAAGACCGCGATAGGTCTCAACACGCAGCCGCACCAAATTGTGCTTGCCCATGTCGAAGCTCTCATCGACACCCCCCTTGCCCCCGACACCCTTGCGGAAGGCAACACCTGTCAGCTTGCCGTCAAGATCATAGGTCCAGTTATGATAGACGCAGGTAAGTTCTTTCACATGACCACGCGGCTTGTAGCAGAGCAATGAGCCTTTATGCTCGCAACGGTTCATCACCGCATTGATCCGGCCATCCAGCGTGCGCAGCATGATGACTGGCGCGTCACCCACAAAAGTCGTCTTGTAATCACCCGGATTGGGGATTTCGACATCAAGGCCGAGAAAATTCCATGTCGGCCCCTGAAACAGCCGCTCCTGCTCCAAAGCGTAAAGCGCCGGGTCTGTATAGACACGGTAGGGCACCCGCGATGTGTCCGCCACCGGCCATGTAAAGAGTGGATCTGACTGCGCCGTCTGGGCCACGCTTGTTCCTCCCAAGCAGTGATGATTTTGTGAGTTAACCAGCGCCCTACCCCTGTGACAAGATTGCGCTGCGGGATCTTCAGAATGGCCTTTGCCATTGACAAGATCAAGCCGGAGCTGTTGCCGAGCGCAAAAGGCCTCGCTAGGCTCGGTGTCAACAATGACGAGGGAGGCTCAAATATGATTACCCACCATCTGCGTCTCGCGGCCTGTGGCCTTGCGCTTGCTGTCGCCAGCCTGCCACTTGGCGCTTCGGCGCAAGCGCAGGATGTCGCCAGCTTCTATCGTGGAAAAACGGTTCAGGCAGTCGTCGGCTATCCTGCCGGATCCACCTTCGAGCTTTATCTGCGCATGTTCGCCCGCCATGTCGGCAAGCATATTCCCGGCAACCCCAATGTCGTCATCCAGCACATGCCGGGTGCTGGATCGCTCACCGCGACCAGCCATCTGGCCAATGTCGCCGCGAAAGATGGCTCCGTCTTCGGAATGCCCAATCCGGTAAACACGATTGAACCCCTGCTCGATCCTGCACGCACAAAATTCGATCCCACGCAGTTCAGCTGGATCGGCAATCTGAATACGGAGACCTCGACCTGCAGCTTCTGGGCGAATGACATCAAGACCCTTGATGATCTGCGCAAGCGCGAGGTGACCGTAGGCTCGACCGGTCCTGCGTCAGGTTCGACGATTGATGCTGTGATCATTTCGCAGCTGCTCGGATTGAAGCTGAAAGTCGTGACCGGCTATCGCGTCATCAATGACATCAAGATCGCAGCCGAGCGTGGCGAGGTTGACGGCTTCTGTGGCTTGCTTGTTTCAGCCCTCAAGACGGATTTCGTCACGGAGTGGAAGTCTGGGCGCATCTCCGTACCTGTCCAGATGGGACTGACAAAACATCCCGACATTCCAAATGTCCCCAATGCCTATGATCTCGTCACCAAGGAAGAAGATCGCCAGCTATTCCAGCTCATCTTCGGGCCATGGGCCTATGGCCGCCCGATGTTCATGCCGCCGGGCGTACCTGCTGAACGGCTTGCCGCCATGCGCGCTGCCTTCAAGGCAACTTTGTCTGATCCGGAATTCATCAGCGAGACACAGAAGATCGGCCTTGAGATCAACCCCTCACCGGGCGATGCGATTGTGCCTGTTATTCAGCGCATCATGAAAACACCCGAACCCGTCGTTATGCGTGCGCGTCAGCTCCTTGCCGTAGACAAGCGCTGATTGCCGCGAGATTGGGCAGGCTGCCTCGCGCAGCCGCCCAACAATAAGGCTGGACTGTTTTTTGCAAAGAGCCGCGCAGGCCTATCAGGAGATGCTGACATGAAAACCCTGATCAAATCCGCACTTGCTGCAACCTGCGCGCTCACATTCATCGCTGCGCCTGCTCATGCCCAATCGGCAGAGGATTTCTACAAGGGCAAGCAGATCACCATTTTGGTGGGTTTTACGACCGGCAATGGCGCGGACTCCTATGCACGTCTCATCTCGCGCTGGCTGTCGAAATATATTCCCGGCAATCCGACCGTTGTTGTGCAGAACATGCCCGGCTCCGGCAGCCTTACCATGGCAAATTATCTCTACAATGTTGCTCCCAAGGATGGACTGACTTTCGGCATCTTCAATCGCAACATTCCGCTTGAACCCTTGATGGGCAATGCAGCAGCGAAATTTGATCCGTCGAAATTCAACTGGCTGGGAAGCACCAATGCAGAACCCAGCCTCTGCGTCTCCTGGAATGAATCAGGCATTCTGTCATTGGAGGATATGAAGCAGCGGCCCTTCACAGTGGCCGCAACGGGCATCAACGCCAATAGCGGCCTTGTGCCGACAATCCTCAATCGCGTGCTGGGCACCAAGATCAAAATTGTTATGGGCTATCCTGGCGGCAACGAAATGAATCTGGCAATGGAACGGCGGGAGGTTGATGGTCGCTGCGGCTGGTCACGCAGCTCACTGATGGCCTCCAAGGCCGATTGGGTCGCAAGCAAGAAAGTGTCCTTGCTCGTGCAGGCCGGCCTGCAAAAGAGTCCCCAGATGCAGGACATCCCGCTTGCCATGGATGGCGTGCGTTCCGAAAAGGATCGTCAGCTTCTCAAGCTGGCTGTTGCATGGGATGAAATGGCGTGGCCCTTCGCCTTGCCTCCGCAAGTGCCTGCAGAGCGCGTTGCGACCATGCGCACTGCCTTTGCAGCTGTACTGAAAGATCCTGAGTTGCGGATGCAGGCGCAAAAGGAAGGGCTTGATCTCGCCCTCGTTCAGCCCCAGCAGATTGAACACATTCTGAGCGACATTTACGCGACCCCAGCCGATGTCGTGGACACGATGAAAGACATCATGAAGGGCAAGTAAGGCTGCTTGACACAAGCGGCTGAAGCGCGAACCATCCTCCCATCCAAAGGGGGGAAACCATGGGCGCTTTTTTTCGCAATGTGAGCCGCGGCCTTCTCGTGCTCGGCTCGATGATCAGCCTGACCGTATCGCCGGGCCTGGCGCAGACATGGCCAGAGCGGCCAATCCACATCTTTGTGGCGCAGGGCGCTGGTGGCGGACAAGACTCCATCATGCGCTATCTCGCAGACAAGCTGTCAACGCGCTTGCGCCAGTCGATCGTTATTGAAAATCGGCCGGGCGCAGGCGCGATCATCGGAACGCAAGCAGCCGCACGCGCGACGCCTGATGGCTATAATTTTGCAGTCACCTCGTCTGCCGCCATGGCCTCGAACCCGCATCTGGTCAAGGCACTTCCTTATGATCCGCTGAGAGACTTTGTGCCTGTTGCCTTGTTGTCGAAGCCGGGTTTCTTGTTTTCAGCTTCGAGCAAATTGCCGGCAAAGACCTTGCCCGAACTCATTGCTCTGGAAAAGAAAGAGCCCGGCCGCATTTCCGTTGCTATTGACGGGCTGCGCAATGCCAATGGACTTGCAGCGGCCTATCTCAACAAGGTTGCCGGTGTGAATATGCGCCTTGTTCCCTATACGAGCCCAGCACAGGGAATGCAGGATGTCATCAATGGAAATGTTGATGTCTTTGTGGCTCCACCCGGCGTTCATATGCCGCAAATCGAAGCTGGAAAGCTGAACCCCATCGCTGTTACGGGCGGGCAACGCGAAGTTGCCTTGCCCAACACGCCGATGATTGGCGAATCCTATCCCGGCTTCACCATGCTCGGCTGGTTGATGATCTCTGCGCCTGCCAATACGCCCAAACATGCGATTGCCGCGATGAATGCTGCCCTTGACGATGTGTTGAAAGATCCTGCCGTGATTGAATGGATGCTGAAATTCGGCTCACCCTCCAACCGTGGCGCCGGCAATCTTGCCGAACTTGAAAACTTCGTGCGCAGCGAAATCGAGTTATGGGGCAAGATCACCAAGACACTCGGCATGGAGCCGCAATAATCAGCGTTGCCGCCAGAGCACCTTGGGGCGGATCTTCTCCCACAGATTGCTGTAAACAATCTGCAGCTCCGTCTCGATGCGCGCCCCACTGTGCAGAAGGTCTCGCCAGAGCGAGACCTTTTCTGCATCGGGCTCGGTCGCATTCACCGGACCAATCGCAACACTGCGGCAAATGTCTTTGCGCTTCGATGCGCAAATGATGTCGAGCACGCCCTTTGTTCCAAGGCGATCATCCTTCAGGAATATGCGCGGCTCGCAATAAGCATAAGCGACAAGCGCTTCCTTGCGGCAAAGCCAAAGGCAGAATTCCCGCCGCTGGGCCGGCTCAAAATAGGAGGATGGAACTTCAAAGATGAACTGCTTTTGCTGCCCCGTCACACCGGAAAAACGGATGGCATAATCTCCACCAGGCAGAAGTGCCTGCGTATAGAGATGCTCGAATTCGACCGCGAGGCGATCTGCGAGGTCGATATTGTCAGCCGCTGCTATGCCCATGACGCGCTCGCGAGTGCATGTTATGCCATTGCTCGCGGCAATCCTTTAAGAACATGTTAACTCGGCCAACGACTAGCGGGCTTCGCGATTGATCATGTCATCCGGGCGACCAGCCATGAAAGCCCGCAAATTATGGGCGATCTGATCAATCGTATCCTCCGGATAGGTATCATAGAAGCCCCCAAGATGGGGCGTAATGATCAGATTGGGCGCATCCCAAAGCGGATCATTTGCTGGCATCGGCTCATTTTGCACCGTATCCAGCGCCGCACCCCCAATTTGACCGGACTTCAGCGCCTCAATCAGGGCAGGCTCATCAATGATGCCGCCACGCGCGATGTTAACGATATAGGCGCCCCGTTTCATTGCATTCAAGACAGGCGCATTGATGATCTTCTTTGTCGTCTCATCGA
This sequence comes from uncultured Beijerinckia sp., assembly GCA_964557555.1. Taxonomy (GTDB): domain Bacteria; phylum Pseudomonadota; class Alphaproteobacteria; order Rhizobiales; family Beijerinckiaceae; genus Terripilifer. The sequence goes on from CAZLBA010000004.1 coordinate 28,115, forward strand.
GCGGAATGAGGAGAACAAGAAAATCGAGCGTTGCCACTGCCTTTTGCAAATCATCGCGCGGCGCCCATTCATCAAAGCCCGGCAGGTCGCGCGCTGTGCGCGAGATTCCCACAACATGCATGTTGAGCGCCTTTAATCGCGGCGCAAGCGCTTCAGCGATTAAGCCCACGCCCAGAATACCGACCCGCCTGCCTTGCAGGATCTTGGCCCGAAAGCGATCCCAGCGGTGCTCATCACGCGCGCGCACAGAGCGTGGGAAATCACGCGCAAGAGCCAACATGTGCAAGATGGCGATCTCAGATAAGGGTGCACCATGAACGCCACGGGTTGATGTCACCACAACGTCACGCGCAAGGCCCGCGCGATCCGTAATTCCATCGACACCTGTACCAAAGGCATGGACCCATTTCAGCTTGCGTGCATCCACAAAGATATCTTCCTTTACGGCCACGCCGAAGGCCATGAAGATATCAGCATCGACAATGTCACGGCGGGCATCAGCAACAGTTGCAACTGTCTTCACCGACACATCGGGAAAGCGTTCTCGAATGAGATTTTCATAGGAGTGACGGATAGACGGCTCCCAAGGGAGCAAGATGAGAATGGAAAGAGACATGCCAGATACTCAGGTGGAGCGCCCCGCCAAAAGCGGGGCTTGCATCAGTCACAATTTGGGAAAGCCCAGACATTCAGCTGGATTATCGACCAACACCCGATCGCGGATCTTTTCATCAGGGATCCAGTCGAGCAGCTGGTCCAGCAAGGCGACGTCATTGGGCATCGGCTTGAAATATTGAGGATGCGGCCAGTCCGTGCCCCACATCAGCCGCTCTGGCGCATGTTGCACCATTTTCTTCACGAAAGGATCCATGTCGGAGAAGGGAAAGTTCTCCTGCTTCGATGGGCGCGGTGACAGTTTCACCCAGCAACGGCCTGTATCGAGACAATCAAGAACAAACTTGAATCCCTTGCTGTCGAGGCCCTTGGAAGGATCAATGCCTCCCGAATGCTCAAGCACGAATTTACCGGGCGATTTGAGGATCAGGGGTAACCAATCCGGCTGTTCCTCCGGCTTCACAAGATAATGCATCTGCCAGCCAAATTCATGGCATCTGGCGATCAGGCGCGTATCCATTTCCTTCGACAGGCGCCATGTCACGCGATAGCCAACAACGCCATTATCGGTGAGAATTTGCAGCTCATTGTCGGTGATACCCGACCACGGGATGACGACCGCGCGCAAACGATCTGGAAAACGCGATTGCGCATGAAGAACGAGATCATAATTGTTCTCATACATCATCGACTGCACATGCAATCCGCGCTGAAACCCCAAGGCATCCTGCAGCTTCAGCCAATCTTCAATAGGTGTATCTTCGAATTCGAGATGCGAGAAACAGTGATTAGGCTTGAGCGGAAAAAGCTTCTGCGGACCAATGAAGTGGAAATGCGTATCACAGGCTCCGGGCGGAACTTTCAGCTTCGGCTTGGGATAGTTGCGATCAATGACGGGTGAGAGCGGACGCTTCGTTTCAGTCATGGAACCACCTTGATATTGGCATCTTTCATCACCGCAAACCATTTCGCATAGTCTGCTTCCAGATAGGCACGGAATTGTTCGGGCGTATTGCCTCGCGCCTGCGAGCCCAAAGCTTCGAGCTTCTCGCGCGCCATCGGCGTTGCCAGTGCTGCCCGCGTCGCCTCACTCAATCGGGCAACGATATGATCGGGCGTATCCTTTGGTACAAAGAGTCCGTTCCAAGTTTCACCCTTCACGTCGGGAAAACCGAGTTCGGCCATGGTGGGCACGTCAGGGATGGCCGATGAGCGCTCAGGCCCCAACACGGCAAGCGCGCGGAGCTTTCCGGCCTGTATATGGCCGAGCGTTTCGACAAGTTGTTGCAGGCCCATATCCACGTGGCCTGCCACAAGATCATTCACAGCAGGCGCATTTCCGCGATAGGCAACCTCAGTCCATGTGATGCCTGCCTTGAGACGGAACAACTCACCCATGAAGTGATTGATACTCGCACCACCTGAATTGCCGAGTGTCAGCCGACCCGGAGATTGCTTCGCATAAGCGACAAGTTCGGGAATCGTCTTGACAGGCAGGCTTGTGCGCACCGTCAAAACATTCGTCGCTACAGATACCATGCTGACGGGCTTGAAAACCTGATCCCATTTATATGGTGGCTTCGCCATCGTCATCGGTCCCAACATGACATTGCCATTGGACCCTATGAAGACCGTATAACCATCGGGGGCAGACTTGGCCACATATTCGCCAGCGATGATTCCGCCAGCCCCTGCGCGATTTTCAACGATGATCGGCTGACCCAGCGAATTGCCGATGGCTGCTTGCAAGATGCGAGCAGCCGTATCCACATTGCCGCCTGCAGCATAAGGCACAACGATTGTGATCGGACGCGCTGGATAAGTTTGCGCCATGGCTGATCCGGTTGCAACGAACGCAGCCCAAGCAAATGCCATAACGGCTTTTAATCTCATGATCGCCTCCCCCCTGAGACCGTTTCTTTTCAGCACAAAAACAGAAGCTTGGCCAGAGCCCCGCGTGAAACGCGCGGCTATGGCGGCTCACTTTCTGTCGCGCAAGGCACGACGGTCGATCTTCATCAGGGTTGTTCGCGGCAAGGCGTCGATGAAGACAATGTCTTCGGGAACTTTGTAGCCGCCCAGCGGGCGCACTTGCGCGCACAAGTCCTGCTTCAATGCATCTGTGGCCTCAACGCCCTTCTTCAACACGACATAAGCGCGCGGTTTTGTAAAACCATCCTTGTCATCGAAAGAAACGACGGCTGCTTCCAAAACGCAATCATGAGCCGTAATCGCTGCCTCAATTTCAATGGGGGAAACCCAAAGCCCTTTCACCTTGAAGACATCGCTCTCTCGGCTGTTGAACCAGAAGAAGCCATCTTCATCAAACATCAGGCTATCGCCTGTGCGAGTCCAGGCGCCCATGAAAGTTTCGCGCGACTTGTCATATTTGCGCCAGTAGAAGAAACAGGCCGTGCGGCTTTTGATCCAGGCCTCGCCCGGCACATTGGGCTCAGTGATGTCTTCACCATCTGCGCTGACCAGCCGAACCTCAACACCGAAGATGGGCTTGCCCAGACTTCCCGACTTGTTCTCTTCCTTGCGATTAGCAATCCATTCATAAGTAATTTCAGAACTGCCAATGGAGTCAAAAATCTCCACACCGAAAGCCGCCTTGAAACTGCCAAACACTTCCGGCGGAATCTTCTCCGAGGCGCTAGCCACAAAATTCACACTCGACAGATCAATAGGCTGTGGCGACATACGATGATATTCGAGCATGTTTTTGATGATGGTCGGCACGGTGATGAACTTCGTGACCTTCCATTTTTGCAAGACTTCGCAGACGACTTCGGCACTTGGCGCGCGACGATCAATGATGACGGTGGCACCCATGCTCAAGGGAATATGCATCCCCGGCCAGATTCCATGCGTGAAATATTTGCGCGATGTCGCATAGACGACATCTTCCGGCACATAGCTCCAGAACTTGCCGTGACGTGCGGGAACAAGAAAGAAATCATAGGCCAGATGCGTAATGCCCTTGGCCGTTCCCGTCGTGCCGCCCGAATAGAACATATAGCAGATATCGTCTGAATGACGTTTCCAGCCGGAACAGGTCTTGTCGCCCTTTGCAACAATGTCGGAGAGCGACATCACTGCCACCTTGCCATGCGGGAGGCTACGAGCCTCACCACGTATGATCACGCGCTGCAGACTGGGCGGAAGCTCCTGCGCGATTTCGGCAAGCTTGTCGAATTGCTCTTCATCAATATAGAGCGTTGCCGCGCCCGTATCCGAAATGAAGTAGCCGAGATCTTTCGCTTTATAAAGATCGGATACGACAGCGGGGATGGCGCCAATATGGACGCAGGCATACCAGACTTGCACATAATCCAAACTGTCAGTGGCAAAGAGCAAGACGCGCTCGCCGGGCACAATGCCTGCCTTTTGCAAGGCTGAACCCGTGGTCAATATGCCCTGCATCAATTGCGCATAAGAGACCGATTTTCCATCTGCGACCACCGCGACACGCTCTGGCGTCTGCGCGCAATGGCGCGCGAGCAGAACCTCAACCGGGTTGAACCATTCCGGATATTCCGGATCCTTCCAGGCACGCCAATCCTTGGAGTAAATCAGATGATCATAGCTCGTTGACTTGCGGTCCAGCATGGGCGCGCTTCTCCCCTTTCCATTGCGTCAAAACTAGACGGTCAAAAATGAAAAGTACAGAAAGGACACGCACGAACTCAGCTTCTAGGCGATGGCCTTGTCGGCTGCCTTGCGACGCAACACAAGGAACAGGGCAACCGCAAGCAGACCGCCCGCGGCCTGCCCCATCGCATTGGGCCAGAGCATGAGCCCCAGCGCCCCGATGAGGATCACCTGCTCAATCACGCCGAGCCGCTGACGGATCACATGACCGTGCAAGATCAGCGCTGCCGCAAAGACCAGCGCAAAGCCTACCAGCGTATGCCAGATGATCTCGGCCCAGCCGCCCTGCAACATGATCCCAGGGTTGAACAAAAAGAAGAAGGGCAGCAGAAAACCACCCACGGCCAGCTTACAGGCGTAGACGCTGAGCTTGCCAGGATTAGCCCCAGCAATGGCGGCTGCAGCGAAATTGGCAACAGCCACGGGCGGCGTTATGGCCGAGAGACAAGCATAAAAGAGCAGGAACATATGCACGGGGATGACCGGCAACTGAAACTTTCCAATGAGCACCGGCGCCAGCAGTGCAACGCCCATGATGTAAACACCTGTGGTGGGCATCCCCAACCCCAAAAGGATGAGGATAATTCCTGCAAGGATGAGTGTTGTGATCAGATAGCCGCCCGAAAGCTGAAACATCAGCAGCGTGAATTTACCGGACAGCCCGGTCAGCTCGATGCAACCAATCACCAGACCAGCAGCGGCAACAGAGCTTGCAAGCGGAACAGAACTCAAGCAGGTATCAACACAGGCCGCGACGAATTTCCTTGGGCCGATGCGCTTGCTTGCATCAGCAAACCAGCTTGCGATAATCACAGATACAACAGAACCTGCGGCGACATAGGCAGCTGAATAGCCCTGCACCAAAAGCCAAATGAGAACGATAATTGGCAAAACGCTTGACCAGTTGCGTTGAAGAGCGACCTTCAAGCCGACAATCTGCGACTCTTCCAAAGGCGCCAGATTGCGTCGCTCTGCCTCAAAATGCACAAAGCAATAAATGCCAAAATAATAGCCCAGCGCTGGCAGCGTCGCATAAAGGCAAACCAGCGCATAGGACACACCCGTAAAATCCGCCATCATGAAGGCCACCGCGCCCATGACCGGCGGCAACATGGAGCCGCCCGTTGATGAAGCAGCTTCAATTGCAGCAGCGCGCTCCGCTGGAATGCCAATCTTCTTCATGATCGGAATACTGACCGGCCCTGTCGTTGCAACATCTGCAACCGGACTACCGGAGATGGAGCCATAAAGGCCGCTTGATAAAACGCAGGCTTTTGCGGGCCCGCCTGCCATACGCCCCGTCAAAGCCGCGCCTAAATCGAAGAAGAGCTGTCCACCGCCGCTAATGACGTAAAAATTGCCAAAAAGCACGAAGAGAAAAGCATAGCTCGCCGCGACATAAAGCGGTGAGCCGAAGATGCCATCCGTTCCGATCAGCTGCATTTCAATGAAATAGTCGTAGGTGATTCCGGGGTGTCGGAAAGGTCCCGTCAACATGTGCCCGAAAGCGGAATAGGCCAGCAGCACAAAAATAACGCTGGTTAGTCCCCAGCCAACCGTACGCCGACAGACTTCAATCGTCGCCAGAATGAGGATTGTGCCGGCTATCGCATCTGCGCGCTCAACTTCCGAAAAGCCGGACATCCATTCAGCATAACGCGCACCATTCAAGGCCATATAGATGGCCGCTCCGCAACTCACCGCACCGAGCAACCAGTCCCAGATGGTCAAATATTCAATGCGGCCATGCAAGGTCGTGGTGAGGAAACACACCGGCAGCAACAGAACGAGAAAGACCGCAATCTGAAAATGCTGCGGCGCATGTGCAAAAAGAGCGAAATAGGAGATGATCAAAGTGGCAATGACAGACAGAACTGCCACGAAAACCCCGATACCCCCCTCTGGCCTTATCCGTCGTGTCTCATCAATTGATTCGATGATCCACGTCACAAGACCAGCAGGGGACTTGCGGGTGAGCTGCAATTGATCCGTCATGCGCCGCTGCCCTGTTTACTTCACGAGCCCGGCTTCTTTGTAATAGCGCAAGGCACCGGGATGCGTGCTGATCTGCGTTGTATTGCGCGCAGCCTCGGCGGGGGTGAAGGATGCGAGCGAGGGATGGATGGCCCGCACACGGTCCCGATTTTCCATCAGCGCCTTGGTGAATTTATAGACGGTCTCTTCGGAAACATGGTCACCCGCAACAATGGCATTCCAGATCACCACCGTCGTCTCATCCTTGGTCACGAAAGGATAGGCCCCGGCCGGCACCTTGATGGTGCGCAAGCCCCATTTGGCCGCCTCTGCAGCAAGCTTGTCGGCATCTGCTGAAATCCACTGCAAGGCGCGTCCCCGCGCAAGGTCGGTCACTTCAGCTGTCGGCAGAAACCCGCCATTGATGAAGACATCGACCTTGCCGTCGCGCAATGCATCAAACCCCGTCGCAGAATTACCGCGGATCATATTGCGACCATTATCCGTGACTTCGCCCTCCCTGATACCAAAGGCATTGAACATGGTCTGATACATGGTCACCGTCGATTGCAAATTGGCTGCCAGATTGACGGTCAGACGCATGGGCGGCTTTTTGGCGGCAATGTCAGCGAAAGACGCGACGCCGTTTTTATCGGCCCATTCCTTCGTCATCAGATTATGCACGACCAGCCCTTCATGCAGCATCATGACGAAATGAAACTTGCCTTTCAGCGGCTCCTTGAAAGGAGCCCGTCCTTCATTCGCATAGGCGATTTCAACAGGCGACGCGTTGAAAGCGAAATCTGATTTGCCGGTACCGATATTCAAAATGCCGCCAGCCGGAGAGCCGGGCTTATAGGTCGCATCAGTGCCCGGATAGGCTTCTCGAACAATGCCATTCAACGATTCGGTCACGACTTTGAAATAGCCTGTCGCAGTGGCACCATCGACCGAGAAGCTGATGGGGTTTTTGTTGTTGAAGGCCGGCCCCGCGCCGGAAGATGAGGCAGATTGCTGGGCTTTGGCAGGCAGCGCGAAAACCAGAACAAGTGGAAGAAATGCAGCAGTCAGGCGCATGGCCGTCCCTCCCAAATTGTTTGACGCGCCCATCCTGCCACCCTCATTTGCGCTGGTCAAAGCTTGGTTTTGGCCTTGAATCCCTTGCGCCCAGACCTAGCTGAACGGTGTGGAGGCCGCTGCCTGATGCATCTCATCCGTTTGCTCTCAATCTTGATCCTGCTTGGTTACAGCCTTTTTCTGGCAATTTTCGCCAAAACCGGCTTTCCACAAGGGCTCAATACAGGCGCTGCACTACCATTCGTCACCGATCAGCCTGTTGGTGAAGATGGTTATTACATGATGCTGGCGGCCTGGAATCTGGCCGAGGGACGCGGTCTCACTGCCAATTTTAACGCAATCGTGACCGGCATTCAGCCTCTCATGACGCTGGTGCTCGCAGGCCTTGCAAAGCTGGTACAAATCGCGGGCGGAGACAAGTTCGCCCTCGCACGCGCCATGATCCTGTTTGGCGGGGTTAATCTTGCTGTCTTTGCCCTCACCATCAGCCATATTCTGCGCCTCACCATCAAGGATCGCGCACAGGCCGAACTGGCGGCTACCCTCGGCGTCATTGCAACCTGCCTCAGCTTCTACCTCTTCCGCACCTTCACTTATGGACTGGAAACGGGACTATATCTGACACTCGTGGCCATGCTCATCGCCGCTTTGCTGCGCCAGTCAGAGATGAAATATTTCACTTGGGGCCGTGCCCTTTCGTTGGGCCTGCTTGTGGGCTTGTGCGGATTAGCGCGCATAGATTTTGGCATTCTGGCAGCGGTGGCCTTTGGCATTCTGTTCATCACGCGCCGCCTGCCCTTCACCACCTGCCTTGTTTCAGGTCTCATCGCCCTTGCTGTGACGGCCCCATGGTTCTTGTGGGTGAAGTCGGTCAGCGGCACCTATATGCCAACCTCCGGCCCTGCACAGGCAGAGATGATCAATGCAGGCAGCGCGCCGGGACGGATGGAAGCCATGCTGGCCGCAGTCGCCCAGAATATGACGCCATGGTGGCCGCTGGGTGGCTCCGCCGGCCTCGGCCTCATCGCGCTTGCTCTTCTTGCTCTTATTCTGGGGATGGCAAAAAGAGCGGGCCAAAATGCTCAACCATTCATCTTGTGGAGCTTTGTGGCCGCCTTTGCCTTGCTGCCGGTCATTTACGTTGTCTTCTTCTGGGCGGGACATTTCTATGCTCGCTACACCGCTTTGATTGTCATACCAGCCCTCATCTTCTGCTGCGCTTCTGCCTCTCACCTTGTCTCGCAACGAAGCGGACCAGCGGCTGCGATGTTTTTGGCGATTGCCCTGCTGATCAATGGCGAAGCCATGATCAGCGCGCATCACAAGGGCGGTATCAGTGATGGCCATGCGGTCGCTGCAGGCTATGTTGCGCGCGAATTGCCACGGGAGGCACGGGTCGGCGCATTCCAGAGCGGTGTCGTTGGCTTCTACAATGAGAATGTGATCAATCTCGATGGCAAGGTCAATCAACCTGCCTTGCTTGCCTTGCGTGACAAGCGCATCGAAGACTATCTCGATGCAGAGAAGATCGACTATGTCATAGACTGGGCGGGCGTCATTGAAGGTTTGATGCCACGCGCCTATCCAAACGGAGATTGGGTGAAATGCCCAAAGCCGGTCAATAATCTCGAAACAATCTGCGTCATGCGGCGAGGAGCGAAACCGTGAAATCGCATCTGCCGCCTTGGTTGCTGGTTCTGCGTCCCCATCAATGGCTGAAGAATCTTCTCGTCTTTGTGCCGCTCGTCGCCTCGCATCGCTTCGAGGCAGACATCATCGTCCATTCACTTCTGGCCTTCATCGCCTTCAGTATCACCGCATCGGCCGTTTATGTTGTGAATGATGTGAAGGATGTCGAAGCTGACAGAGCCCATCCGCGCAAACGCTTTCGTCCATTCGCCAGTGGCGCCCTGCCAGTGTCTCGCGCACCACTGCTTCTCGCCGCCTTGCTGGTGCCGGGTTTTGCGATAGCCATTTGGACCGGTCCCCTATTTGCCGGCAGCCTCATCCTCTATCTCGCGATCAGCGGGGCTTACTCCTATCGGCTGAAGGGAGAGCCCATTCTTGACGTGTGTATTCTGGCCGGCCTCTATACGTGGCGCATCGTGGCTGGAGGATTGGCAACAGGCATCACCCTGTCCGTGTGGCTTTTGGCATTCTCGATCTTCTTCTTCCTGGCACTGGCGGCAGTGAAGCGGCAGGCGGAATTGGTGGATCGACTCAAATGTGGCGAGGAACTGGCTCCCGGCCGCGGCTATCATGTCAGCGATCTGCCGATCATTGCAGGAATGGCCATGGCTGCAGGCTATGTGTCCGTGCTGGTGATGGCACTTTATGTCAACTCGCCCCATATTGCCGATCTCTACAAACATCCGGCCGCTCTTTGGGGCGTGTGCCTTGTCTTGCTCTACTGGATCAGCCATGTGGTACTGACCGCGCATCGCGGGCTGATGCATGATGATCCGCTGGTCTTTGCCTTGCGCGATGGCATTAGCCGTTTTTGCGTTTTGTTAATGGCCGCTTTCCTCGCAGGGGGAACTTTTCTTTGAGCACTAGCCAGCTCATCTTTCGTTATGCAGCCTTTGCGGTGATAGCGACCCTGGCCAATCTCGGTGCGCAGCGTTTGGTGCTGGCATGGGACAGCACCGCCACGGGCTATGCCATCGCGGTGATCTGCGGCACAGGCATCGGCCTCGTGGTCAAATTCCTGCTCGATCGCCGCTGGATCTTTTTCGAAAAGAACCATGAACTCGCGCAGCAGAGCCGCCAATTCACGCTTTATGCCAGCACCGGAATCCTCACCACGCTCCTGTTCTGGACAAGTGAAACGCTCTTCTGGTGGATTGGCGGCAGTGATGCTGCCCGCGAGCTGGGCGCCATCATCGGTCTCGCCATCGGCTACGTGGTGAAGTATCGTCTCGACCGTCGATTTGTTTTCACCGATCAGGCGAGGCCCTCATGAAGCTCGCTGGATGGGGGCTTTACCCCACGGCCGAGTGTCGCTTGCTGCAGCCGCGCGATGTTGCGCAGATCCGCGCCGCGCTGGCGCAAGGCCCATTGATTGCGCGCGGCAATGGGCGCGCTTATGGCGACAGTGCTCTCAACACAGACCAGACCGTTGATATGCGCGCTTTTCAGCGTATGCTGTCTTTCGATGATGTGAGTGGTCAGCTCGTTGCAGAGGCCGGCACATTGCTCAGCGACATTATTGAGGTCTTTTTGCCACGTGGATGGTTTCCTGCTGTGACGCCGGGCACCCGTTACGTCACACTGGGCGGCATGGTGGCAGCCGACATACACGGCAAGAACCATCATGGCTTTGGTGGTATGCGCGCCTGCCTCGACTGGATTGATCTTTTATGCGCAGATGGAGAGATCAGGCGCTGCAGCCAGCAAGAAAATGTCGCCTTGTTTGACTGGACCTGTGGCGGCATGGGACTAACCGGGATTATCTTGCGTGTTGCTTTGCGCTTGCAGCGCGTCGAAAGCGGATGGATCAACCAGACAAGTCATGTCGCGCGCAATCTTGATGAGGTAATGGCCCTCTTCGAGACATATGACAGCGCAACTTATTCCGTCGCATGGATTGATTGCCTGGCAAGTGGAGAAGCTCTTGGCCGCTCAATCCTGATGCTGGGCGAACATGCAAAGCGTCAAGATTTGCCGCAGGGCAACGATGTGTTTCCGCGCGCACGCAAAGCGCTTTCTGTCCCTTTGGCTCCACCTGCAATCATGCTCAATCGCTGGACCATGCGCGGCTTCAATGAGCTTTACTATCAGCTCGGATCACGCAAGGCTGGCCGGTCCCTCGCAAATTGGGAAGATTACTTCTATCCGCTTGATAAATTACTGCATTGGAACAGGCTCTATGGTCGCAATGGCTTTGTGCAGTTTCAATGCGTGCTGCCACATGCAACAGCCAAAGCCGGCCTGAAGGCTCTTTTGCAGAAAACAGCAGAACGGGGACTTGGATCCTTTCTGGCTGTGTTGAAAAAAATGGGAAAGGATACAGGTGCTTTCTCTTTCCCCATGGAGGGCTATACTTTAGCGCTGGATTTCCCTGTCTCTCCGGAAGTTCTGACACTTCTCGAGTCGCTTGATGAAATTGTCATCGAATATGGCGGGCGTTTTTATCTTGCCAAAGATGCGCGTATGACTGCAGATCGTTTGATCCGCGCCGATCAGCGCGCAGGTTTTTTTAAATCCATGCGGTCAACCGAAGGGCTGGCCCCTCATTTTCAATCGCTTCAATCTACGAGGTTGCAACTGTGACATCAGCACCCGTTCTCATTCTTGGCGGTTACTCGGATATCGGCCTCGCCATCGCTCATCGTTTCGCGGCACAGGGGCATCCCATCCAGCTGGCTGCGCGGCAAATCCACCGCCTTGCGGATGATGCGCGCGACATCCAAACACGCCATCGCGTGACAGTTGAGCTAATCGAATTCGACATTCTGGCAAGTGACCGGTTTGAGACCTTCATCACCTCGCTTCCGGCCGCGCCAGAAACAGTTGTCTGTGTCGTTGGTCTCCTTGGCAAGCAAGAAGAGAGCGAACAGGATTGGCGCGCGGCTGAGCAGGTTTTGCGCAGCAATTTTGAAGGGCCTGCCCTGATACTGGGACTGTTCGCCAACCGCTTCGAGACAGCAGGAAGAGGCACAATCATCGGTGTCAGTTCCGTAGCAGGCGACCGCGGACGCGCGACCAATTATGTTTATGGATCCGCCAAGGCCGGTTTCACGGCTTTCCTCTCAGGCCTGCGCAACCGGCTCGCCAAAAAGGGCGTGAAGGTGGTGACTGTGCTGCCCGGCTTTGTTGCCACCCGCATGACTGCGGAGATGAAACTACCAAGGGCTCTGACGACATCACCGCAACATGTGGCCGAAGCCGTTGCACAGGCCGTGCAGAAGAACCGCGACGTGATCTATGTTGCCCCCATATGGCGCCTGATCATGTTCGTCATCCGCCATTTGCCCGAAACGATCTTCAAGCGGTTGCGCATCTGATTTTTCCTGCCGGTTTGACCGCTACCGTTTGGGGTGACAGGATGGCGGAAAATAATCGGGAGGAGACGAAATGCGCTTGCTTGCAGCATTATGCTTTATGGCGGCTGCCTTGGGCGGACAAGCAGCCCAAGCTCAGGATTCAGCCTGGCCTAACCAACCCGTACGCGTCATCGTACCTTTTCCAGCAGGCGGCCCAGCCGATATCATTGCACGCTTCGTAAGCGAGCGACTGGCACAAACATTCGGCCAATCTTTCATCATCGAAAACAGGCCGGGCGCCAATACAGCCATTGCCGCTGCACAAGTCGCCAAAGCGCCCGCCAATGGCTACACGCTTCTTGTGGTGATGGATGTCACCATGGTGCTCAATCCGCTAACGGTGAAAAATCTCTCCTATGACCCGGTACGCGATTTTGCCCCCATCAGCCTGCTGGCCAAGAATGCAACCCTGCTGACAGTACATGCAGACGGGCCAAAGTCCGTGGCGGAACTCGTAGCCAAGGCAAAGGCAACGCCATCGAAGCTCAATTTTGGCGCAGGCATTTTGACCACTCGTCTGGCCGGTGAACTCTTTGCGCGCGAAAGTGGCTTCTCCGTCCAATATGTGCCTTTCCAGGGCAGCCCACCCACCGTGCAAGCCCTGCTGTCAAAGTCGGTGGATTTCATCATTGACGGGCAGGCATCAAGCTTACCACTGATACAGGCTGGCACATTCCGTGCGCTTGCCAAATCAAACCGTGCCCCCGTTCCGCCACTGCCCCATCTCAAAAGCCTTGCTGAAGAAACGGGATCGGCCGCGCTTGAAGACATCTCGACATGGATTGGCCTTGTAGCCCCCACTGGCACGCCGCAACCCATCATCGACAAATTGCAAGCGCAGATCGCCCGGATTTATGCTGAACCGGGAATGAGTGCGCGCCTGCTTGATATCGGGATCACACCTGCAGCGAATAAACCAGCCGAGTTCATCGACTTCATGCGCAATGAATCACAACGCTGGAGCAAGGTCATCCGTGACAGTGGCATCGAGCTGAATTGAGAAGAGGCGGCTCTGAGGGCGATGGCAAAACCATCGCCCTTTCGCGCAGCCCCTATCGCAGGCCTCTGCGCGTAGACAGATCAGGCGGCCGCCGCAATCCAAGATTTTCGCGCAGCGTCTTGCCTTCATAGTCTGTATGAAACAAGCCTCGACGCTGTAGCTCCGGGATAAGCTTATTGACGACATCCTTGTAGGAAGTCGGCACATCGCTCGGCAAAATGTTGAAACCATCCGCCCCACGCTCAAGGAACCACGACTCCAGCTCATCGGCAATTTGTTTGACAGAGCCAATCAACGTCCAATGATGCTTGGCTGCGGCAGAGCGCATGGCCACCTGACGCAGTGTCAGGCCCTCGCGACGAGCCAGCGTGATATAGCTTTCAACAGCACTTACGCGCGCATTATTGACCGGAATGTCGGGCAAAGGTGCATCAAGATCATACTGTGATAGATCGACCCCACCCAGATTGGCAGACAAGCGCTGCATAGCAACCCGCAGTGGAATCAAACTATTCATCATATCGAATTTTTCTTTGGCCTCCGTTTCGGTGTCAGCCATGAAAAGCAAGGCACCCGGCATGATGAGAATGTCATCCGGCGTCCGACCGAACTGACCACAGCGGCCCTTTACGTTGTTGTAAAAGGTTTGGGCGTTTTGCAGGTTCGATTGTGAGGTGAAAATGACATCAGCAACACGCGCGGAGATATTCATTCCGGGCTCGGACGATCCGGCCTGAATAAGCACCGGATGACCCTGGGGTGAGCGAGGCACGGCCGATGGACCGCGAACTTTGAAATATTTGCCTGAATGATTGAGCAAATGAACCCCATCGGGGCGCATGTAAACACCGCTTTTCTTGTCGCGCGGAAACGCATCATCGTCATAGCTATCCCAGATGCCGCGCACCACATCGACAAACTCTTCAGCTCGCTCATATCGCTCGGCATGAGGGACATGCTGTTCACGATTGAACTGAAGAGCATCATCCTTGTTACTGCCCGTTACAATGTTCCATGCTGCGCGCCCTCCAGAGACATGATCGAGCGAGGCAACGGTACGAGCTAAATTATATGGCTCCAGATAAGTCGTGGTCATGGTTGAGGCGAGCCCGACATGCTTCGTCATCATCGACACAGCCGACAAGATCGGAATGGGATCCATGCGGTCAATGCGTGATGTCAGGCTTTGCGTTTCGAAATCATCCGTACCGGGCGGACTTGCAGCATCAGCAATGAAGAGCATATGCATCTTGCCACGCTCAATCGTCTGTGCCGCCTCAATCCAACGCTGGATATTCTGGCCACCATCACATGTTGAGCCAGGCAGGCGCCAACCAGCCATGTGGTAATTGCCGTCACCCGTCAAAAAGAGCGACAGCTTCATCTGACGTTTCATTGTCTCTGCCATTTCTGCATTCCGTTCCCGTTTGCTAGACCAAGGTGCAACGCCTCAACGCGGGTTTGTTGATTCTTGCTGAAGGCCCAATTTGCCGATCACAGTGCGCCAACGCTGCAAATCTGTTGCAAGTCGCTTGTCCATATCTTCAGGGGCGCCAATAGCTGCCTCCATGCCCAATTGCCTAAACCGGTCCTGCACATCGGGCAGCTTCAATACGGCGATAATTTCCCGATTGAGCTGGTTGATGATCTCGCGTGGCGTTCCGGCAGGCGCTGACACACCATTCCATGAGGTCACGATATAGTCGATCCCACTTTCTGTGACGGTCGGCGTATCGGGTGTCAGTGCGGATCGCTTCTCACCTGCTGAAGCAATGAGCTTGAGCTGCTTATCTGCAAGTGAGGGAGCGAAAGCTGCAAGATAGTCAAAGCCCACATCAATATCACCGCGGGTAAGCGCATGAATCAGCTCCGGTGAGCTTTTATAAGGCACCACGGTCGCCTCACTTCCGATCACGGCGCGAAACATATCTGCAGCCAAATTTTGCGTGCTACCTGCCGAAATGGCACCGAAGTTCAGTTTGCGTGGATTGGCGCGGTCATAATCAACCAGCTGCTTCACCGTGTTCAGAGAGCCTGCTGTGCGCGTGGCCAGCAACAGGTCAAATTGCGCCAGCATGGAGACAGAGGTGAAATCTTTCGCAAGATCATAAGGCAGTGATTTGAAAAGCGACGCGCTGATTGTATAGCTGTTGCCAACTTGCAAAAGTGTATAGCCATCCGGGGTCGCCGTCTTGCCGGCCATCGCTGAGTTAATGCCGCCTGCACCGGGTCTATTTTCGATTACGAACTGCATGCCCGTGCGTTCACTAACCTTACCCGTCACAAGCCGAAAGGTAATGTCACCAATGCCGCCTGCGGCAAAAGGCAGGAAGATGCGCACTGGTTTGTTGGGGTATTGGGCCATGGCCTCCCCACTCATGCCCGCTATAAAGAAGGCTCCAGCTGCAGCCAAGAGACTCATTCGTCGCGACATTGCAATTGCGGCCATGTGAATTTCCTCCCATCTGATTTGCGGCTGTCGATCACCGCTTCTACTTTATAATTAAAGGGCCAAGATGACTTGGTCCAGCCAATCCGCTCAGAGCTTTGACGGATCGAAAAAAGCCTGTTCGAGCGGCACGCGGCGCGGGATCATCTGCTGCTTGAAGGCCGTGTCCTCCAGCTTCAGAATTGTCGGCAAATTGGCTTCCATCCCATAGGGCAAGGGATCCTCACCCACGATATGAGTCAATGCTCGATACCGCTGATCTGTCGGCGTATCAGCTTCACCTGAATGCAAACGTTTCAACCAAAGCTGCTTGGCCTGATCGAAAGCATCATACAGAGAGCGCGCCACCCATGGATGTTCCTGCAGAACAGAATCTTTAACGACAATCGTTCCATGCATGGGATATATGCCTGTTTGTCGATACCACTGCGCCTCAAGTTCAGTAGCGTTGGGAAAAAGGTCAGGATAGCCCTGTGCCTGAACCTGCTTCCACCCACCCGTAGGGGCGCCTGCGCGACCGATGCCTGCATTGCCATCAAAGCCAGCTGCCAATTCACCGCGTTCCATCATCTCAACAAGCGACCGACCTTCAGGTGCATGAATAACATTAGGCGGCAGCTGCAACTGCGTCACATGTTCCTCATCATCAACCACCCATGTGACCTTGCTGGCGTCAAGTCCGTAATCATCAATGAGAATGCCGCGCGTCCATACGCCCGTGGTGACCGAATAGGCACGTACGCCAACTTTCTTGCCTTCGAGATCTTTCGGTACGCGAATACCAGAGTCGGGATGAAGAAGCAGACCACCATGATGGAAACGGCGGAAAATGAAGATCGGCAACGCACAAAAAGGTGCGCCATAGGCGCGTGCGATCATATAGGTGGTCGGCGCCAATTCGCAGACATCGAACTCGACCTGTCGCACCATACGCCGAAAGGCGGCAATCTGCGGTACGACGCGAATGAATTCGGCCTCAACCCCCTCGATCTCGACGCGGCCATTCAAAAGATCCGCTGTGTGCGGATATTCTGCAATGGCGAGCGTCAGATGAAGCTTCTTTGACATTCTTTTCCCCCAGGGGTTCTTTTACGAGACTGCGACCCGTTACACTCAACTAGCCTGAAAAGGACGAATGAAAAAGAGCGACAGGCCAAGCACTGCCGCTCTTACTGGAATGGCAGCTGCGGTGCCCTTATTCGATCTTGATATTGGCCTCTTCGATGATCTTCTTCCAGCGTGCTGTTTCGCTCTTGAGAAAAACACCGAAGCTTTCTGGACTGTCACCGATGATGGTGAGGCCAAGCGTCTCCAGGCGCGGCTTCACATCCGGTAGAGTCAAGATTTTGGCGATTTCGGTATTCAGTCGCTTGACCAGATCCGGCGGCGTTCCACGCGGCACGACGAAACTGTACCAAATACCAGCATCAATGGCGGGGAAACCCTGTTCCGCGGTCGTTGGAATCGCAGGCGCCTGCGGATGGCGTGATTTTGCTGACAGCGCGATCGCCTTCAGCCCGCCACTCTTTGCGTCCTCAACAACATTGGAGAAGTTGTCGCAGATAAAGGTTACATCGCCTGCCAGCACAGCCTGTTTAGCCGGTGCGGGTCCGCGGAAGGGCACATGGATCATATTGCCCTTGGCAGCCGCCTTCAGCATCTCACCACACAAATGGCTCGTGCTGCCAACACCACCTGAACCGAAGCTCACAGTGCCCGGCTTGCTTTGGGCGAGTTTGATCAAATCATCGACCGTATTGGCCGGGATAGCCTTGTTGACCACGATGAGATTGGGCGTGCCTGCGAGATTGATCAATGGATCAAATGATTTCTCCGGGTCGTAGGAGAGATTGGAATAGAGGAACTGATTAGCCGCCAGAACACCGGTTGGCGCCATCAAAATCTGGCTGCCATCAGCAGCACCACGAGCCACGCGTTGCGCGCCGATGGCTCCATTGGCGCCTGCAACATTCTCCACGATCACTGTTACGCCCAGCGCTTGCTGCAAATGCGGCGCAACCATACGCGGGATCAGGTCACTCGTGCTACCGGGCGGATAAGGCACAACGAGTGTCATTTGCTTGGGCAGAGTCTGCGCTTGTGCATATGACATGAACAAGGCGAGCCCCATCAGGGCAAGACGTCCCGCTTTCATCAAAACCTCTCCATTCTTGAGACCGACCAGATTGTTTGGATTCGGCCATTTCCTACGAGCCAGCTGACATCAGCTGGCTTGCCTCGATGATCGAGCTTTTCGAGCCTCTATCGGCAAGCAAGTCATGCGCCAGTTGCGCGTGAGCCCATTCAAGCTGCCTGTCTCTGGTGATGGCTTCCTTCGAAATGGGGAGCCACCTCGGCCATGAAACGCGCCATCTCATCCTTCACCTGGGCATTGGGCTTCAGCCCAAGGCTGAAATAGAGAATCACTTCAGCAAAACCCGCCGCCTCCACTTTTTCCTTGAGAATGTCGGTGATTTTGGCCGAATTGCCGATCAGCACGGCGCTATCGGTGAAGTCTTCCGGCTTCATGGTTTGATAGCGGTTCACGATTTTTTCAAAGTAGTGGTAATTTTCCGGGGCATTGCGCTTGTCACCGGGCAAAGCATGCGAGGTACATTCCTTGTGATAGCGCAACTGACGCTCACGCGCTGCGCGCTCTTCTGCAGCTGTGTCCGCGAAATGGATGAAATAGCTGGTGATCAATCGCCCGGCCGGTTTCTGGGCTGCTGCGCAAGCCTCGCGATAAATATCAGCTGTCGCTGCCAGTGAACCATGCATACTTGATGCTGCACCTGCTGCAACAACAAGCCCCATATTCAGGCGTGCAGCAAGCTCAATGGATGGACGTGAAAAAGAGGCAACATACATCGGAATGGGATCTTGCACCGGGCGCGGCGTAATCCACACATCTTCGAATTGGTAATGCTTTCCCCTCCACGACATATGTTCGTCTTTGGCCCAGAAGCGCTGCAAGATTTCCATGCCTTCTGCAAAAATGGAGGCGTTATTTTCAAAGTCAGCACCAAAGGGACCATATTCGCGGCGATCGTAACCACGCCCAGCTGCAAAATCGACGCGCCCCTTGCTCAAAAGATCCAGCGTCGCCCATTGCTCAGCCACACGAATGGGGTGATGCAGCGGTAGCACGGTGACAGCAGGCGCCAAGCGGATATGTTTCGTCTGCGCCGCAAGATAGGTCAGGACAAGTTCTGGAGATGAATTGACACCCAGCGTGCTAAAATGATGTTCACCAATCCAGGCAGAATGCATGCCGAGCTTTTCAGCCAGCAGGGCCTGCTCGACGATTTCGCTGACAAGCTGATTGGGACTGCGGCGATTGCCGGCATACTGATTATCGCTGAGGGTGAAATAGCCGAACTCCAACATGTCCTCCCGTTTTTATTGTGGCCGTGAGCCAGACGCATCATAAGCCCCAAAAAGGGGAGAGGTAAATTCCCCTATTTGCTTCAAAGGGTCTTGCGCCCTATCATTCGACCCAAGCCAAAAAATAAGGCATCCAGGGAGGAAACATGCAGCCGATCATCTCTCGCCGGTCGCTTGTCGGCGGCCTTGCTGCGCTTGCAGCACCCGGTTCCGCTCACGCGCAGGCCTATCCGAACAAACCCCTGCGCATGATCGTCAGCTTTGCACCGGGCGGCCCCACAGATGTTCTGGCTCGTATGCTGGCTGACGCGCTGGGCCGTAAACTTGGGCAGAGCATCGTGGTCGAGAACCATGCCGGTGCGGGTGGTAATATCGGTTATGGGCTGGGCGCGAATGCCACTGCCGATGGCTATACGCTGACCTTTGCAGACCCCTCCATCGTCATCAATGCATCGCTCTACAAGACACTGCCCTTCGACGTTGAGCGGGATTATAGCGCGGTCTCCGGCGCATTCCGTGGCCCTACTGTGCTTGTTGTGCCGGGCAAATCGAACTTCACCACGCTCACCGATTTCATCCGTCACGCCAAGGCAAATCCGGGCAAGCTCAGCTATGGATCTGCAGGCAACGGAACACCACCGCATCTCAATGCAGAGCTGATCAAGGATGATCAGGGCCTCGACATTGCCCATGTGCCCTATCGTGGCGCAGCCCCTGCCATTATTGATCTGGTTGCAGGTCGCATTGACATGATGTGCCTCAATATCGGCTCAGCAAAAGCGCAAATCGAGAGCGGCGAATTGCGCGGGATTGCAGTGAGCGGACCCAAGCGCGCTGCTGCTTTGCCCAATGTCCCAACCTTTCGCGAAGGCGGCATTCCCATGCTTGCCATGGACCCCGGCACATGGTGGGGCATTCTCGTCCCAGCCAAAACGTCAAGCGACATTGTCACGCGACTGAATGCAGCCATGCGAGCGGCTATGGAAGATCCTGACTTGCAGCGCCGCCTTACCTCGATGAGTGTCGAGCCGATTGCCGGGTCTTCTCAGGACTTCTTCAAACTCATTCTCGAAGAAAAAAAGAAGTGGGCGGACGTCATCACACGCGCCAAAATCAAGGTGGAATAGGAGCAGGTTAAGGCTTAGCGCGATCTGCCTGAAAGCCAACTTGCTCCCCTATTGCCTACACACCCTTGCCAAGGAGGCGGCACACCCGTAGCATTCCCAAAGACAAGAGGCATCATAAGCCATCGGTCACAAGGGAGGCTGGAATGCAGGGCACTGCGGACATCCTCAAGGGGCTCAGCCTGGAACATATTCGCAGCTTTCAGCAGGTTGCGGATATAGGTGGCTTTCGCGCGGCGGCGCAGAAAATGAATGTTTCACAAGGGACCTTGAGCGCCCATATTGCAGCCCTTGAAGAGGCGCTGAATGTGCAGCTTATGGCACGCACCACCCGCGTCATCAAACTCACACCAGCGGGCGAGCGCTTTCTGATTGCCATCCGCAAATCTCTCGAAGATCTGAACAAGGCGGTCTTGGATGTTGTGCAAGATGAGAGCGTCATCGGCACCCGCGTTGTGCTGGCATGTACGCCAAGCCTTGCCTCCAATGTCGTGCCAGTGGCCCTGAAGAGTTTTCGCAGCAAATGCCCCAATGTGTTTGTCGAAATTCTGGACGATGCGGCTCATGCGGTAGAAGAGCTCGTCATTGCAGGAACAGCAGATGTGGGAATAGGAGCGCCTCCCAAACGTCGTGAAAGCCTGTCTTACCTGTCTGTGGGGCAAGAGACCTTCGCGGTTCTGGTGCCTGCGGATCATGTTCTGGCAAAGGCTCAGCGCATCGGACTGGAGGATCTGGAAGGCCAGCCGCTGATCTCCATGTTGCCAGACACGAGTGTGCGCTCGGTCATTGAAGCTGCATTTGCGCGCCAACATCTCCGCTTCCAGCCACATCTTTGCGTGCGGCATCACCCCGCCGCCATCTCGCTTGTGGAAGCAGGCTTTGGCCTGACGCTGCTGCCGCGCAGCATTCTGGCGCGCGCCAATAGTGACTATCTGCGCGTGGTACCTTTGAAAGAAGACATCACACGGGAGCTGGGTGTGATGCAGCGACGCGGCGAAATCTTGAATGCCAATGCAACACTGCTCGTGCATGAGCTACGCCGCGCCCTGCAGCGCTATAGACCCGGGCTCAAAGGGCAGCCTGCCACTGTTCTATAAACTGATCAGATAAATCAGATAGTTTCGATTTTTTGGTCAATATCCCTCCGCTATGCTCGCCAAAGATGCGCCGACAGAGCGCATTTGTCAGGCTGGAGGAAACACCTGTGAGCGATATCGGCTATCCCGATCTTCATGCCCATTTGCGCGCGCTGGAAGAGAAAGGACTTCTCGTCCGCGTCAAACGCAGCATCAATAAAGACACCGAAATGCATCCGCTGGTGCGCTGGCAGTTTCGTGGCAGCGTACCGGAAAAAGAGCGTCGCGGCTTCTTGTTTGAGAATGTGACTGACAGCAAGGGCACGACCTATGACATTCCCGTCGCAGTCGGTGTGCTGGCCTCCAGCCAGGATATTTACAGTGTCGGCATCGGCTGCGAAGTGTCGAAGATCAAGGAGCAGTGGGACCGGGCAGAGCGCGAACAAATCCCGCCAAAAATGATCGACAATGCGCCTTGTCAGGAGATCGTCATTCAAGGTGATGCCTTGAATGAAAAGGGCAAGGGCGTCGATGGTATTCCAATTCCGATCTCCACGCCGGGCTTTGACAATGCACCTTATGCCTCTTGCTCGATGTTCATCACCAAAGATCCTGATACGGGCTTGCAGAATATTGGTAACTATCGCGCCATGGTGAAAAGCCCTACGCGGCTTGGCATGAATCCTGAGATTGAACTCAATCAGGGCATCCACGAGCACTGGCTGAAATACAAAGCGCGTGGCGAACGAATGCCAGCTGTGTTGGTGCTCGGCGCACCGCCCTGCATCACATTTGCTTCCGTGCATAAGCTGCCAAAACATCTCGACGAGATGGCGGTTGCAGGCGGTCTTGTCGGCGCGCCAATCCGGGTCTGCAAAGCCAAGACGGTGGACATGATCGTGCCCGCTGATTCAGAAATCGTGATCGAAGGCTATATTGATACGGAATGGTTAGAGCCTGAGGGCAGCTTTGGCGAGTCGCATGGTTACATGAATTTGAAGGAGTATAATGCCTTCATGGATGTGACCTGCATCACCCGCCGCAAGAAGGCGGTTCTGGTCTCGATCATCTCGCAAGTCACTCCATCAGAATCGAGCCTCATCAAGCGTGTGGCTTATGAGCCAGCCTTTCTGCATCACCTCAATCATCATCTCAATATCAGCGGCGTCACCCGTGTATTCATGCATGAGCCCCTGACCAATCTGCGCAAGCTGATCATTTTGCAATTGAAGCAAGATACGCTTGAAGCAGAAGTTTGGCGTGCCCTATATGGCGCCTCTTCCTTCTCCTCCTCGGTGGGCAAGATCACGATTGCGGTTAATGAGGATATCGACCCGGAAAATCTCGATATGGTGTTTTGGGCAATGTCCTATCGAATGAGACCGCATAAAGACATGCGCGTTCTCGATCATAAGGATATGGGCCACGGGCCGCGTGCGGGTTCCGACGACAATCATTATGAAGCAACGGATTCGTCTATGCTCATCAATGCCATGTTGAAGAAGCCTTATCCGCCCATTTCTCTCCCTGCCCGCGAATTCATGGAAAAGGCCAAGGTCATTTGGGAAGAATTGGGGCTACATCCGCTAAAGCCCGAAATGCCATGGTTCGGCTATTCGCTTGGCCAGTGGCCAGATGAGTTTCAGGCTGAAGCAGACCGTGCCGTAAAGAGCGAATATTGGGCCACTGGTGATGTCATCAAGCAGCGCCGGCGCAATGACAAGCGCATGAATGACCCCTTCCTCGATCTGTGAGCACACACTGATCGCCCAGAAGAAAGCCCCGGCTTAAAGCCGGGGCTTTTTTGCTTCAGTCACCGATCAGGCGGATCGCTTCATTGACCACTTCGCGGGGGCTTGCATAGGCCCTGCGGATCAGCTCGGTCATTTTCTCACCCGACATCGGGCTTACTTCCAGCTTCATCTGGCGCGCTTCAGCAAGGAATTCTGGATCATTCATGGTCTCCATGAAAGCCTTGCGCAAGATCGCCACACGCTCAGGCGGCGTGCCGGGCGGTGCCGCAAAGGGGCGCGCAACCGTTTGCGACAAGGAGATCAGCTCAATCGCATCCCGCTGTTGCTTCGACTTGGCAAGTTCATGCATCAGCGGCACATTGGGCAGTTCCTTATCTCTTTCGAGACCCATTTGCGCGAGATAGACGATGCGCTTGTTTTGCAGCCATTCCTGATGATTGGACCGTATCGAGGAGACAGTATAGCCACAAATCCCCTTCACCTCACCGCGTTCGAGCGCCATGGCCATGTCGCGGGACCCCGGATAGCCGGTCACGAGCTTCATCTTTGCCCCAAGGGCATTGCGGGCAACACCGGTGAAAATGTCTGGGTCTGATCCTTTGGCAAGGCCTGCAACGGGGATCTCCTTGTTGCGAAGATCTTCCATCGTGGTTACCCCCGCATCGCTCCAGGCGATACAGGCGCTCGTATCCGCAGCCACACTGCCAATCCACTGCACATTGGAGACATCATATTTTGCCCCCTCGATGAGCGGTGAGAGGGGCAAGGTACGTCCAAACGTGGCCATCACCATTCCGTCTTTCGGAGCCATGTTGATGAGCCATTCCAGCGACTTCACGCTACCGGCGCCCGGCATGTTCTGTGGCAGGAAATTCGGTCGGCCGGGCATATATTTACCCATATGCCGGGCAACCAGCCTTCCATACATGTCATAGCCACCACCGACCGAATAGCCGATGACGACCGTAATCGTCTTGCCCTTGTAAATCTCTTCGCCCGAAGCAGCATGTGCGATTGCAGGCAGAGCCGCTGTTGTGAGCAGCGTTGCAACCGAGAGCATGCGTGAAACTCTTGAGAGTCTTTTTGGCATGGCAGGCTCTTGAATGGCGTTTCCCCATTCACAAGCATGCTACGCAGCTCAAGAGGCAGCAACCGATTTGAGCTCGTGAAGATGGACGCTATTGTTCACTTAACCGATCAATCGCACCATCAGAGCTGAAACCAAACAAGAAAGGCCCGGCGCAAGCCGGGCCCATCTGCTGCGAACAGCTGATAGCTGCAATCAACCGAAAATGTCCTTCGTGATGCCAGCATACCAACCCATATTTTCAGCCTGCTGGTCCTTGCGTTGTGCCGGCGTCTCATTGGTCTGCGACACAAAGGTCTCAACCGCACCGATCTTTCCATCCTTGGCCGCATAAGAGCCGCCAACCTTGACGGTGTCATCGGGAGCGAGCAGCGACCAGCATGTGTTGGAATAGCGCGCCGGGAACACACGGGACTGTGTCAGCTCCCCACGCACATTCATTGCAGCAACCTTTGCCTGGCTGTTGGCCGCAAAGGCAGACTTCGGCATGTCGCCTGCAATGCAAGCATCCCCCACAACATAGATGGACTTGTCATTGGCAGACTGCATCGTCTCAGGATTGATGGGGCAGAAACCTGAACCATCAACCAGCTGCGCATCACGCGCAATCTTGGAGGCCATCTGGGCAGGAATGACATTTACCAAGGCAGCATTCTTGTAGGTTTCGAAACCGGTGACGACCGTATTTGTCTTTGGATCGACCGATTTCACGCCTTCATGGATCTTCGGCCCCAGCCATTCAACCATGCCGGGATAATGACGATCCCAAGCCTGCTGGAAGAGTGCCTGTTTGGAGAAGGACTCCTTGGGGTCGATGATGATGATCTTCGACTTGGTCTTGCCTGCTGTCTTGAGCACATGAGCCATCATCGAGACGCGCTCATAAGGGCCGGGCGGACAGCGATAGGGATTAGGCGGCGCAATCATCACAATGGTGCCGCCATTGGGAACAGCTGCAAGGCGCTTCTTGAGAATGTCAGTCTGCGGACCTGCCTTCCATGCATGCGGCATGGATTGTTCAAACTGCTGGCCCCAGCCCGGAACTGAATCATATTTCAAGTCAATGCCGGGCGAAATCACCAACCGGTCATATGAAAGCCGCGTACCATCATTCAGCACGACCTGCTTCTTGTCACGGTCGATCAGCTTTGCCATCTGGCGTGCATGTTTGAGCTTGTATTGCGCCACCAGCGTGTCATAGCGATGCGTGATCGACTGCATATCGCGGAAGCCACCCAAATAGAGATTCGAGTGGAAGCAGGTCACGAATTGGGAGGCCGGCTCCACCAGCGTGACCGCAAGCTGCCCCTCGCTATCCTTGGCGATGTATTTTGCAGCCGTTGCACCGCCCGGCCCGCCACCAATCACAATCACATTGGCTTTCGCACGACCAAGTACTGCAGGCGCACCAAGCACCATGCTGGCGCCAAAGGTTGAGGCGCCAAGCAGAACACTGCGACGATCGAATTGAGACATCATTTCCTCCCGTTCTTTTCACAAGATTACTGGCAAGCGTAACCGTGACGCAAGCAGCATCTACTTTTGAGACGCATTTTTTAACTTACCGAAATAGGCTGCCAGAGCTGCCATGTCATCGGCAGAAAGCCTGCCTGCAATAGTCTGCATCGTGACATTGTCCCGATGCTTGTCCTTGTAGGACTGGAGCACGGCAACGAACTGATCCTCAGGCCAACCGGTAATCGCGGGGACACCCGCGATGACTTGACCTGACTTTTGGTGGCAGGTGACGCATTCGCTGGAAAGATATTCTCCCAACGCCGCATCACCTCGCCCGGCCTGAGCATA
This sequence comes from uncultured Beijerinckia sp., assembly GCA_964557555.1. Lineage (GTDB taxonomy): Bacteria > Pseudomonadota > Alphaproteobacteria > Rhizobiales > Beijerinckiaceae > Terripilifer. Next base: position 54,160 of record CAZLBA010000004.1, read on the forward strand.
GGCTTGGGACGCAAGAGCGACCAGCGGGATCGACAAGAGCAAGTGCAGGCGCATTATTCCACACGCGGTGCTGTCTTGGAGTCAGGTGTCACGTCGAGGACGCGCGCACGGTTCATGACTTTGGGCGTGCCTGCTATGCAATTGCTCATGCATGGCGTCTTTTTCCAGAAAGCCTTTTCACTTGTCTCACGATTGTCGTCGTAGAAAGCTTTGGCATTGGGCAAAGACACCGATTTGAAATTCTCATCCGAGAGAACGAAATCGTCATTGGCGAGATCGTTCAGATTGAGAAGAAAAGCCGTGATGGCATAGGTCTCATCGGCAGTGAGTGACTGAGCATTACCAAAAGGCATCGTGCGCCGAACATAGTCGAACACGGTGGACAGATAAGGCCAGAAAGAGCCGATGGTCTTTTCAGGATTGTCCTTGCTGAGTGAGCCGCGCCCGCCCGCCAGCACGGGATAGCGGCCAGCACCTTCGCCAAACTCGCCATGGCACATGGCGCAGCGTTCAAGATAGAGTTCCTCTCCCTGCTTCACACTTCCTTTGCCTTTGGGAAGGCCGGCGCCATCGGGGCGGACATCTATGTCCCATGCGGCAATTTCCTCAGGCAAGGCAATCCGTCCAAGCCCGGTCTTTTTCGCAGGCGCCTGCGTCTGCGCCAGCGCAGGCACAGCAAAACAGATGGCAAGGACAATGAGAGCTGCATTACGAAATTTCGACATTTTCGACCTCCCCATTGCCATGCACCAGCCAGGTCTGGATGCCGTTATTGTGATAAATTGAATTGGTACCCCGCACCGCACGCAGCTCTTGCTTCGTTGGCTGGACATAACCCGTATTGTCCATTGCACGGGACTGAACCATCAGCTCTCGCCCATCCCATTCGAAGTCGAAATAGAAGCGCACGATGGACATCGGCAATGATGGCCCCTCGATTCGAGCGGTCTTCCAGTTGCGTCCTCCATCAAGTGACACATCGACCCGCGTGACGGTACCACGCCCGGACCATGCAATGCCGGAAAGCACATTGGCGCCTTTATGTTTCATTGGCGCCTGAGGCGATGGGCTGGTGACAACAGATTTCGCATCCATGATCCATGTGAAGCGACGCGATCTGCCATCAGCCAGAAGATCGGTATATTTCGATGTCTCTTCGCGCGCGTGCCAGGGCTGATCACCCACTTCAACGCGGCGCAGCCATTTCACCCACATATTACCTTCCCAACCGGGAACGACGAGGCGCACGGGATAGCCTTGTTCAGGCCGCAGGGCTTCACCATTCATGCCGAAGGCGACGAGGCAATCCTTCATCGCCTTTTCGATGGGAATGGAGCGCGTCATCAAAGATGCATCTGCGCCTTCCGGCATCACCCATTTGCCACTGGTCTTGACCCCAGCCTCATCCAGCAAAACCTTCAAAGGCACGCCGGTATACCAGACATTATGGATCATTCCGTGGGTGAACTGGCAGCCATTGAGCTGCGCGCCCCGCCATTCCATGCCTGAATTGGCAGCGCATTCGAGGAAATAGGCGCGGTTGACGCGGCCCGGCATCCGCTTGAGATCCTCCATCGTGAAGACAAGCGGACGATCCACAAGGCCATTGATCATGATCCGATGCTTGGCGGGATCAATCTCGGCAATGCCGCCGTGATGACGCTCGAAAGCAAGACCTGATGGCGTGATCACGCCATCAAGTGCGTGAATGGGTGTAAAATTGACGGAGGATTCACGGCTGACCGTGAGCCATTCCACATCCTGACGCACGATGTGTTTTTCAAATTTCGACGGCGTCCCATAGGGCCGCGCCTGCACGCCATCTCCCAGAAAGCGGCTCCAATCCTGCACTTCCGTAATCAACGGATCAGGCTTGGTCTGCGCGCCCGCCTTGGAAGAAGCCACTGCAGCACCGGCGAGCCCTGCGCCGGCGAGGAAATGGCGGCGATCCATTGATCGCTTTGCATTTTGTTCGCTCATGCCATCCACCCTATTTTCAATCTGAATTGGTTACGCGCCGACCAGTTTCACCGAGGTATTGGGGTCGAGTTTCACTGTCTTCACACGGGCCAGATATTTCTCGACAACATCCCAGATCGGCGGTCCTTCGGTCCCTTGATTGACGCTGGCCCAACCAGCCACGACATATCGACGATTGGCGTCGATGGGCTTGCCAGTCTTCAGCTCTGTCATGTCGGAAATCCGCTGATTGACGGGCTTGGATACATCAATCGTATAGCCAACACCCCCGACCCGGACCATGTCGCCGCCACCCTGGAAATATGGATCCGGGTGGAAGATATTGTCTGCGACATCTTCCAGAATGGCCTTCAGCTGTGAGCCTGCCATCTCCATGCGATAGCAGTTGGGATAGGTCATTGCGGTGGCATTCGCCAGAGCCTCGAACGTGATCGCATCGCCGGGAACCAGCGTGCCACCCCAGCGGAAGCCCGGCGAAAGCGAAATTTCCGCATCGCGCTCTGACAACATCGCGGCACAAATCAGATCATCAAAGGTGCCATTGAAGTTACCGCGCCGGTAAAGCAGCGTTTCGGTACGTGCGAGTTCTCGCGAAAGCTCTGCTGCAAAGGGTTCGCGAATTTTCTTCACGAGTGCAGCCATCTGCGCATCAGGCGTGATCGCGTCTGAGAATACGGGCATCAGTTTGTAACGGAAGCCAGCGATTTTTTTGTCTCTTACATCAAGGTCAAGGCGGGATACGAATTTGCCATGCGAGCCTGAGGCAATCAAAATTGTATGACCGACCTGCAATGCTCCCGGCATTGCATCATGCGTATGCGCCGTGAGGATAACATCGAGCCCCTTCACGCGACCTGCAAGCTTCCGGTCAACGTCAAAGCCATTATGCGAGAGCAGAATGACAACATCTGCACCCTCGGCCCGCGCTTCATCGACCTGCTTTTGCAGATCGTCTTCACGAATGCCAAATTCCCAGTCGGGGAACATCCAGCGGGGATTGGCAATGGCCGTACGCGGCAAGGCCTGACCAATCACGGCCACTTTCGCGCCGCCGCGCTCGAACATTTTACGGGCCTCGAACACCGGCTCCTGCCACTCTGCAGAGCGGATGTTCTGCGCCAGAAAAGCGAAAGGTGCGGTGTCGGCAATTTCCTTCACGCGCTTGTCGCCCAGAGTGAATTCCCAATGCGACGTCATCGCATCAATTTTCAGCGCGGCCTGCACATCGACCATGTCCTGACCATTGGTCTTGAGCGAGGTCCAGCTGCCTTGCCATGTATCACCACCGTCCAGCAGCAACACATTCCCATCACCGCGATCGGCGCGTATCGCATTGATCAGAGTTGCCACACGATCCATGCCACCCATGCGCCCATAATTTCGCGCCAGCGCCACAAAATCTTCGCTGGTCAGGGCATAGGCATCTGGCGACCCAGCAGCGATCTTGAACCAGTTGCGAAATTCCGCATCCGTGAGATGTGGCGGCTTGCCACGCGCTTCACCCACGCCAAGATTGATAGATGGCTCGCGGAAATAAAGCGGCATCAGCTGAGCATGGATATCCGTGACATGCAGGATCGTGAGACGGCCTAGCGGGTCGAAACGCATGATATCGGCCTGCGTCATGCGCTGCTGTGCAGCAACACGCCCCAGCGGCCCCAGACCTGAGCCAGACATCATCACAGATGCAGCGGCTGTCGCCTGCAGGAAATGCCTGCGCGATACCATGCTGACCTCCCGTTTCTTCTTGCCTTGCGGCACAACGCAATCAGGCGACGTTCAGCTTGGAAGCTGCCGTATATTCGGAGCCGTTATCGTCCTTCCAGACGAATTTGAACTCACCCGACTCGGCTGCCTTGTAAAAGAAGGACTGATAGGGATTGGCTGACACCGCCGTGTACCAATCCGCCTCAAACACAACCTTGCCGTTGAAGCTGGCTGTGAACTTGTTGATGATCCGGCGTGGAATGGTCTTGCCAGCGGAATCCTTGCGCTGGCCTGATTCCATCTCATGCGAAATCAGCGTCTTGATCTCGATGAGTTCGCCCTTCTTGGCATTTGCAGGAACACGAACACGCGGTGTGGGGTTCGACATATCTCAATCTCCTCGAAGCTGAATGAAAGGCAGAATTAGCCGCCACAACCACCGATCGTGACTTTCACTTCAGCCTTGTCGGTGAAGAGCGAGCCGTCGGACATTTCAGCGATGCAAATGACATTTTGTGTTTGCGCAAGACGCATACGCGCCGCAGCCGATGCCTTGCCGCACTCCGGCGTGAAGCGATAGCTGACCACATGCGGCAGCGGATTTCCGTCCGCATAGATGTGAACGCTCTTCACGTAATTATCGGGCGTCATCGGGCTTTCGACATCCACATTGACCGGAACGACAAGGCCGTTTTCGGCAATCTGGGGCACATCCAACTTCACCCGACCAGAAGCGGGCTTCTTGTCGCCATAGAGCTTGGTGATTTCCGCCTGAACCGCCGCAGCATCAGCGTAGGCCATGCGGGAGGACAAAAGAGCGGCGAGTGCAGCAATGCCGCCCATGGTCGCCTGACGGCGAGTCAAATTACCGATCGGGATCATGAAACTTCCTCCAGACAGCCAAAGTATGATGGGACCCCTCTTGACTTCGGGGCCCTCGATTTCAAACATAGTGATATCTATTTTTTTGAATGTAAAGCGCCATCATTAAGGGGACCCCTTACCAAAAGGGGGAAGAGGAGGACGCCATGGGAATGGGACTCAAAACGCTCACAGTGAGTATTTACCTAATTTTATCAACGACTTATGTATCTGCTCAGGCAGCGATCGACCCAACGGAAAAGGAGCTTGAGCGCTTTCGAGCCATGATCAGCGATCCCATGGCCAATCCGGGTTTTTTGGCCGTGGACCGGGGCGAGGCACTTTGGAGCCAGAAGCGCGGCAAGAAAAACACGTCTCTTGAGTCCTGCGATCTGGGCGAGGGCCCCGGCAAGCTGGAAGGGGCCTATGCGCGCCTGCCGCGCTACTTCAAGGATGCCGACAAGGTCATGGATCTGGAACAACGGCTCTTGTGGTGCATGGAAAAGGTTCAGGACCTCGATACAGCCGACATCATCAAGCGCCGCTTCTCTGCACCGGGCGTGGCATCTGACATGGAAGACCTCGTCGCCTTCATCGCCAACAAATCAAGCGGCATGAAGATCGAGTGGCAGAACCAGCATCCGAAAGAGCAACAAGCGACGGCTCTGGGGGAAGCCATGTTTTATCGCCGTGCCGGTGTGATGGATTTCTCTTGCGCATCCTGTCACGGCGATCAGGGCAAGCGTATTCGTCTTCAGGGCCTCCCCTATTTGAAAGAGCCGGGGAAGACGGCGCAGGAAACCATGGGCTCCTGGCCGACCTATCGCATTTCCCAAAGTGCCACGCGCACCATGCAGCACCGCATGTGGGATTGCATGCGCCAGCAGCGCTGGCCTGAACCTGATTATGCATCAGACGGCATCACCGCCCTGCTCGCTTTTCTGAACAAGCAAGCCGATGGCGGGGAGCTGCAAGTTCCTTCCATCAAGCGCTGAGGAGACATGACCATGAAGATCCGTTTTCTCCTCATCCCACTCGCTTTCTTTTCGACTTCTGCACTGGCGCAAGCCAACAAGCCTGTCGATATTGAAACCATGGAGAAGTCTGTCAGGGAAATGTTCTCCAAAGCTTCACCTGATTGGCAAAAGCGCAACGAACTGGATGAGACACAACGTGTCTGCACAGTAACGCGCAATGATGTGACAGCCGCTCAAGCAGAGGCGATCCAGAAGCGCGAATCTGCCGGCGTACCAAAGCCACCGGGTGGCAAATATCTTGGGGACTGGAAGAAGGGCTATCAGATCGCCAATAACGGGCGCGGCGGCCAATTTTCCGATCCACCTGGAACAGTCGCCGGAGGCAACTGCTTTGCCTGCCACCAGCTTGATCCGAAAGAGTTGAGCTATGGCACCTTGGGACCAAGCCTGGCTGCTTATGGCAAGCAGCGCAATTATGATCAGGACTCCATCGAGGATGCATGGAAGAAAATCTATAATTCCCAATCTGTCGTGGCCTGCTCGAATATGCCGCGCTTTGGCAGCATGGGCATATTGTCAGCCGAGCAGATACAGGATGTGATGGCCTATCTCTTCGACCCGAATTCACCCGTGAACAAATGAAAAATCGGCGGGGGCGTTCAGCGTCCTCGCCACTATCCTCCTTGCTTGAGCCAATCAGGGAAAGACGTGTTCAAATAGCCCTCTTCCTTCACATAGCGAAACATCGCAAGGAAAGATTGAGGCTCAAGCAAACCCGACATGCGCGCCACTTCGCGTTGTGGCGCAGGCTTTTGTGCAAGTCCTTGTGTCTTTGCAGGGTAGAAGATGATCGTCGGCGTCAGTCGTACGCCCTGCCTACGCGCAAAATCCCGCTCGCTCATGGTTTTGCCGTCCACATCAGTAACCTCGCGCGCACCAGACAGATTGAGGTGCAAGATTTCAAAATGCGAACGCACGTAATTCACGATCGCTTCGGTTGAGAAATGCTCCTCCGCCATGCGCTTGCAATAAGGACAAGCGCGCTGGCTAAAGATGATAGCAATACGCTTGCCCGAAGTGGCAGCACTCTCGATGTCTTCATTCAGATTGAGAAAGCTCTCCAGATACCAGTCGAAATGATACATCCCATCTTCACCAAGCTTTGGCTGCGCATGAGCCGCTAGCGAGGTGACGGAGAATCCCAATAAGACGGATCGGCGTGTCAGCATGATGACCTATCCTATCTGACCCAAAGAAGGGAATTTTTCTAAAAGCCAATTGCCTATGCTGGGCATGAGCCCCGTGATGAAAAGCAGACCTGTCACAACCATAATGAGACCGATGACACGCTCGACCAGCGCGATATGGGAGCGGAATGTGTTCAGGAAGGATGTGAACGCGCCCACGAAAAAAGACGCTGCGAGAAAAGGTACGCCAATGCCCAGCGCATAAGAGCCCAGCAATGCCATCCCATGCAGGACCGTGTCTTGTGCGCCTGCAACAATGAGGATCGAGGCAAGCACTGGCCCCACGCAGGGTGTCCACCCAAAAGCAAAAGCCAGCCCGACAACAAAGGCACCTGCATGGCTGGCTGGAGCGCGCGCTGAGAAACGCAATTCCCGGAAAAAGAGCAAGACGCGAAACAGGCCAAGGAAGTGCAAACCAAGCACCACAATCAAGGCACCCGCAATCATCGACAACAGATCATACCAGCGCGTCAGCCATTGACCGAGCGTGCTGGCCGTGGCCCCCAATGTCACAAAGACGACCGAGAACCCTGCGACAAAGAAAAGAGCGCGGATGAAGCTGCGCTGCGCCAGGCTCTTGTCCGCGGTCTTGAGGGCGGACAGGTCTGAGCCAGTAAGAAAGCAGAGATAGGGCAATACCAGCGGCAAGATGCAGGGCGACAGGAAGGATAGAAGGCCCGCCGCGAAGGCGCCCGCAAAGCTCATCTGCGCCAACAAGCCATCCTCCCGGAGCTGGCATTCGTATTCGAATATATCTATATTAGTTTTATGACCCTCTGGACAGCCCTCCGCTGGATAGTTTTAACGAGCCTGCTGCTCGCAGGTCCTTCTGCGGCTGCGCGCGCCGCTGAGCTTCTTTTCGTGGAGCGAGCGGGTTGCCCCTATTGCGCCAAATGGGATCGAGAAGTTTCAGGCGCTTACCAGAATTCTGCGGAGGGACAGCGTGCGCCCTTGCGCCGTCACTCTTTGGAAAGCGGGCAACCAACTGGACTATCGGCCCCCGTGCGATTTACGCCGACCTTTGTGTTGATGGACAACGGACGTGAAGTGGGTCGCATTACGGGCTATATGGATGATCATAGTTTCTGGGGCCTCCTTACGCCTTTGATGGCAAAGCTCGACACCCTTTCCAGACCGACAGCGACCCGCCAAGGAGCTTCAGGTGACAATCAACGCGTCCCGTGAAATCGAAGCAGAACTTCGCTCTGATGTAGAATTCTCTCCCCGGCTGGACGAATTGTTCCGCAATGCGCGCGAAGCGAGTGATTTCCTTAAGGCCCTGTCGCATGAGAACCGCCTGCTGCTTCTCTGCCTGTTGGCGGAAAAAGAGCGTTCCGTGAGCGAGTTGGAGACAATCCTCGCACTGCGCCAGCCCGCCGTCTCCCAGCAGCTCGCGCGGCTACGCTATGACGACCTTGTCACCACAAGGCGGGATGGCAAGACGATCTATTATTCCATAGCAAACGAGAATGTGCGTCGCATTGTGACCGTTATCTACGATATGTTCTGCGAAAAGGGCCGCTAGCACTGCGCTTCGGCATCAGACAAAAATATAAGGCCCTGTCGGGAGGAAGACATGGCAGGCTTGGCGAGCAGCTCTGTTGCTCTTTTGGGACTTCTGGTTGGCGTTCTGGTCGGCTTCACCGCCCGCCGCGCGCGACTGTGCACGTTGGGTGCAATTGAATCAGCTCTTGTCGGGGGCGACTGGCGCTGGATGAAAATCTTTGGGCTTGCTTTTGCCATCGCCCTCATCGGCACCCAACTTCTGATCATCAATGATTGGCTCGATGACACGCAATCGCGTTATCTACCGACCCGGCTTGCCGTCTTTGCCATCATCATCGGCTCCCTGCTGTTCGGCGTTGGAATGGCACTCGTTGGGACCTGTGCCTTCGGCAACCTGGTTCGACTTGGCTCAGGCGATCTTCGCAGCCTCGTGGTGCTGCTCATCTTCGCAGCAGTCGCGCTCATGACACTGCGCGGCAGTCTCGCCGTCATCAGGCTCGATTGGATCGAGCAGATTGTATGGACCCAGCCACATGATCAGCACGCCTCTTTGGTCGCATGGCTGGAACGATCTACCGGAAGCAACTGGCGCAGCTGGCTAACAGCCACCATCGCCCTGCCACTGATCCTGCTCGTGGCCTTTGACCGCCGGCTGCGCAAATCACCGCGCTTGCTGATCGCAGCAGCGACATTGGGACTGGGCGTTGTGTCCGGCTGGGCTGCAACCGGACCACTGGCGGATGAATTCGCGCAATTGCGCTTGCAGAGCCTCACTTTTGTGGCACCCGTGGCCCGCGCTTTCAACGGAGTGGTCTTCGGCACGGAATGGCTCGAATTCTCAACGCTCAGCGTGCCGGGCGTCATCATTGGCTCCTTCCTCGCTGCTATTCTGGCTGGCGAATTTCGCTGGGAAGCCTTTGATGACCATCTCGAAATGCGCCGACATTTGCTAGGCGCGATACTGATGGGGGTCGGAGGTGTGCTGGCGGGCGGATGCACAATTGGCCAAGGAATTACAGCGGGTTCACTCCTCGCCCTGTCCTGGCCCATTGCGGTTTTGGGCATGATGTGCGGCGCATGGTTTGGCCTGACGATCCTAGTGGAAGGCTCCGTCCGTGAATGTATCACCACACGTTTTGACCGCATCCGACGCCACCGGCGACGCGAGGCGTGAACCCTCTCAAGCCGGCACAAATCGAAAAGCAGTGCCTGCACGCTCAGTGCGTCCCCGACCGCCATTCGGCAAATGGTAGCCGATGAAGGAAAGCTTTTCGGAGGCCAATCGGTCCAGAAGCTTCTTGCGTGTGGCAACAGCCAGGTCACCATCCTGATCCGCCCCCGTAGCGATGTCGGGATGGGCAAAAGCGAGAAGCGGATGGGTCAGCGCATCACCCAGCACGATGAAGCTTTCTGAACCGTGGCGAATTTCAAATGACGTGTGACCGGCGGTGTGCCCAGCTGTTGCCAAAGCTGCGACCCCTGGCAACACTTCTTCACCTGCCTTGAAGGTACTGAGCACGGGGCTCAATTCTTTCAGCAACCGCTGAGCCCCGGCCGGGATTGCCTGCAAAGATTCCGGCAAGCCTGAGAAGGCTTGTGGACCCAACCAGAAGTCACGCTCCACGAGGCTGATGTGATATTTCGCATTGGGAAAGGCAGGTGTTCCGAAATCATCCAATGCTCCCCACAGGTGATCGGGATGAGCATGTGTGAAGAGGACATGCGACACTTTTTCAGGATCAATGGCTGCAGCATTCAGCGCTTCCTGAAGCTTGCCGGCCCCTGACATGAAATTGGGACCTGCCCCGCAGTCAAACAGGATGATCTCTTCGCCCCGTTTGAGCAGCGTGACATTCAGGGGGCTGCGATATTCGGGTGCATAAGCGCCAGCCGCCTTGAGAACCTCCATGGCTTGGGGCTGATCTCTCTCCCGCGCCAGAAAGCTTGTTGGAAGCGTCAAGGCTCCATCACTCAGCGTTGAAATCTGCGCAGCTGGCTGCGCCACTCCAGCATTTGCTGCCAGAACGGCTGCCGAGCCCAAGAGAAAATGCCTTCGATCCATAATCATCTCCGACAAGGTCTGATTGCTAATGCGACGAGAAAGTAAAGCGTGATCCAACATTCGATGTCACCAGCTTCTCCGGCATCAGCTGGCGTACCGCATCAATGAAACCGCTACCAGAACAATGCATGGGCAGGATGACATCAGGGTCAAGGATCTTCAGCTCATCGACTGTGTGGCGAATATAATCAGGTGTAGCCGTGCCCAGATGAAATCCGCCGATCACAGCATGAAGCTTAGTCACACCCGAAACATGCATGGCCGTCTTGACCGTGTTGATGAGGCCGACATGACCACAAGAGGTGATTACAACAAGACCCTTGTTGCGGATAATATAGCAAGCAGCATGTTCATCCGGGTGCTCATCCTTCACCAGCGCACCCTGCCGCTCTGCATTGGTGAAATGGTCATAGCCCTCTTCCACCATAGAGCCGCCTGTCACGCATTCAAAGCTCTGGCGCTTGATATAGCCACTTGTGAAGACCTGACCAAGAGAGAGGGGCTTTGAACAGCAGACAGAACAGACGCCCTTGTCCGTCAGATGGTCGCGATCAACGCGGCCCCATGAAACAGGCTTTTCCTTCTTGCCAATCCATTTCTCGCGAAATGCCTCTTCGCCACCCACGAAAAGGGAAAGATCATCCGGCATGGCATCGCGATAATGATCGACAAAGCCGGCAAGCCCTCCGAAATGATCGCGATGCGCATGGCTCAAGATAAGCCCTTTGATTTTACCGGGCTCGATGCCAAGCAAATCGAAGTTCCGATTGATGATTTCGGGTGTATATCCGAAATCGACCAGATATTGCGCGCTTTCTCCATGCACATGGGATTCCAGATGAAGCGACAGCCCCCATTCGCAGGCCAGCGTTGTCATCTGCCGTCCGGGGATTTGTCGCACATGTTCGATCTCAACATGTGGATGGCTCGCCGGCGGAAGAAAGCGTTCATAAAAAGAATCGACAAGCACGCGGACCTTGAGAACATCCACGATGGGGGCGCGAAAAGCATCGCGCGGAGCGAGCTGGTCCATAGCATCCACCTCTCACCGGTGCCGTGTAATCGTGTCAACAAGCGCGGGCTTGCCAAGCTTCACCTGCTCAAGCGCGCGTAGCAAGGCCGGCCGCACATCATTGGGGTTTTCAATCGGACCTTCCGCCCACATGCCCATGGAGCGCGCAAGGCCGGCAAAGTCAGGCGCTGGGTCATACAAATCCATGCCGATATGCGCCTTGCCCTCATCCGTCCCGCGCTGGCGAGCGACTTTCAACTGGTGATCCCAGTCATTGTAATAGGCCCGATTATTATACATGACGATCAGGATCGGGATTTCATGTTTTGCAGCGACCCACAAAGAAGCCGCATCATATAGCAAATCTCCGTCAGGCTGGATGTCCACCACAATGCGCTTGTGCTTCTTGTGCGCCAGCGCCACGCCAAGCGAAATGCCGATCTGTGTGGACGTGCCAAGATCCGCACCCGGATGACGGTAGGCTTTATCAAAGTCCCAATGTTTGCGCACAGTGGTCTTCAGGGTATTGGCAGCAAGCACCCAATCTTCCGTCTTGATGACATCCCATATTTCATGGGCCAGACGCGCGGGTGTCATGGGCGCAGCATCCCAATCCTTGCGCGCGGCCACCTGCCACTTCTCCCATGTTTCATTATGTCGTTGGCCGATCTTGGCGCTGCGCGCTGCAATCTTTGCCTGCAATTTGCTGTCACCCGCGATACGCTCCTTGCAGATCTGCGTCACAGCCGGAATAGACAAGCTCGTATCACCCAGCGCACGAACGGAACATGGCTGGGATTTGCCATAGTCGGTGGACCATTTGCTCAAACCGACTTCCGCCATGCCCATCTCGATCCAGTCGCAGTCAGGCCGGACAAGCGGGGTCAATGTGTGGGTTTTCTCATCAAGCTCCATCGTTGGACGATGCCAGTCGCGCACATCAAGGCCACAGACGAGATCGACATCCTTTAACGCGCCCTTGTCGAGGCTGACGCAAAGTGGATGGCGATTTGGAAAATTGAGCGAATTATTCACATCCCAAACAGCAGCGCCGACCGTTTCGGCTAGGGCAACCATGTTCTCGAATCCACCCTGATGACGGCCGGCAAATTCCGGCAGCAAGAGCGGATGATCAGCATCAAGCAAACGCTGCGCGACGGCTTGCAGGGCCTCTGGCTCAGGCATGGAGCGTGAGGGCGTACGCATTGCCGTTGCAGGGGGCAACGGCACTTCCTTGTCAATCCGCGTCTCCTGCATTCCTGCATCAAAACAAAGATAGGTCGGACCTTTGGGTTCGGTCGTCATGATGGAATAAGCGCGCGCAAAAGCATCTGGCACGCCATCAATGCTGGAAGGCTGATAGTCCCATTTCACGAAATCGCGGATCGCATTGCCCTGCACGAGCGCCGTATGCGTCCAGTCGATATGGGGGCGCCGCTTGCCCTCATCCATCGGTCCCGTTGCGCCCATGATGAAGATCGGCACGCGGTCAATATAGGCATAATAAATAGGCATGGTCGCATGAAGCAGGCCGACGAGATTATGCAAAATCACCGCCAGCGGCTTGCCGCTGGCTTTGGCGTAACCATGGGCGATCTGCACGGCTGTCTCCTCATGCTGGCATACCAGCATGGGCGGATCATTCTTGCCGTAATTGATCAGCGAGTCGTGCAAGCCACGAAAACTCGCCCCAGGATTGAGCGTGATATATTCGAAACCATAGCGTTGGATGAGGTCCACAATTATATCGGATTGCCACCCGCGAAGGCTGTCATCGGTCCGGCTCATTTCCACCCCTACCTTTTCTCTCGGATTTTTGCTTGGACAATTCTGGAACAATGCTACCATTTTTTCCAATGAAGCAAATGCCGTCCAAGCGACGGCCCCAAGGAGGAAACGACGATGGGCAGATCCCTGCTCTATGGCCTTGCGCTTGCCCTTGGCTTGACCAGCGCACAGGCGCAAACCGCGCCCGGACCCAATGCGGCGGACTTCTTCAAAGGCAAGGATGTCCATATGCTGATCAGCCACCCCGCCGGAGGTGGAATGGATGTTTATGCGCGTTTCTTTGCGCGCCACCTGTCCAAATTCATTCCCGGCAATCCGAATGTCATTCCGCAAAATATGCCCGGTGCTGCGGGGATCGTGATGGCCAATAGCATGGCCTCCGTACAACCCAATGACGGGACCTATATTGCCTATGGTCCGGGCAAGATTGCTTTGGCTGACCTGCTCAAAGTGCCCGGCGCACGCTTCGATGCTGCCAAATTTTCTTACATCGGCAGCATGAATTCCGATGTGGGTGTGGCGATGTCCTGGCATACGGCACCCGTCAAGACCGCCAGCGATCTGATGCAAAGAGAGCTGCTGGTTGGTGCTGGCGGCAGCACAGATCAAAGCAATGTGTTCCCAACTGTACTGAACCGAATTCTGGGAACAAAATTCAAGATCATTCCCGGCTATGCCGGTACAGCAGCACTCTTCCTCGCGATGGAGCGCGGCGAAATCAACGGGATCGGTGGCGTCAATTATTCGTCTCTTCCAGCATCAAAGCCTGACTGGCTACGCGACAAGAAGGTCAATCTTCTTCTGCAAACATCGACCAAGCGTGATGATGACATGCCAGATGTGCCAACCGTCTTTGAATTGGCCAAGACCGAGGAACAAAAACAAATCCTCGGCCTGATCTTCTCCCAGTCACAGCTCTCACGGCTGGTTTTTGGTCCACCCAATATGCCGCCCGAACGTCTGAAGATCTTGCGGGATGCCTTCGATGCGATGGTCAAGGATCCGGCTGTCCTTGCAGACGCTAAAAAGCAGAATATCGAAATCAATGCTCCGACATCGGGGCCTGCGATCGACGAGCTGTTAAAGACATTCCGCGCCACACAGCCTGATGTGATCAGAAAGGCGGCCGAGGCGATGGAGCCTGGAAAATAAGCGCGACAGAAGGCAGAACGTCTCTCTGGGCAAGAGGCGTTCAAGCCTTGTCTATGAGCTTGGCCTAAAGGAAATCGTCCAACGTCACCTTGTCGAGATTTTTGGGTGTGGCACGCTCAAAGACCATGCGCTGATCTGGCTGCGACAAAGGCGGCATCGTCGAGTCGATAAACCACCGCGCCATGGTCGGCGCGTCGCGGGCGGGATCGAGTGCGGACGTGGGAAAATTGACGATCCAGTCAATATCCGTTTTGGCATGGGTGCGGCTCGCGAAAGACCAGAAGATATCGCGCGGATCATCCAGATTGACATCCTCATCGACACCAATGGCCAGCTTCACATCCCGCGTCACACCCGACAACGTACCCAGCAATCCGGTCTTGGCCTGACCGCGCAAATTGCCACGCAACTTCACTGCGCAGACAAGCCCGCCAGCTGATGGAAAACAACGCACATCCATCACATCAAGACCGCCCTCGATTTGGCAAATATGCTGATAGATCGCGAGTTCCTGAGCCAGCATACGCGCACCACCCGCCTCATCCTGCGAGACATGAACGGGGTGCTTACGCTGCAGCATCTTTTGGCATTTCAATCCAAAGAGTGAAACATCCTGATAAACACTCGAGGTAGAACCCAGTCGCAAGCGCTGAGAGCTTCGGCTAGTGCTCTCGCACAAGATTGCATATTCAAACTCGGCAGGAACCGTGATCCCGCTCATTTCGGCACAGGCCAACACTTCTCCTGCCAATGCACTTGCCTGATCAAGCGAAAAGCGCGGATAGAGATGCGCCATCTCTCCAGCCAGACAGGCTGCATGATGCACACCCGCCGCCAGGACAAATTGAGAACCAGCACACAGTTGATCTTCCAGCCAGTCTGGCGCATCCGCCAAGGCGCAGGCACCATCAGCAAGACGCAAGAGACGCACACGCGCAACCAGGTCGTCGTCTGATGTTCTGTCTTTACAAAAGAGCGTGACCGTCAGGCTCACGGCCTCGTCTCTTTCACAGTGACGCGGCATTGGTACGTGCCGCAAATCATTCGGCGCGTCCACCAAATCGGCAGATAGGCTGCCATGCAGTTTCACGCCGGGCACAGGGCCCAGAAGGCGCGAACGCAACGACGCAAGCATCCCATCCTCTGCGGTCCCCAATGATGCCGCCCAAGTGCTGCGGCCCGCGTAAAAGCCTCCGAGCCAGGACCATCCCTGATGATTGCGCAGATGGGTGGCCAGAACGGGACGATGGTGATCCTGAACAAATTGCCGCATGAAGGCGGACAAGGTTTGCGCGGGATCCAGTTCGGCATGAAGCATGGTGAGCGTTCCGCGTCTGGAAATTTTCTCCAGCGCTGCACGCAGGGAGGGGGACAAGGTGACACTCATGACAGCTTTCCTTCGCTCAAGGCAGCCATCAGCTTGGAAAGATCCACTTGCGCTGGTGCCGCGCGCTCATAGCGCTCTGATTGCGACAAAGGACGGGTGGCATCAATCATCACTTTGGTTCCGATCCGTGACGAGATGCTTTCCGATTCGAGTTCCGAGGCATTATCGAGACCAAAGACGCGCGTATCATTGATTTTTACGATATCGCGCGCGGGATCAACGCGTGTAGCCAAAGCCCATAAGACATCTTCAATCGAGGCTGGATCGACATCTTCGTCCACTGCAATGGTGAATTTGGGATGGAGAAATGGGCTCGACAACGCCGCTGTCATTGCAAGCTGCGCATGACCGGGCTTTGGATCCTTGAGCTGCAAGATGACCAGCAAAGGAGAGACACCGCCCAAACAGCGGATGTCTTTAACATTGAGACGCCCGCCATCGAGACCCGCTAGATGCTGGAACAATTTCATCTCAATTGTCACAGCGACGATTGATTGCGCATCATTAGGTGGCAAGCCACAAGAAATCGCATAGAAGATCGGATCGTTGCGATAGGTCATGGCATTAACGGTGAAGACAGGCAATTCACCGCCATAACCGTAAGTCCCCGTGACCTCCCCGAACGGCCCTTCAGGTGAAACCTCGTCTAGTGAGACTGTGCCTTCAAGAACCAGCTCGGCATCTGCGGGCACTTCCATATCGATCGTCTCGCAACGCACGGTACGCACCGGCTCCTGCAAGAGACTGGAGGCAATTGTAAGTTCGTCCGTGCCGAAGGGAGCAACGAAGGCGCTGGAGAAAATGATGAGCGGATGCGCGCCCACAACCATGGCAACTTCCATGGGGCGATTCATCTTTCTGCAAATCGCAGCGATGCGGGCGGCTTGACGGGGCAGCATCAAGAAACCGGTCTTGTTCCGGCCGAGGATCTGCGCACGATGAATGGAGATGTTGCGAATCCCCGTCTCAGGATTGCGGATGAAGCACATCCCCGAAGCAATATATCGTCCGGGATCACGCTCCGAAGTCCACATGGCCGGCAGCTTACGCAGATCAACATCATCTCCCAACAAGATGTTTTCCTTGCAGGTCGCCTCTGCAGCCGAAACACTCACACAAGGCAGCTGTGTCCGCATACGCGCTGCAAGAGTGGCCATCGCTTTATCTTCAGAAACACCGAGCGCAACAGCCCATTTGGCACGGTCTGCGACGATTTGGCTCATCGCCCGCCAGCCATCATGGCCTTTGATGTCATCAAACACAGTGGCCTTGCCAAGCTGCGCATAAGCCTTGAATGCCACCGCCGAAAGGTTTGAATCGGGATCGACCGTTTTGGTAATGCGCGCGAGCTGTCCCGCTGCCTCCAAATCCTCCAGATAACTGCGGATGGACTGATCTTTTCTGTTTTGCACCTGGGTCTCCGTATTCACTTCGACACGAAGGACTGATTCAACAAAGTTGTGCAACAAAAATAACTCACGGGAAATAGAAAGTCTTGATCGGAATCAAGCAGCTGATCAGGACGATTCCTCATCAGCTGCTCTGAGATGGAAAAAGCTGAACACCAGAAAAATGGGGAGGAGCACCGCTCCTCCCCGCATCATTCACTTGAACCCATATTCCTTCCACCGCCGGGCGACTATGTCCTTATGCTCAGCCAAGGGCTCGACCGTCGGAGGATAACGCTTGCCGCCATATTGCGGCTCGGGACGGAAATCGAGGTTTTCCGTCGCATCAATCAGCACGCGGCACCACTTGCCGGTGCCAAACAGCATCGGATCTCGCTCCTCAAGCCGGGTTGAGGGATCAAGCAGCGATCCGAATGTGCCGGGGAAAAAGACGATATCATCCTCCGCAGCATTGACGCGATAGGCAAAAGCCCAATCAAGCGAGGCATAGTCGTGAATATCAATATCTTCATCCACCGCCCAGACATGTTTGAAGCGCAAATGCGCCGCATTGGAGCCCCAGATCGCTGCAGCCGCTTGCTTGGCTTGCCCGCGATAAGTCTGGTGCAATTGGATGATCAATGTAGTGCCATTATTCGCAGGCGGGCAGAACACATCTGTCACACCCGGAACACCGGCATTTTTGAGAACATTCCAGGCAATGCCTGAGCGCTGGATGGAGCTTGTGACAGAGTTCTCATTGAGCTGCTTGGGCAGCGTTCCTTCCAGAGTGCCACGGAAGATGGGATCCTTGCGCATGGTGACACAAGAAACCTTGGTCACATGTTTGGGACACTGATCCCCACCGAAATAGCCGGTATATTCGCCAAACGGCCCTTCCATCTCGAAAGTTTCGGGATCGGAGTCGATGAATCCCTCGATCACGAATTCCGCGCTGGCTGGCACCATGAGATCATTGGTTTCACATTTCACAAGCTCAACGGGTGCGCCACGGATGGCGCCCATCACCTCATATTCAGATACGCCCGTTGGAATGGGCGCAGAGGCGCAATAGGGCAATACAGGTTCCCAGCCGAACACATGCGCGACCGGCATTTTCATGCCGCGATCTGCCCATTTCTGGAAATG